>JAACUG010000074.1 GCA_009993045.1 Cyanobacteria bacterium CG_2015-22_32_23
TTCTCCTCCTCTTGCTTTAACTAATGGTGAGGAAAAAACTTTATCTTCTCCTCCTCTTGCTTTAACTAATGGTGAGGAAAAAACTTTATCTTCTTCTCCTTTTCCTTTACCTAATAGTGAGGAAAAAACTTTATCTTCTTCTCCTTTTCCTTTACCTAATATTGAGGAAAAAACTTTATCTTCTCCTCTTCTTCCTTTACCTAATAGTGAGGAAAAAACTTTATCTTCTCCTCCTTCTGCTTCTCTAATGAATAAAGAAACAAAACCATTAGCTTCTATTCAAGGGGATGAAAATTCTTTATTAAATACTTTGACTTTTTTCCGCAAAATAGAGACGCAATTAAAAGAAATCGAAATAAGTAGAATTAATGCTAACTTACCCCCTTTGGAAAATTTACAGGGAAAATTTAGAGGCAGTGTTGATGTGAATGCTTCTGGAAATGAAGGAGTAAAAGCCGAGTTTGATTTCCGAGGAAATAATTGGTTATGGGGAAAATATACTGGAGATTCTTTACAAGCTACTGGTAATTATAATAACGGTTTATTAACTTTATTACCCGTAAAAATTCAGAGTGATAATAGTATTTTATCTTTAACGGGCACTTTTAAACCTGAAAGAATTTCTGGAGAAGTTAAGCTATCCGATTTTTCTGTTTCTCAACTTAAACAAATAGCTAATTTACCTGATTCTTTAGATATTGAAGGAGTAATTAATGCAAGTATTGCTATTAGTGGTAGTGAAGAAAAACCTTTAGCTAGAGGTAATATCGACATTACTAATTCTAGCATTAACGGTACTAAAATTGATCAAACCACTGCTAGTTTTGGCTTTAGAAACTCTCGTATTGATTTTTTAGCTAATAGTAATTTGACAGAAAATACTCAACCTTTAACTATTATTGGTAGTTTACCTTTTCAATTATTTCCTAATTCTTTAAAACCTGATAATAATGATTTTAAATTAACCTTAAATTTAACTCAAGATGGTTTTGGTTTACTGAGTATTTTTTCTGCTAATCAACTTAATTGGCTTGACGGTAAAGGTAATATTAATTTAGACATTCAAGGTAAATATTATCAAGCTAGAAACGAAATTACTGAGATTGAAACTCAAGGAATTGCTACCTTAGAAAACGGCATTATTGACGGTAAAATTTTAGCGGGTGAATCTATTACTAATATTAATGGAGAAGTTTTATTTAATTTTTCTCAATTAACTATTCCTAATTTAACAGGTAATTTTAGTGGTGGCAATATTATCATTGCTGGTAATTTACCTTTAATCGAAAATAATTTTTCTCAGGATGCTTTAAATATTAGTGTTGATAATTTAGCTTTGGATATTAATAATTTATATCAAGGAAATGCAAACGGAATTATCTCTATTTCTAATAGTGCGATCGCCCCTGAAATTGGTGGTAAGATTAAATTATATAATGGAGAAATAAAAGTTAAAGAAGATGTAACTAATAAAGAAAATAATAATGAGAATCAAAAAAGTATTTTAGTGATGCCTAGTATTAATAATTTACAATTAATTTTAGGTGAAAATATTATTATTAGTCAACCACCATTATTAAACTTAAAAGCAGAAGGAAATATTAAAATTAATGGAAACTTAAACAACTTAAAACCAGAAGGAATTATAAGTTTAAACTCAGGGAATCTTAATCTTTTTACCAGTCAGTTAAAACTTGCAAATAATTATGATAATATTGCTAAATTTATTCCCGAAAACGGCTTTATACCTTACTTAGACTTACAATTAGAAGGGCGTGTTACAGAAACAAGTCGTTATCAATTAGTAGATAATTCCACCCCTAATGAAATTCAAGATATATCTAATTCATCCTTAAATACGGCACAAACAATTAGAATAAAAGCTAATGTAAAAGGTTGGAGTAATAACTTAACAAATAACATAGAATTAAGTAGTAGTCCCCAAAGAAGTCAAGGTGAAATTATATCTCTTTTAGGGGGAGGATTTTTTAATAATTTTGCCGAAGGAGATAGTAATATTGGGTTAGCAAATTTAGCTAGTGCAGCAGTTATTGGAAGTGTACAAGGACAGTTACAAAAAGCCTTCGGATTTGATCAATTAAGGTTATTTCCTACTCAAATACTTAACCCTGAAAAACGTACATCGAGTTTTGCTTTAGGGGGAGAATTAGGTTTAGATATAACAGATAATTTGTCTATTTCTATTACTAAAATATTGACCAATGAACAAGATCCACAGTATAGTATTAGATATAGGATAAATGATCAAACTATTTTAAGAGGTTCAACGGATTTACAACAAGATAGTAGAGGGGTAATAGAATTTCAACATCGTTTTTAATCAAAGCTATTTCATTTTGATAGAAAAAGATTTGTTTCAGTTTCTTGTTATTAATTGATGTTATGCAAAAATAGAATTAATTTTGCCTACTTACTTAACATCTCACTACCAAATCCATTGATTTTTGTCAAACCGTTAAATCTCCATAACTTTTTACTTCAATCATTTTCATTAAACCTGATACCTGAAACCAATACTGAATACCTAAGTTTTATGACTTATTAATTAGTCTTTAATTACTTCAATAACAATACTTGCTTGATAATTTTCTCCTTTATCTAAGTAGTTTAATTGTTCTCCTGTGTTAAGGGCATTACGAGGCGCACTCCAAGGCTCAACACAAACGAAATCTTTATCTTTCAATGTCCAAAATACGAGAGTTGAGAATAAATCACTGTAAGTAATATCTATTTTTAAGTTACGTTTACCATCAGTAAAAGATGCTTTATTACTATCAATTTTGGTAAAAGCAATATCTATTTCTGGTAAAGAATAATCTAGTTTTCCATTAAATGGATAAGTTTTATTGGCATTTTTATTATAGTATTCTGTAGCTGGAATTTCTAATCTTAATTGACTTTTATCGCCACAAAAAAAGTAAGGATGAAAACCGACAGAAAAGGGTATTTTCCCCTTTGATTTATTAGTGTATAATTGCTCTATAATGAGCTTATTTCCTGCTAATTTATAGGTAAATTTAAGCTCAAATTCAAAGGGATAAACCTTCAGAGTTTCAGGGTTACTTGTTAAAGATAAAACGAGGTTGGCGCTATCATCTGTAGATTGACGAATAACTTGCCAAGGTAAATCTCTAGCAAAACCATGTTGTTTTAAAATATACTCTTTTTCTTGATAGTGGAAAATATTATCAGGCAAGTTACCACAAATAGGAAATAGTATAGGAATTCCGCCTCTAACACTTAATTGAGGGTTTTTAAATCTTTCTTGATCTAAGTATAATATTTTTTGTCCTTGAATTGTCCAATCTGTAATAATTCCCCCTTTTTCTGGTACAATTTCTAACCGAGAATTTGTTTCTAAATCTTTTAATATATAGGTTAAATAATCTTCTTGTTTGATAGCGATATTAAACATAATTAGAGAGAGAAAAATTGTTGTAAATAATAAATTAAAATTCCACCAAAAACTGGTACAGTCAAATTATCAATGCCGATATAAGAAATAGTTTCTAAGATAGTAGCAAAAATACCAACTATTAAAGCAATTATCATATTTTCTAGTTGCCAATTATCGGTAAAAGTTAATACTATTAGGGTTATCAATATACTAACAAAAGTCATAGTTAATGAACCTTCCCAACTTTTTTTATTTCCCCATACTTGATAAGAATTTTTCCCCCATTTTTTCCCGATTAATGCTGCCATACCATCGCCATAACTCATGATTAAAATTCCCATGACGGTATATTGTTGTTGTCCATTTTCCCAAAATAATCCTGTTAAAATACCGATACTCATAGCATAAAATAATGTACCTAAACTTTTTCTTCCTACTCCGTTAACGCTAGGTAATATGGGCAAAAAATAAGATACGATGGCAACAAAAGAAGCTATGATAGAGGCAAAGATAATCATAAAAGTGGGAATATGAAACCACCATGCCAGTAGGATAACGTTACCTGTGCCGATGTGAACAATTTTACGAGTAAACTCACTATCAACTTTTGTGTAACGACGAGAAAATTCTGCTATTACTAATAAGAGACTAATATAAATAGTAACAATGAGAATAGGCAAAGAATAGGTAGATAAATCAGTTAACATGATTCTTGGTAGAGGAATTGAAGACAGGAAAAGAGGCAATAATAGCGACACATAACCACCATAACGTATTAATTTGAGGACGATACCAAACCGTATCAACTAAACCTTGAGTTGCTAAACCAGCCATTGCGGCTAAAGAAGCAATTACTACCATCGCTTGTAGATTATTTTTCGGTTTCATATATTTAATAATTCCTATTCCTCGATAAAAAGTTGCAGAAATAACCCCTAGAAAGCTAATAATACCGATAATTCCAGTTTCGAGAGTGATTTCAAGAAAAATGCAATAAGCGCTTAAAGCGGTGAATTTTGTTTGCATATAGTTAGGGTAAATTTTATTAAAAACTTCATTACCCGGTCCTATTCCAATTAAAGGTGAATCTTGAAACATTTTAAATGCAGCCGTCCACACATTGATACGAAAATTATTACTACTGTCTCCTCTACCAGAAAAAATACTTAAAATTCTCAACCTCAAAGTTTCACTAAAAATAGCGCCAACTCCGAGTAAAGCGAAAAAACCACCGATGGCGATGGGTATTAACCATTTACGCCAAAAAGGGGTTAAATATTCATTCCACCAAAATTTTAACCCTAATAAAAAAATAATTCCTGTGACAAATAAAGCAATCCATGAGCCACGACTTCCAGTAAAATAAACACAAGAAGTATTAATAGCTAAGAGGAAACCAGCGAAGATTTTTTGAGGTAAAGTTTGCCAAAGTATTAAAGCAGCTACGGAAAAAGCCACGGCAGGAATTAAATAACTACCTAATAAATTAGGGTTGCCTAAATAGCTATAAACCCTTGTGGCATCAGCTAAAGGAGAAGTTGGATCATTCCATGTTGCAAGAGGCTTTACGCCGAGAAATTGTTGTCTAATGCCATAACTGCTAACGATTAAGGAAATTAAAAGATAAAATGTTGTAATCCATGAAAGTAATTTAGGATGACGAAAAACCCTCGTAGCTAAGGCAAAAAAGAGGAGATAAAGGGTAAATTTGATTAATCCTGAAAAGGCTTCGGATTTGAGAGGAGAAAAAGCCGTTGCTACTACAGAAATTAACCAATAAGCAAAAATCCATAAATGAATGGAAGTGATTTGATTAGTTTTGATTTCAGAAATGGTTAACAATGCCCAAAATATACCACTAGCGAATAAGATTAAACCAATAAGAGTATTATTGGTAAAAGGTGCAGCAATAATGACTAAGCAAATTAAAATAGTCGCAATAATATCTTGATAACCTAAAAGATAACTACTTGATTGCCAATGTGACAATAAACCAATAATTTTCCCAAGGATGCTGGTTTTACGCCAATAGAAAAGAGGTGATTTTGTTTCTTCTGAATATTCTGCTTGAGTCATGTTGAATGTCAATAATTAAGCATCGTGTGATTACGATAAACCATTAAAACATAAATATCGAAAGGCAACGACATCTTGGCTTAATTTATCATTGTTTGCAAATGACTTCAATATTTAAGATGATTGTGCATTTTGCTAACTAGAATTGTTGTAACTTTATAAAAAAAATGCCGTTTTTTATTCCCTTTAATTATGAGTACAAATTAAGTTATTGCTAACATTTTATCCACATTAGCAACACTTAAATTAAGAGAAAAATTATTGAAAATTATCGAAAATTAGCTAAGAAAGTTTGTCCATCAATAGTCCCTTGTCCGATAATATTATTAATAGAGTTACGACTACCCAACTCAATATTAAAAAATCCTGTTGCCGAAGCCATACCAGAATTATTGACTTGGATTCTGATGCTATAAGCATCTTTTTGAGTTTGTTTTCCCTCAAAATTCATCACATTGCCATTTTTTAAACCTAAAGATATTCTGGCTTTTTGTCGATTATCTACAGTAATAGTGACAAAAGTAATATTTTGAGTTTGACGAGATTGTATATTTAACAACCCCTCACCAGTTTGCTGGATATTCAGACTATTATTATTCCCACCAGAATTAGAATTGCTGTTATTTTCTCGGAAAAGAAGATTAAAATTTTGTCCATCAAGTCGTCCTTTACCATTTAATAAGGTAATATTATTATTGCGATACTCTAATAAAATATCTCCTCTGGCATCAGCATTACCCGAATTAGTTAGATTAATTCTTACCTGTTGGGAGTTTTGACGAGTAAATGTACCATCAAAGCGTATAGTTTGGTTATTATCTAAGATAATAGCTAAATTTGCTCTATTTCCTTTTAAAGTGACAGAAGCAGAATTGACATTTTGAGCTTTTCTATTACCTAATGTAAATATACCTTTTCCTTGACTTAATAAATTAATTTGATTATTTTGAGCTAATACTGGATTTTGAAAATGAGGAGAAATAACTCCTAAAGGTGAAAATAATAAAGTTAAACCGATAAAAATACTAGAATATTTGCTAGTTTTAGATTGTAATTTCATCTTTTAAAAACTTAATGTAATTCTCGAAATAAGTCAACACTAATCTAACACTTAAATAACCACAAAGATCATTTCTTTCTTATTTTTTAATAAAAATTGATATAAAATTTAAAGATGATCATATTTATCCTAAAAGATTTTAAAATAGTTTTTGATTAATAATCCATTTCTCACGAATGATTTAGAATTAGTATAGGTAAGTTAATAAATTAATTATGTTTAATTAGCAGTGATTTATCCGCTATAAAATATCACCAATAATTTAGGAAGATTATAATTATTAATTATGTTAAAAAAATTTTTAATAACCAGTTTTTGTCTAGGGTTAAATATTTTATTTCCTTTATCCATTAAAGCCGCTGAAAAAATTAATTTTGTCTATTCATCACTTATTTTTCCTCTCTCTATTGACTCCTTAGAAAAATTTGCGACTACAGGAGAAATGACTCAAGATTTAAAACAATATACCTCATCATTAGACAAAAAAACTTTAGCAGAAATTAGAATTTACCTGAATAAATCTTATAATTTTGAAACCATTACTTTATCAAAACTTACTCGCACTTCTCTAGGGGAAGATTTACTTAAACAACTAGGAAAAGTTATTTCTACCCATAAAGATAGAAACGGTTTTTATGCCATTAGAGGTGCTATTTTAACTACCGCTAATCAAAAGTCTTCTTGGACAATTTTAGATGTTTTACGCTCTTTTCCCACTGATTATATTTATGTTAATTTAGAATTATTAGTACAATTAAAAGATGATATTTTTATTTATCAAAGTTATAGAGAAGCCGTAACAAAAGCAATTATTAATCAATCAAATATAGAAAAAGAAAAAGAAGGTATTTTAAATTTAGAAAATCTCAATAATTTAAGTAAAAAAGGAAAATATAACGTTACAAAAGAAACGATTACTTTAACAAGAGAAGATTTAAGACAGACAAAACAAGGATTTGTCGGAGAATATAATTTTGAGGTAGATTTTTATTTTCCTAGTGATACTGAAGAAAAAAAGCCTCTTATCTTAATATCTCATGGATTTGGTTCATTAAGAGAGAATTTCGCCAACTTAGCCGAACATTTAGCCTCTTACGGCTTTATAGTTGCTGTACCTCAACACGTTGGTAGTGACTTACAATATAGAGAAGAATTGTTAAAAGGTACGTTAAGCAGTGTCTTAAGTCCGATAGAATATATAGCAAGACCTCAAGATTTAAGTTTTATTATCGATAAATTAACATTATTAGCCTCACAAGACGAAAAATGGCGAAATAGAGTCGATTTAGACAAAATAGGAGCTATAGGTGACTCTTTAGGTGGTACAACAGTTTTATCTTTAGCAGGAGCTCCCTTAAATATACCACAACTTAAAGCCGAATGTAGTCAAGATCAGGTGATAGTAAATGCTTCATTAATATTGCAATGTCAAGGGAGTCATTTACCACCCGTTGAATATAATTTGCATGATTCAAGAATTAAAGCCGTAATCGCAACTCATCCTCTCATCAGTGGAATTTTTGGATCACAAAGCCTTAGTCAGATTAAAATACCAATTATGATAACAGGAGGTAGTAATGATATAATTACGCCTGTAGTCATTGAGCAAATTCATCCTTTTATTTGGTTAAAAAGTCCATTTAAACATCTTTTATTTTATCAATCAGGCACTCATTTTAGTTCAACAAAACCAGCGCAAGAATTTACAGCAGATTATTTACCTGAGATTTTAATCGGAAATAATAGAGATGTTACTAGCAATTATTTTCAAGGGATAGCAGTGGCTTTTATGGAAAAATACTTAAATAATAACCAAGAATTTTTACCCTATCTTACTGCTAGTTTTGCTGAATTTTCCAAGGGAAAAAACTTACAAATAAATCAAATAACTAACCTTACTCCAGAAAATATTAAACAAATTTATGGTGATAATTTACCCTTAGAAATAGTACCACCTTTAGTAGTTTCTTTTCCCTTAGAAGATGATTATAATTCAATAGTAGAAGAAATTAAAAACACTGGTATTTTAAAAGTAGCTTATCCCCAAAATAATTATCCTTTTGGTTATGTTAATAATCAAGGAAAATGGGGGGGTTTTTGTCAATTTTTAACCAAAGAATTAGCTAGTTATTTAGAAACTCAATTAGATTTACCTTTTCCCCTTGATATAAAAATTTTTCCTTCTAATATTAATAATCGTTTTAATTTAGTAAAAGAGAATCAAGTCCATTTAGAATGTGGTAGTAATATTATCAGAGAAGAAAATAATCAAGTTAGTTTTTCACTACCTTTTTTCGTCACGGGTAATTACTTCTTAATCCCAAAAACTTTGACTAATAAATTTAATCCTAATCAATTCCTTGAAAATTTTAAAATAGGAGTTTTAAAAAATACTAATACTGATAATTTTTTACAGAATAAATATCCTAAAACTAAACCCATATATTTTGAAGGAATAGAAGGGAAAAAACAAGAAATTGAAGCCTTGAAAAATAATTCTATTGATGCCATTATGGATACTCAAATTTCCTTAGAAAATCAGTTATCTTCTCTAAATAATTCTCAAGATTATCAAATAGTGCCAACTCTACCATTAAAATGTGATTACTACGGTTTACTTTTGCCAAAAGGAGATAAACAATGGATAGAAACTATTAATAATTTCCTCACTAAAACCTCTTTAACACAACAATATTTTTCTCCTCAAATTCAATCTAATTTAATTAATAATTTCAACTATTGTCTAAATTTGAATAAAGAATAGTTTACTAATTAGCTATAAACTCATTCTTTAAAACCTGACACCTGATACCTGACACCCGATACCTACCTTCACCAAAACACTATGAGGCAACCCCTACTTAATTAAAATTGCCCTAATAATCTTACTTCAGGATGTAATAAGATTGACCATTTTTTCTCAACTTCTTCCTGCACATGATTAATTAAAGTAAAAATATCTCTAGCGGTAGCATTATCAGAATTAATAATAAAATTAGCATGACGATGAGAAACCTGCGCCCCCCCAATTTGACAGCCTTTTAAGCCAATTTGCTCGATTAACCACCCTGCCGCCTTGGGATAAGGATTGCGGAAAACACTGCCACAGCTAGGCTTATCATAGGGTTGAGTATTTTTACGAATTCTAAAGTTATTAGTAGTAATTTTTAACATTTCTTCCCTTGCCATACCCGATTGTAAGGAGAAACTAGCTTTTAACACTAAGGCTTGTTTATTTTGTAACTTTGAAGAACGATAAGCATATTCTAAATCAGCCCTAGATAAAATCTCAATACTACCATCTCCATAGGCAACTACGGCATTAACTAAAATATCTCCTATACAGCCCTTATGAGCCCCAGCATTCATCACCACAGCTCCCCCAACGGTGCCGGGGATACCTACAGCCCAATCCAAGCCTTGCCACCCTTTTTTTGCGGCTTTCCATGCTAGTTTAGGTAAAGAATATCCTGCCCCAACGGTTATAGTATTACTTTCTTCATCAATGCTATAGTCTTTGAAATGACGAGTGTTTAAAACTAAACCTGAAATACCAGTATCACTCACAAGTAAATTAGAACCAGCACCCAAACAAGTAAAGGGAATTTGTTGTTTTTCTATCCACTCAAAAATAGCTTGAATATCGTCCCATGTTTGTGGCTCAACATACCATTGAGCAATACCCCCCACTCGGTAAGAAGTATATTGAGATAAAGCTACGGAATGATGGATAAGGCATTCACTTCCTTTTAATGAGATAGGACTTTTTAAAGAGTCTGTTTGTATATTTTTCATAACATTTTCACTCCACACAAATTAACCGAAAAGAAGAAGACTGTTGAGATAAAATAACTTATTACTTATTACTTATTACTTATTACTTATTACTTATTACTTATTACTTAATTTAGGCCGCTTGTGCTAAAGATTCATGATTGAGTTTTAGCAATTGAGGTATAATCTGATTGAGATTTCCTGCACCTAAAAACAAGGTTAAGTCTTGAGGTTGGATAAAGTCAGCCAAAAATGCTGTCATGGTAGATAAATTATCATGATAATAGACTTTGGGATGATATTTTTTAACTGTTTGGGCAAGTTTTTCTCCGTCAATACCAGTAGTGTTAGTTTCTCCAGCACTATAAATATTCGTCAAAATCACTACATCTGCTTGAGTAAAACATTGGGCGAATTCTTGTAAAAAAGTAGCTGTGCGACTGTAACGGTGAGGTTGAAAAATAGCCACTAATCTTTTGGCTTGATATTGAGGTAATCTTGCCTTAGCTGCTTGTAATGTACAAAAAATTTCTCTAGGATGATGAGCATAATCATCAATTAATGTCGAACCTTGATAAGTTCCTTTGTACTCAAATCTTCTTTTTGCACCTTCAAATGTACTTAAGGCTTGAGCAATGATATTAAATTCTAAACCTAATTTACGTCCTAGGGCGATGGCGGCTAAAGCATTACTAATGTTATGATCTCCTGATAATAATAAGGATATATCACCTAATAAATGACCATTTTCCCAAATTTGTGCTTGACTTCCGTAGGGAGTATGGATGAGATTTTTAGCTATATAATTAGCGTTACTATCAGGGTTTAAACTATAAGTGAGAGTAGCCTTGATATTTTCTTTGATAACGGGGCAATCAACACAAGCAATAACAGTATTAGATTGAGCAGAAAATTCTTGAAAAATATTAATTAATTGTTCTAAAGATTCATAATGATCAGGATGATCCAATTCTATATTCGTAATAATACCAAATTCAGGATGATGTTTTACTAAAGATCCGTCAGACTCATCAGCTTCTGCTACTAGATAAGGACTTTTACCTAAACGAGCATTACCTTCCCAAGCGGTAACTTCTCCTCCTATAATCACAGTAGGATCTAAACCGCATTCTAATAACATATAAGCAATTAAACTACTCGTGGTAGTTTTACCGTGAGTTCCAGCAACGGCAATACTCTGATAATCTTTAATTAAAGCGGCTAATAAATCTGAGCGATGATAAATAGAATAACCTTTATTGACTGCCTCTTGGTACTCTTTATTGTTATCATGAATAGCCGTAGAACAGATGATCTGAGCTTGACAGTTATTACTTTCTGTGGTATCGTAAGCAAGGGAATCTACCTTAGAGTTAGTTATTTTGTGGAGATTTTCAGGGATTTGAGTAGTAAAAATTTGTGTGCCAACGGATTCTAAACGTTCCGTTATATGAGTAGTGCGGATGTCAGATCCAGAAACGGGAAAGTCTCTTTTGGCTAAAATATAGGCTAATGCAGACATTCCAATACCACCAATGCCGATAAAATGAAACGGCTTTCCGCTTAAATCTATTTCTTTCATTTGTCTATTCTCCTTGCACACCAAATAAAGTAGTAATATAAATTTGTTTTAATGATATACTGATTTTTGTAAATCATACCAGCATTTTTCGTTTTATTATTTATTTCTCTAGGATTATAAATAAGTTTCTCATCAATGACTAATATTTACTTGATATAACATTAATAAATTTTTATCTAATGACGTATTTTTGATTAAAAAGTTCCTTTCTTTAATCAGAATACTTAGCATAGTTTTTTTATGGCAAATTGTAAACTTCATGATTGATACCTTGATACTAGAAAGCGATTTAAGTAAATATGATAAAAGATTAAGAATATCTCCTTTTGATCCTAAAATGTATATTTGTAGAGGAATGATATACTTTAAACTAGGGCGATTGCTTGAATCATTGCAAGATTTTAATAAAGCAGAAGAATTAAATCCCCAACTAACTCCTTATCTCTGGCAAAGAGGTATAACTTATTATTATTTAGGCAAATATAGTAAAGGTGCAAGACAATTTGAGTTAGATTTAAGTGTCAATTCTCAGGATGTAGAAGAAACTCTTTGGTACTATCTTTGTATCGCTCAATTAGAAAATTCCTTAACAGCAATGGAATTATTATTTCCGATTAACCATGATTTGCCTTTATTTATGGGTGAGATATATCAACTTTTTGCTGGGAAATTATCTGTAGAAAACCTTTTATATTCCCTTAAAACTCAAAATATTCGAGATTTATTTTATCTTAATCTTTATATTGGTTTATATTATGAAGCGCAAAAAGATTCCATAAACTCTTTTTTATATATTAATCAGGCTATTAATTATAAAATTGACGATTATATGTGGTATCTTGCCTGTCTTCATAATCAATTGAGACGAAAGTATTAATTCAAACCAGATAAAACCATAGAAAGGGAGAAGATTTTATTTTATCCTCCAATTCTACAAAGAAATTTTCAACAAATCTTAGTTATTAATGATTAATTTTAAACGAGTTTTATCTATGGATTTTTGATTTAATAATAACCATGTTTGTACTAAGTCAGGTCCATGTAATTCTCCTGTTAAACCTACCCTTAAAGATCTCATTACTAAACCTTTTTTTACTTTTAAATCTTTAGTAATTTGTTTGATAATATCATTGGCTTCTGACAAAGTCAAATCAGATTTTATCCCCTTCATTACTGCTTCTAAAACCTCCTTAACCCCTTCTTGAGTAAGAAATTCTGTGGCTTCTGGGGAAGAAATAACACTACCCTTCAAAAATAAAGCCGCTTCTTTCACTCCATCGGTAAGACGAGTTAAACTAGGCGCAATTAAGGCAGTAAGTTGTAATAACCAATCCTTATCTGTATCAATATTAAATTGATAACCTGCTTCCTGCCAATAAGGAATTAATAAGGATAACAATTCTTCTGAAGATAATTTATGTAAATACTGACTATTTAACCAATCTAACTTATCCCAATCGAATTTTGCTCCAGCTTTATTCACTCTTTCTAAACTAAACTTCGTCGCAGCTTCAGACAGGGTAAATATTTCTTCCCCATCAGGAGAAGTCCACCCCAATAATGTCATATAATTAACTAATGCTGGGGCAATAAATCCCATCTTCCGAAAATCATCAATAGAAGTTACGCCATCTCGTTTAGATAGTTTTTTACCTTCTGAGTTTAAAATTAATGGTGTATGAGCAAATTCAGGTACTTTTACCCCTAATGCTTGATATAATAATATTTGTTTAGCTGTATTAGCAATATGATCTTCTCCTCGAATCACATGACTAATATTCATCTCAATATCATCCACCACTACTGCTAAATTATACAACGGTTGACCAAAGCGATCGCCATCATTTTCGGGGGTGCGTGCAATTACCATATCACCGCCTAAATCACTACCTTGCCATGTAACGTTACCTCTAACTAAATCATGCCATACAATTTGTTCATGGTCATCAATTTTAAATCTAATAACAGGTTTTCTGCCTTCACTTTCAAATTTAGCGATGTCTTCTAAAGATAGATGACGATGACGATTATCATAACGAGGTGCTTGATTATTAGCTTTTTGAGTTTCTCGCATGGCTTCTAATTCTTCAGAAGTACAATAACAAGGATAAGCTAAACCCTTATCAAGTAAAGTTTGGATAGCTTGACGGTAAAAATTTAATCTCTGAGTTTGAAAAAATGGCCCTTCATCCCAATGCAACCCTAACCAACTCAATCCAGACTTAATATTATCAGTATATTCTGGTTTAGATCTCTCTAAATCTGTATCTTCAACTCTTAAAATAAATGTACCTTGATGATGCCTTGCAAACAACCAATTAAATACTGCTGTACGCGCTGTGCCTATATGTAAGTTACCAGTAGGAGATGGTGCTATTCTAACTCTAACGGACATGATTAATTTGTATAATAATTTCTGTAACCTCTTATTTTATCTTACTTAACCATCAAATAATCTCATTACCCCATGAAAAAAACCAAAAAACATCTTAAGCATCAAGACTTCATTTCATGAAAAATTAATGTACTATTTTTTACTAAGACTTGCTAAACCAAAAGAAAACAAGTTATAATAATTAAGCGTGTTATGGGTGCGTAGCTCAGATGGATAGAGCAACTGCCTTCTAAGCAGTCGGCCACAGGTTCGAGTCCTGTCGCACCCGTCTTTTAAAATCAATACTTCTAGCTTTTTTCTCTACTAATTGTATTTAACATATATAAAAACTGGATCATCTCTGGATCATTTTTTCTAATATTTGTTGTGTTAGTATTTCTGTTTTTTATGAAAGTATAAAGTGGATCATTTCTGGATCAGTTTTAAGACTCTTTTTTAACTGGTTATATTCATCTTTGTAACTAGATCTTCTTTAGATCTCTGTTGATCTTGTGGCCCTCTAAAGGACCGCAAGATCAACAGAGATCAAAAATAGAACCTAATTAACACGAAATTGACACTACAAAAACCGCAAACTTGTAGATAAACACAATACAATTTTGTACACCTTTGTGAACAATTTAGATACGGTTAAAAGCTAACTAATTCAGTTATATGTTTATGTAGGCCCTTAAAGGCCGATATAAGCACAGGCAATCAGAAACAAAAAAAGAGTTTGATAATGATTCTCAAAATAATCTGATAATAGTTTTTAATATTCAGTACAAATACAAACAGCTAAGGTCTGAGAATGTACTGAACATTATGTTGATTATCAAAAAATTTACTTTAGCCTTGATTCTTGAGTAAAGTGCAACACTTTGCACCATAGAATATGAGGCTTTTTCTAATTTTTATGAAGAAATTGCTAACTCATAAAGATTTACTAATTCTTTGTCCGATAAGTCAAAAACATTTTTATAAGATCGTTTTATCTGGTTTTCTATGAAAGAATGTTTTTCACTCATAGAAAAGAATCCTAAATGCTCTAAATACATATTAATTATTTCTATCATATTATTAAAGTCTTTTTCTTTTATATCTGACTCAAAAAATTGAACATTATCAACTTCATTTTTTTCTTGACTCACTTTTTTTGATGTTGCCTCCCCTATTTTTGTAAAAGTATTGATTTTATTAGGGTTTTTGCCTCCCATGTTGCCTCCCATGTTGCCTCCCTTTTGCCTCCCTTTTGCCTCCCATGTTGCCTCCCCTTTTTGATTTTTACTCTCATTTTTTGCCTCCCCTGACTCATTTTTTTGATTTTTACTTTCATTTTTTATAAAATCTGGTTCATAATTATTGTTTATATATTGAAAATCAGATTTATTGTTAAATATCAGATCAGTTTTAGACTCAGATAAGTCATTTTGAGTTTGTGATGGATTGAAAATTGATTGATTTTTGAGATTAGGGGAGTCAAGATTAGTTGTTAGGGGAGTCAATAGGGGAGTCAAAGGGGAGTCAATAGGGGAGTCAACATGATTGCCCTCAAACTCTTTATTATCAATAGTTTTAGAATTTTTAGGGGAGTCAGGGGAGTCAAGATCAAATTTTATCCCAGATAAATATTTTTTTTGATGAATAGTTTTTTCTTTTACTTTTGGGAATAGCTCTAAAATTCTTGTTTTTAAATCTTTACTTAGTTTGACGACAGGATCTTTTTTGTCATCATCTAACCAAATATTTTTTACCTTTTCGTTTTTGGTTTCAAACTCTAAATAGCCATTATTAAAATACCATTGAATTAATTTGCTATATATATCGCTAATACTTAACCGATCTGATTCATCACCCGTGAAAATTAATCCTAAGTCATTAGAGAATCTTCTTAGATGATTATTTTCTTCAATGACCTCATTAAAGTAACTTTCAGATTGTTGATAATTAATGCCGTTTTGGTAAACATCTCCAAAAGCATCAATCAATAAATTTAATAACGCTGGTGCAACATCATTAACCAGAAAGTTTTTATCATGCTTAAATCTTGGATCTGCTTTTAATTCACCTTGTTTTGGGTTCATGGAATAGGTTTTAGTGAAGGGAATTAAGGTCAGTCGTGATTGAATAGCGAATTGATTACCTTTTAAATCAGGCTTATGGTTAGTATTGAACACAAATAAAGTATTTAACTTAACCTCAAAACCATCTTTTCCTTTACCTTCAATAAATAATGGATCACCCGTGATTGCTTGTTTAAGAGATTGAATTGAATCAATGTTAATTTCTTTATTTTCACTACTCCAATTAAGTTTAGGATTAGTGGCAAGTCGAGCTAAATTAAAACCTCTTGATTGTGAAAAATCATTGAGAGAACAGCTTGTTATGCCCTGTTCACCTAAAATTAAACTTATTACTTCTCTTACGGTATCTTTTCCGTTGCTACCATCACCAATTAACAAAAGGGCTTTTATTCGGTCCCACATTTCCTTGATTGTTTTGAAACTTAAAATTGTACTAAGAGTTTTAACAAATAAACTTTTATACGGTTCATCGATACATTCTAATAATTTATTTGCTGGTTCTTTATTTGCTTTTGGATCATAGTTAACCTGACTTTGATAAGTAAAATAAACATCATGAGAGTATTTTCTTAATTCAAATTTTGGCTTATTATTTTCATCTTTTATTAATGCTAAGTAACCATTTTTTAAAGGTATCCCTTCACAATTAACCTGACTAGGTGAAACTCCAAATAAAGCGTTTACCCATTTAAAAACATTTTCTACACTTGTCGGATTAGCTTTACTTTTCTTACCTTTTTCATCAATATAATTAGAACACCAATTAACAATCTGTTTTTTAATAATTACTGTTTCTTTTTCTTCATAGTAATTTCCATTATATTGATATAAAACATTATTTAAACTGATCCAATTACCATTAAATAATTCATTAGTTGCAATATTGATCCAAGAATCATTGATGACATTTTCATTGTTTGTAGTATGCTCTTTAAAGTCTCTTTTTTCACTTGTAACAGTGACTTTACTAGATTGCGATTGATTTGATTTAAACAAATTTGACCATTGACTTTTATTGATTAATCCTAACTCTATTAATTGATAATAAATAGTACCTAACCCAAAATTACCATTAGTTGATTCAATAATTTGTGACCAATTATAATCATCATCTAAACCGATAATATCACCAATATTTAAAGCAATATCTTCTCCATAAAGTTGTTTTATCGCTCCTAATAATTTTCTATAATTATCATAAGTATTACTACCTTTTTGATGAGGTTTTACGACATCTTTGATAAAGCTAATAACCTGATAATCAGTAACTTGATGATTATTCATAACTTTTTTAACTTCTTTAGGGATACTGCGAGGGATAATATTTCTTAAACTTTCATAAGAGTAAGTATGTAAACAACCGCTAAGAACTTTTGATTTTTTTCCTTGAATTAGATTACCGTTTTCATCTTTTGAGTAGTGAAAATAATCTGGTAATCTCATTAGTCTTGAAGGATCTTTTACTGCTGGGTCTGATCCGATATAATCAATTAAGTCTTTGATTAATTCTTGCCATTGTTCAATTGGTACGGGTTCATCAAATACCCAATAATGATGAATGCTTTTACCCCCCGTAAATAGTCGAATAGTTGGAAATGGTAAATTAAATTTAGCTAATATGGTTAATTGTTCATCGTAAGATAGGTTGTCAAACTCACAAAATAAGGCTTTTGCGGTTTTAATATCTTTCTTAGAATTACCTTGACCATTAACAACGAAATATACACCATAACCTGATTCTTGTTTAGGTATTTCAGTTATGGGATAAGTTAGAGTAATTTTTTTTGGCGGCTTCTCTTTATCTAAGGGAATAGTTCTAATGAAAACTTTTTCCCCTTCACCGTACCCAAGACACTCTAAAAAATCGTTAATTTGACTATTTTCTGGTAACATAAGATTATCGTTAAATTTGACTATTTTTGATTGTTTTTACTGCTAGTTACAGTAAAAAAAGGGTTTTTGGTAAGGTGTACCCTAAAAACACCTTTTATTGTTATTTTTAAGTTTATCCTTTCAGGTAATTACTGAAGGGATTATTTTTATTATACTGTAGCAACACATTTATTGGTCATTTTTTGATTTATTCATTTTCTCCATTAAAAGTATAAAAATTTCAGGATCTAAAGCATGACGTAAAACTATTTTCATTAAGTCTTTATTCATGACAAGATCAGATTTTACTGGGCTTAAACGGCTTGTCCACATATCTTCATTTTGCATTCTTTTTATCAAATTTTTCACATCTGGTGAACTTGTTTTTGCATTCCATAAAAAGTCAATTAATATTAATGGTAAAACCTCAGACATTAAAACATTATTTTCTTCACAATATTGCCTTAATGCTTTATCTATATTTGGGTGTGCAGTAAATCTTATTATTTTCTTTTTTCTCTTTTCACTCATTTAATTATCCTCATTTATTAATTGTTTAATATCTTTGATTAAGTTATTAGCATACTTAACCTTATAACCAGATTCTTGATTATTAATTTTATTTACTATTTCTTTAAGTTTCTCTGTAACAAGTGAATCATTAGGTTTAATTCCTAAATCTAATTGATAAGCATAAGCTAAGATTTCATCTTCAAATGTCTCAGGTATTCTGATTAATTTTGTTGGGGTATTTTGCCATTTACTCTTAAATGGTTTTAGGTTATCTAAGTTGTTTTTGTGCATGGATGCAATAACTCACTGTAACAAGTGAACTTTAACTATTGTTGACGATTAGATTATAACATACTTAATAGCTCTTTTTTCACTGTAACAAGTGAGATTAAGGTATTATGTTTACTTTGTAAGTTTAAATCATAGAATTATTGGTATTATTAACTCTCAAGATATATACGTTTATTTGCGTTGTTTACGTTATAGTCTTTGTGATTATATCTTGAGATAATTAAAGAGCAAATAAGCCCTTTTAAAGTATCTTAAAATGAATGTTTGTTTTTCTTAAAATAATTCTGGTAATTCTAAACTTTCATCTACTGCTAAATAATTTCTGATCAGAGTTGGTACTGAATTACCAACAATATTAGCTATAGTTTGTAAATCAGCTTTACCCGATCTGCATAGGTGAGTAGTATAGCAATGTCGAATATCATAAAAAGTTAAATATTCTTTAACTAAACCATCATTGATTAAATGATTCAGTATTTTTTTCCAAATTCTTTTTGAAAAATTATGAGTATCAAGATAATCACCATTTAAGTTAGGAAAAATCAGTTTAGAATGTCTTTTTGGAATTTCTTTTAATAATTCATAGAGTTGTTTATTAACTGGAAATAAACGACAATAAACACCATTTTTAGTACCTTCTTTTAACTCATTATCAGTGTATCTTTTGTCAAATTTAATCCACATTTTTCCATTATTATCAATAATATCATTCCATGTTAACGCTATTGCTTCACTAGGACGACAACCCGTTAAAAATCTAAAAGCAACAAAATAATAATAAAAACTATGGGAGTTAATACCACTATATTTACTTAGATAAGTATCATTTTTAAATGCTGATAATATCGCTTTAACTTCTTCTTTATTAAATGATTTAATTTGTTTATGTTTTTTTACATTTAAGTCATAAATAATGTTAGGTAAATAATTTTGTCCTTTGAATTTACCGTGTTTTATTGACATATTAATACCAGCACTGAGACTTTTTAATATTTTTTCAACTCTTGATAAAGCATAATTTTCTTTAAGTAATTCTACAAAATCAGCAACATTTTCTACTGGAATAAAATTATCTAATAATTTATCTATAGGATACCAAGTTACTTGTTTAGTTTTTAAAGAAATATGTTGTTTGTTTTTTTTATAATATTCCCATAGTTCTTTAAGGGTAATTTGTGTTAAATCAGGGTTAATCGGAATAACTTTTTTTTGATAATTTAACTTATATTTTTCTTTTGTTTCATCATAGCGATCATAAAGATAAATATCATTATGAATTTCCGTCGCTTTAGCAATAGCAATATTTTGATTTTCAGAATCAAAGTAATTTAAAGGATAACTAATAAATTGACGTTGTCCTTGATAAGTATAAATTAAACGAATTAAACCGCTTCTATTCTGAATAGTAATTTTTATTCCAGAAGGTCTGTAACTTTTCTCAGGTATCATTAAAAAAAAGTGATATAAGATGATATTAATTGAAATATTTAGAAAAGTGGATCAAATATGGATCAAAATTAGATCATAATTGGATCATTTTTTATCAACTTGAATAGCCAAAATAAACTTATAACGTTGATATTTTCTAATAAATTAATTATATCACCTTACTTCTAAGCAGTCGGCCACAGGTTCGAGTCCTGTCGCACCCGTTGATAGTAATAAATATCAAGTTATTTTTGCCCTAGTAAAATGTCGTTTTACGATATAATAATCTAAATTATGGGCAATGTCCCTACTTTAACCTTCCGTTGATAGACAATAATGAGTGATTATATTTTTGGTAGAGTTTTAACCGCAATGGTAACACCTTTTAACGAGGACTTAACTGTTAATTATGGTGTCGCTGAAAAATTAGCTGATCATTTGGTTAATAATGGTAGTGACGGTTTAGTTATTTGTGGCACTACTGGTGAATCTCCTACCCTCGAAAGTGAGGAAAAATATGAGTTACTGAAAGTTGTTAAAAAAGCCGTCGGTCATCGTGGTAAAGTTCTTATGGGTACAGGCTCAAATTCTACCGCTAAAGCCATCAAAGATACTCAGAAAGCCAGTAAAATCGGTATTGATGGTAGTTTGCAAGTTGTCCCTTATTATAATAAACCACCTCAAGAAGGATTATATCAACACTTTAGAGCCATCGCTCAATCTTGTTCGGATGTACCCATAATGTTGTATAATATACCGGGAAGGACAGGAAAAAACTTAGAAGCCCAAACCACTGCAAAATTAGCTCAAGATTTAGATAATATAGTCGCCATCAAAGAAGCTAGTGCAGATTTAGAACAAAGTGCTAAAATAAGAATGTTTGCACCTTCAGATTTTTTGATTTATTCAGGAGAAGACTTTTTAACCCTACCGATGATGAGTGTAGGAAGTGTTGGAGTTGTCAGTGTTGCTAGTCATTTAGTCGGCAACCAAATGCAAAAAATGATTAGAGGTTACGAAAAAGGTGATAACATTTTAGCTCAAGAAATTCAACAAAAATTGTATAGTTTATTTAAAGTTTTGTTTTGTAATACTAATCCCGTTCCAGTCAAGTTTGCCCTTCAATTAATAGGTTGGGATGTTGGTAATGTCAGATTACCTTTAACTTCTTTGCCAATAAACCAGCAACAAGAAGTAGAGAAAGTTTTAAAAGATTTGAGCTTATTATAAATAGTAAATATCATTAAATTAATACTATTTTAAAGTCAGATAACAAGTTTTTTTCATTAAATGAAAGAGATAAAATAAATTGTTTTTTTGAGGAGGGAATAACTAATGTTTTTTACATAGAACATTTTGTAGTAAAAGCTTTAGTCTTTGAATTTTATAATGGCAATTTAAGTTTATTTTTACTATATTCTTAAACTTAAAAAGCTCTAAAAGACTAAGTGCAAGAATTAATTTTAGTTTTTAATCACATTTATTTATCAAGAAAAGGAAACATCAAATATGTATAAAGTTCAAGCAAGAAAAAGAAAAACTACAGCCCCTGAAAAACCTGTGGTAATCCTTCCATCAAGAAATAATAAGCCGTTATTAAAAGTTATTCCTCTCGGTGGTTTGCATGAAATAGGTAAAAATACTTGTGTTTATGAGTATGAAGACGAAATTATTTTAGTGGATGCGGGTATTGGTTTTCCTACGGATGGAATGCACGGTATTAATGTTGTTTTACCTGATATGACTTATTTGAAGGAAAATCAACAAAAAATAAAAGCTATGATTGTAACTCATGGTCATGAAGATCATGTGGGAGGTATTCCCTATCACCTCAAACAAATTGACACCCCCATAATTTATGGTCCTCGTTTAGCTATGGCTCTTTTGCGTGATAAACTAGAGGAATCTGGATTACATGAGCGTACCATCATTAAAACAGTTTCTCCCCGTGAAGTTGTCAAAATAGGAAAACATTTTAAAGTTGAGTTTATTCGTAATACCCATTCTATCGCCGATAGTTTTACCCTGGCAATTCATACCCCCATCGGTGTTTTAATTCATACAGGAGATTATAAAATTGATCATACTCCAGTAGATGGAGAATATTTCGATTTACACCGTTTAGCTCAATTAGGGGAAGAAGGCATCTTATGTTTATTAGGAGATTCCACTAATTCTGAAGTACCCGGTTTTACACCCTCAGAAAGAGCAGTTTATCCCGGATTAGAAAAGGTTTTCAACCAAGCATCAGGGCGTTTAATGGTAACAACTTTTTCTACTTCTGTACATCGGGTTAATATGTTACTAGAGTTAGCGATGGAATATAATCGTAAAGTAGGCGTAGTGGGACGTTCGATGTTAAACGTGATCGCTCATGCTCGTAACTTAGGATATATCAAAGTACCTGATAATTTATTTGTGCCTTTACGCAATTTAAGCGGTTTACCAGAAAATGAGGTATTAATTCTTTGCACTGGCTCTCAGGGTGAAAAATTCGCCGCTATGACAAGAATATCTAAGGGCGAACATCGGCAGGTAAAAATTCGTCAAGGTGATACCATTATCTTTTCTGCTAGTCCGATTCCGGGTAATACTATTGCGGTAGTTAATACTATAGATCGTTTAATGATGCAAGGAGCAAACGTAGTTTATGGGAAACAAGCAGGAGTTCATGTTTCTGGTCATGGTTGTCAAGAAGATCAAAAATTAATGTTATCCCTTGCTAAACCTAAGTTTTTTGTACCAGTACACGGTGAGCATAGAATGTTAGTACAACACTCGAAAACTGCTCAAAGTGTTGGTATTCCCCCAGAAAATATCGTGATTATTCAAAATGGTGACACCATTGAATTAACGGCAGATAGTATCGGTAAAGGAAATAAAGTGCCTTCGGGTATTCAATTAGTTGATACTGCTGGGGTAGTTCATGATAGTGTCATGGAAGAGCGTCAACAGTTAGCTGAAGATGGTGTTATTACTATTGCGGCTAGTATTGATAATCAAGGGCGTTTATTAAGTCAACCACAAATTAATTTGCGTGGTGTGGTATGCCAAATTGAAATAGCTTCCCTTGAGCGGATGATTATTCGTACTATTGATAAAACGATTACAGATCGGGTCAAAAGTAGTTTACTATTAAATGGTCATGATGATGTTAATTGGACCAGTATCCGCATTGATGTTGAAACAAATTTAGGACGATTAATTCAACGAGAATTAAATAGCGAACCTTTAGTTATCTTTATGCTACAGTTACAGGAAAATACTCCTAAAACTATGGGTGATAATGGTAACGGGAATATTACTGAAGTTATGACTCCGAAAGAAGAGGAAGAAATAGATTCTAAATTTACTCGTCGTCGTCGTAAAACCACTGTTTCTGTTTAATCTTTTAACTCCAATTCTGAAAGCCTCCTAACCTCGCAATTCTAGAAAATTGAATGAGAAGAAGCCCCTAACCCCCAATTCTGGGGGAATTGAATGAGAAGAAGCTCCCTAACCCCCAATTCTGGGGGAATTTTTATCCTGAAAAAAGTTGTTTAAAAATAACCCTCATTTGTCAATTTTGACAATAAGTCTCTTGATTATTTTTGCCAGAATATGAGAGCATTAACAATATAATCTTGAAAGAGTGTTTAAGTAAGATGAGTGATGTAATTACCCTTAAAAATTTACAAAAAAGTTACGGTCAAGTAAAAGCTCTGAAAAATATCTCTTTTTCCGTCAAAACTGGCGAAATTTTTGGTTTATTAGGACCAAATGGAGCAGGAAAGACTACCACTATCCGATGCTTAACTACCCTTGCTCAACCTGACTCTGGAGAGATTTTAGTTGGTGGTGTATCCGCTATCACTCAACCCAAACAAGTTCGCCAAAAGTTGGGTTATGTGGCTCAAGAGGTTGCTATTGATAAGGTTTTAACGGGGAGAGAGTTATTAAATTTACAAGCCTCTCTCTATCATCTACCTCTGTCTCTGGCAAAAAAAAGAATTGATCAATTATTGAATTTATTAGGCTTACAAGAATATAGCGATCGCCAAACAGGCACTTATTCAGGGGGTATTCGTAAACGTCTTGATTTAGCAGCAGGATTGCTTCATCAACCCCAAGTGTTAGTATTAGATGAGCCTTCTGTGGGTTTAGACATCGAAAGTCGCACCATCGTCTGGGATTTTTTGCGTCAACTTAAATTAGCTGGTACAACAGTATTAATTACCAGTCATTATTTAGAAGAAATAGACGCATTAGCAGATAGATTAGCTATTATTGATCAAGGTGAAGTTATTGCCGAAGGTAGTCCTTCTTCTTTAAAAGATCGTTTAGGTGGCGATCGCATTACCTTAAAAATTAGGGAATTTGCGAACTTTGAAGAAGCACAAAAAGCAAAAGAAAAATTATCATCATTGTCTTTTGTGGAAAAAATTATCATTAATCAAACTCAAGGCAATTCATTAAACCTAATTGTTACCCCAAAAAGTAATCCTATTAGTAAAATAGAACAAACTCTCATAGAAAATGATTTACCGATGTTTAGTATCAGTCAATCTCGCCCTAGTTTAGACGATGTTTATTTAGCCGCAACAGGAAAAACCTTGATTGATGCCGAAATAGAAGCCTCTAATAATCGAGATTTGAAAGCAGAAAAAAAACAAGCGATGAAATAATTAGGAATGAGTAATTAGGAATTGAAATAATTTCTTTTTTTCCACTCTTAGAAGATTAAAATTAAACTTATTTATATTTTTTATTAAACAGAAATAATTATGACTCAAAGTATTTCCCCTAACCAATTTACAGAAATTTTATCTCCTAATTTAGATACTCAAATAGAGGTAAAAAATAGTATTTTTAGGGACTTTTTACAAGAAACTTTAGCACTAACAAAACGTTTATTTATTCAGTTAAAACGTCGCCCGTCAAGTCTTATAGCTGGAGTTATTCAGCCTTTTATGTGGTTAATTTTATTTGGTGCTTTATTTTTTAATGCTCCTGAAAATTTATTTGAAAATAACATAACCTACGGACAATTTTTAGCACCCGGTATTATTATTTTTACCGCTTTTTCTGGGGCTTTAAATGCTGGTTTACCCATCATGTTTGATCGAGAATTTGGCTTTTTAAATAGACTATTAGTAGCACCTCTCGCCTCTCGTTTTTCCATCGTGGCAGCTTCCACTATTTATATTATCACCCTCAGTTTTATTCAAACCGCCGTTATCATCATTGCTAGTGCTTTTATTGGTGCTGGTTTACCTCATCTTTTGGGATTAGGTGCGATCGCTTTAATAGTATTTTTGATCGTATTAGGAGTAACAGGGCTTAGTCTCGGTTTTGCCTTTGCTTTACCTGGGCATATTGAATTATTAGCTGTTATTTTCGTAATCAATTTACCTTTATTATTTGCGAGTACGGCGTTAGCACCTTTGTCATTCATGGCAGGATGGTTACAAATTATTGCCAGTTTAAACCCCTTAACTTATGCCATCGAGCCCATACGCTATATTTATCAAAATAGTGATTGGAGTTTCGCTAGTGTCGTAATGAATACCCCTTGGGGTAATTTTAATTTTGTCACGGTTTTATGTTTATTACTCGCTTTTGATGTAGTAATTTTATTATCAATTAAGCCTTTATTAAGTCGTCGTTTTGCTTAAAAAAATCATCCAAAATATCTTGATTTTCTCTTTAAAAAATAAGGGTGGTATCACCTACAAGAAAGATGTAAGTGCATAAAAATACTGATTTTCAAAAAATTGATGATAATAAAATGAGTAAAAAACAAAAAAAGGAAACAAATAAAATTAATATTCAGTCAAATATATAGTAATCCTATTATGTGAGGTTTTAGCTGTCTATATTTATTTAAAATTAACCAATGATTTAAAGATTGCTATAAATTAAAGCATTTAGCAATTATATATTTTAAAATTAATAAGAATAACTAAAAATCTTTGTTGCCTCTTCCTCTTACCTTTTACCTTTTCCCTACTTACTTATTAATAACTTAGAGAGATAAATCGATGAAAAATATCACTAATTCAAAAATTGTAGCTAGTATAATAATTAGCTTGAGTTTAATTACCATAACTCATAACTGTGTTAACGCTCAAACCATTAAAAATGGGCAACCGCAACCTTTTCAAAGTAACGAAAAAAATCCTTTTTATGGAGACGGTATTAACCCCATGGATTTAATTCACAACGCCAATTTTTTTAATAGTCGTAATGGTGCGGATTTCGCTGAAGATACTAACCAGAACATTAACTCCGCTGCCGAAGATTTCAAACAACAACAGCAACAAAGAATGATAGAAATGCAAAAACAGAAAGAATCAACGGAAATAAATAATTAATTGTGCGCCTAAATCCCCTACTTTGGGGACTTTTTTTTGTTTATAGGATAAAAGTGCTTTACAATAAAAGGTTGATTAAGTTTAGCATTCAGCTATTAGAATTGAATAATTAAAAGTATTAGAAAACTTTGCTGAAAATATAGACAAATGATTTAGGAATAGGATGTATCTAAAACCCGAAACCCGAAGCCTAAAACCTAAAACCTAAAACCTAAAACCTAAAACCTAAAACCTAAAACCTAAAACCTAAAACCTGAAACCTGAAACCTGAAAAATGAATTTAACTTTATACAACACCCTCACTAATCAAGAAGAAATTTTTATCCCCGTTAATCCCCCTAAAGTTAATATGTATTGTTGCGGTATCACTGCTTATGATTATTGTCATTTAGGTCATGCAAGAACTTGCATTGTTTGGGATGTGGTAAGATCTTATTTGATTTGGAGAGGTTACGAAGTTAAATATATTCAAAATTTTACAGATATTGACGATAAGATTCTTAATCGTGCCAAAAATGAAAATACCACTATGGAGGCCATTTCTGAGCGCTTTATTCAGGCTTATTTTGAGGATATGCAACGACTAAATGTTAAACCTGCTGACGCTTATCCTCGTGCGACTCATGCCCTCGATGGCATCAAAAAATTAATTTGGGAATTAGAGCAAAAAGGTTATGCTTATGAAACTCAAGGTGATGTTTATTATTCTGTGAGTAAGTTTAAAGATTATGGTAAGTTATCAGGGCGAAAATTAGAAGATTTACAAACTGGTGCTAGTGGTAGAGTTAATCAAAGTGAAGCGGTGAAACAAGAATCTTTTGATTTTGCTTTGTGGAAATCCGCTAAACCTGATGAGCCTAGTTTTGATTCTCCTTGGGGAAAAGGGCGCCCGGGTTGGCATATCGAATGTTCAGCCATGGTGAGGGATATGTTAGGGGAAACTATTGATATTCACATGGGGGGAAATGACTTGATTTTTCCTCACCATGAAAACGAAATTGCTCAATCGGAAGCCGTTACGGGTAAACCTTTAGCCCGTTATTGGTTACATAATGGTATGGTGAAAGTTGACGGGGAAAAAATGTCTAAATCTCTCGGAAATTTCGTTACTATTCGGGATTTATTGGCAAAATATGACCCCATGGCCATTCGTTTATTTATCCTTCAAGCTAATTATCGTAAGCCCCTTGATTTCACTGATGAGGCTTTAAAAGCTGTAACTAATGGTTGGCATACTTTAGCAGAAGGCTTACTTTTTGGAGTTAAGTATAGAGAAATACTAAATTGGACAGAGAAAGCCAATCTTAGTTTTATTAAATCAGTTCAAGATCACTTCTGTCAAGCCGTTGATCATGATTTTAATTTTGCCGCAGGTTTAGCTATCCTCTTTGAATTAGCAAAGGATTTACGCAAGGAGGGGAATTTATTAACCCATGAGGGCAAAACCAGTCAATCTAGTCAGGAATTAGGAGATAAATGGCATACTTTAGTGAATTTAGCTCAAATTTTAGGTTTGGAAGCTCATTCTAACGAAATTGAAAATATTTCTAATGTTATTACTGAGTCAGAAATTGAGGTTTTAATTCAACAAAGGTTAGATGCTCGTCAGGCTAAAAACTATCAGGAAGGCGATCGCATCCGTGATTTGTTAAAGGACAAAGGAGTTACTTTGATTGATGCTTCTGGAGGTATCACCAAATGGCATTGGAATAATTGATGATAGTGACTGTCTTACCTAATAGATCAAATATTGTATTGTTAACCACATAATTTATAATGAGAATAACGGCTAAGTAAGTATTGTTAATATTTGATATTATTTAGCTGTTTTATTTATTAATTATTAAACAAAAAGCTAATATTTATTATTGATTATTAGTAATAGAACGTCACTATTCCCTATGATAAACCATGAAAAGTAAGACAAACTTTGTTGATCTTTCATTATTTGTTCTCATTATTTTAGCGTACTTAGGTAACTATTTAAAATTACCTTTATTTTTTGGTGTTGATTTTATTTTTGGCTCAATTTTTGTGTGGTTAGTTACTTATTTTTATGGAAGTTTATGGGGGGTAGTAACAGGTTTTCTTAGTAGTATTTGTACTTGGTTTTTGTGGGGGCATCCTTATGCCATAATTGTTTATACTCTTGAGACAATTTTTGTTAGTTATTTTTGGCGTAGAAAAAGTCAAAATTTAGTTTTAATTAATATTCTTTACTGGTTATTTATTGGTACTCCTCTTGTTAGTTTTATTTACTTAAATATTTTAAAAGTTTCGGTATTAGGGGTAACTTTAATTATTTTAAAACAATCAATAAATAGTCTTTTTAACGTTATAATTGCTAGTCTGATTATTAATTATATTCCGATACAAAAAATTATAAAAAAAGAACAAAAAAAAATAGTATTATCTTTTCAGGAAAATTTATTTAATCTATTTATAAGTTTTATTTTAATTACGACTCTTACTATTACTATTTTTAATAGTTATCATCAAATTAATGAAATTGATAAACAAATTGTTAGAGAATTAAATAATAAAACAGAACAGTTATACAAAACTTTTATTAGTTGGTATAATGTTCATCTAAAAGCGATGGCGGAAATAGCTTCTATCACAGATAAGAATATTTTAGAACATCAATTAGTAACGACTACTAATATCTTTAATGATTTTCAGGAATTATTTATCACCAATAAAGAAGGAATTATTATTGCTAGTTATCCGAATCAAAATCAACTAGGGAAATCAATTATTGATTTACATTCTCATAGTTTAAATGAGTTTCAGATAGTCAAAGAAAGTAAAAAACCTATTTTAACAAATATTCATCAAGAGAACCTTAAACAAGAAAGTCATGTAGGTTTTATTTATCCTATTACTGATAATAATAATCAATGGAATGGTTTTGTTTATGGTGGTTTTTCTAGTAAACAAATTAGTAATTTTCTTAATTTAGATAATATTGAAAAAAATACAGATGTCTTTATTTTAGATAATAAAAATCAAATCATTGCTAGTAATAATTTAACCGCTAATCAAAATGATATTGACTCTAATGATCATGAGATACGCCCGTTACAAGCTAATATTTATCAATGGCTACCTATTCAAGCAGGAATGCCTATTATGTCGAGATGGAGTAAATCATTTTATGTTCAAAAATTAGCTATTAATGATGTTTCTTGGTCAATTTTCGTTAAGATTAAAACTGAACCTTTTATTCATCAATTACAATCAGAATATATTAATTCTTTAGGTATTCTTTATCTTACTATTATTATTGCTTTTTTCTTAGCCTATCGAGTTAGTCGAAAATTGGTTAAACCTTTAGATAAGTTAAAAAATATTACCAGTCATTTATCCGATGAAATTATCGAAAATGAAAGTTTTCTTTGGGAAAAAACTAATATCAAGGAATTAGAAATATTAGCAGAAAATTATTATTTAATGATTCAAACTCTACACAATAAATTTGTTGAATTAGAAGATTCACGCAAAAATTTAATGGTAAAAGTGGAAGAAAGAACGAAACAATTAATTTTAAAGACAAAAAAATTAGAAGAGGAAATAGAGAACAAAAAAGTAATTGAAAATTCGTTACGGGAAACAGAGGCACGTTATGATTTGGCGGTTTCGGGTACTAATGATGGTATTTGGGATTGGGATTTAAACACTAATAAAGTTTATTATTCTCCAGCGTGGATGCGCATTATTGGTTATGAAGATAATCCTTTGCCAGATAATATTGATAGTTGGTTACATCAAATTCATGAGGATGATTTAGAACAAAATTTACAGGATATTAACTTATCAGCTTTTAATCCAGGGCAACTATATCAAAATATACATCGTTTAAAACATAAAAATGGTGAATATATTTGGGTTTTAGCTAAGGGTAAACGAGACAGTGATGCTCAAAAACAAGCATCTCGTTTAGTAGGTACAATTACTGATATAACCAAAACTATAAAAGTAGAGCAAGAGTTACAACTAGCAAAAGAACAAGCAGAAGCAGCTAATCGGGCTAAAAGTGAGTTTTTGGCGACTATGAGTCACGAAATACGAACTCCCATGAATGCGGTTATTGGCATGACAGGATTATTATTAGATACTAATCTTGATAGTGAACAAAGAGAGTTTGCTGAAATTATCCGTACTAGCGGTGATAATCTCTTAACTATTATTAATGATATTCTCGATTTTTCTAAAATAGAATCTGGAAAGTTAGAGTTAGAATCTCAACCTTTTTCCATTAATACGGTGGTAGAAGAATGTTTCGATTTATTAGCACCTAAAGCGATAAGTAAGAATATCGAATTGATTTATTTTATCGCCCAAGAAATTCCTTTTAGTATCAATGGTGATGTCACTCGTTTACGGCAAATTTTGGTTAATTTAGTTAATAATGCCATTAAATTTACTAAAAGTGGTGAAATTGTTTTATCTGTAGGAGTTTATCGTACTGTTATTATTAATAATCATGTTACTGAATATGAATTAATCTTTACGGTGAAAGATACGGGAATCGGTATTCCTGCCAGTCGTATGGATAAATTATTTAAGGCTTTTTCTCAAGTGGATGCTTCTACTACTCGCAACTATGGCGGTACAGGGTTAGGATTAGCTATCTGTAAGCGGTTAGTGACAATGATGAAGGGTACTATATGGGTAGAAAGTAAAGGTAATTTAGCAGGGGAAATTCCTCCTGACTGGCAAATTTCTTCTAAAATTGAAGACAAAGGTTCAATGTTCTGTTTTACGGTTAAAACTCAAGTTTCTAATTTTTCTTTAGCTAATAATTCTCCTCATCGTCAGGTTTTAAGTGGCAAAAAAGTATTAATTGTGGATGATAATGACACCAATCGCCAAGTATTAATGATTCAGTGTCATAACTTAGGCATGGAAACCATTGTTACTTCTTCGGGAAAAGAAGCATTATCCATGCTTAAAAATCAGCAACCCCTTGATTTAGCTATTTTAGATATGCAAATGCCTTCTATGGATGGTGTTAGTTTAGGTAAACAAATTCGTTTATTATCTGAGTATCAAAATTTACCGTTGATTTTATTGAGTTCTATTGGTAATCTGGAAATACAAAATTCTGTGAAAGAAGTTAATTGGTGGGCAACTTTGAGCAAACCTATTAAACAGTCTCAATTATCAGATATTTTAGTCAAAATTTGTCAAAAACAAAATCATTATCAAAAATCTTTTACTTCGGTTTTACCTTCTTCTACTTTTGAGAATATTGCTAATATCGCACCTTTAAAAATTCTCATCGCTGAAGATAATGTTATCAATCAAAAAGTTATTACTAATATTCTTAAGCGTTTAGGTTATCGTGCTGATGTGGTTGCTGATGGCTTGGAAGTGTTAGAGACTCTTCGTCGTCAATGTTACGATCTTATTCTTATGGATGTACAAATGCCCGAAATGGATGGTTTAACTGCCACTCGTCATATTCGCACTTTTTGGAATACTCCTAATAATAATTTTTATGGTAATCCTCCTTATATTATTGCCATGACGGCTAATGCTAGAGAAGGCGATCGCCAAATTTGTTTAGCGGCAGGAATGGATGATTATTTATCAAAACCAGTGAGAGTGGAAAGTTTAGTACAAAAATTAAAAAATTTGAAAAAAAGTAACTCAGTTTCAGACATAATGAATAATATACAAATAGAACCGAAATCAGAGAAAATAATGACTTCATTAGACTCAAAAGTGATTACACAATTAAGGGAAATGATAGGGGAGGAAGAATTTGAAGAGGTTTTCGCCGATTTAATGAATGCTTATTTAGAAGACACTCCAAAATTAATACAAGGTTTAGTTAATGGGTTAAAAAATGAAGATAGACAGGAAATTAAAATAAATGCTCACACCCTAAAATCTAGTAGTGAAAGTTTAGGGGCGATGAAATTATCTCAATTATCAAAAGAAGTAGAACATTGTATGATTAAAGGGAATCTGAAAAAACCCACTATTTTAATCCCTCAAATTTTAGAAGAATATAACAAAGTTGAGAATTTAATGCGTCAAGAATTAAGTAAATTAAATTAAGGATTAACCATAGTTTTCAACCATTGATTATTTTCCATAAGCTCATAAATACATCGATTTTGAGGATTTCCTTTCAATTCTAAATGATCAACTTTTTGTGGATTTAATAATAATAAACAAAAATTAGATATAGGCTTTTTTTCTTCTATTTCATTAATAATTATTGCTGGATTTTCTGTTAATAATTCTCTCGGATTTGCCCAGTAAAACTGCTCTTTTGCGTTTATACTTAATTTTTCCCATACTTTTTCACGCTCAGATAATAAATTTTTATCTTGACAAATTTCCGTAATTAATGTTATTTTTCCCTTGATTCTAAATTGTTCTCTTGTTTTAGCAAAATACCAACAAATTTCACTAGAAGAATTATTAGTTAAATGAGTAAATTTTTCACTGCGAATATCAGTAATAATTTTTACCTGATTACTATTATCTAAAAAACCTCTAAAAACTACCATTCTATTAGTAGGAAAACCATCCTCACTTATGGTTGCTAAAGAAAAATAACGACTAAATATTTGTGATCGATTACGATGTAATGCTCTTTGTAACAACGTTCTCCAAGGTGCTAAAATTTCAGACATAAATAGAGTTTACTGAATAAATAGAAAATCTTTTCAAATAAAGTATTGATAATTAAAAATATAGCAATTTTAAGTCATTGGTGAATAATCAAGATTAAAAAATAAATCTGTAAATTTTACTATACCGTCAAAAACCTGATACCTAAAACTCATATCTTGCACCCCATGACTAGGGGGAGTAATGAGTAAGAAGTAATGAGTAATGAGTTTCAGAATTGATACTAACCGCTATAAAATTGATTACCTCACTTTAGAGTATTAAGTATTTTTGTTCTGGTGCAAGATCTCAGTAAAAGAAATATTAAGTTTTCTAAATAAAGGTAAAATAATATTAAATTAAGTTATAAAAAATAAGAAAAAATGTTCATTAAATGTAAGGTAAAATAAGGCACAAAAGAGAACAAAAAATTAAAAAATCTCTTAAGTTATTCCCTCACAAAAAAATATTTATGATTGCCACAACAGAATCAAAAACCTTTGTCTTATTTCCTCCTATCAGTGGTAATGAAGCAAAAATATCAGCTTTAGTTAACAATAATAACCAAGTATATTTACCTAAAACTAATCTCAAATTAGAACACATAAAATCTGGATTTGCCTGTGCTTTACATATGCACCAACCCACCATTCCAGCAGGAGAAAATGGAGCGTTAATCTGTAATTTACAGCAGATGTTTAATAATCAAGGTGACGGTGATAACCATAACGCTAGTGTTTTTGCTTGGTGTTATAGTCGTATGGGTGAATTTATCCCTCAATTAGTTGCTGATGGTTGTAACCCTCGCATCATGTTAGATTATTCGGGCAATTTACTCTGGGGTTTACAGCAAATGGAGCGTAATGATGTTATTGATAATCTCAAAACCATTACTTGCCATCGCCAATATCAGCCTTATGTAGAGTGGTTAGGTACAATGTGGTCTCACGCCGTCGCACCTTCAACTCCAATTCCCGATTTAAAATTACAAATTCAAGCATGGCAACATCATTTTGCTTCTATTTTCGGTGAAGAAGCCTTATCACGGGTAAAAGGTTTTTCTCCTCCTGAAATGCACCTTCCTAACCATCCTGACACTTTTTATGAATATGTTAAAGCGCTTAAAGATTGCGGTTATCGTTGGTTATTAGTTCAAGAACATACCGTTGAAAATATCGATGGTTCAGGGCTAGATCATAGACAAAAATATATACCTAATCGTTTAGTGGCCAAAAATTCCAGAGGAGAAGTTATTAGTATTACAGCTTTAATTAAAACTCAGGGCTCAGATACAAAATTAGTGGCACAAATGCAACCTTATCATGAAGCGAAAACTTTAGGCAAACAAGACATTAAAGGTGTTTCTATTCCTTCTTGTGTTAGTCAAATTGCTGACGGTGAAAACGGTGGCGTGATGATGAATGAGTTTCCTCGTGGTTTTCAACCTTTATGGTATGATCTTAAAAATGGTAGCGATGTCGTGGGCTTTAATGGTACAGAATATCTTGAGTTAGTGGAAGCTAACGGCATTCACCCTGAAGATTATCCTATATGTCAACCAGTGGGGCAACATAAAATTTGGGCAAAAGTTGGCTATAATATCACTCCTGCTACGGTAGAAAGTGCCATCGCCGATCTTAATCAAAATGATCATCAATTCCACATGGATGGCGCATCATGGACAAATGATTTAAGCTGGGTAAAAGGTTATGAAAATGTCCTTGAGCCGATGAATAAATTAAGTGCTATGTTTCATCAAAAATATGATCGTTTAGTAGCAGAAGATCCCACTGTAACACAAAGAGCAGATTATCAAGAAGCCTTACTTTATAATTTATTATTACAAACAAGCTGTTTCCGTTATTGGGGACAAGGAATATGGACAGATTACGCCCGTGAGTTATACCGTCGGGGGGAAGAACTTTGTAAATAATTTATAACACAAAAAGCTATATATTTCTAAAAAGAATTAACCTTTCCAAATAATCTCATCTTTTAAATCTTCCTCATCCATAGTGATTTTTTCATGAATAGTCAAATCATAGTAACTGTTGTGGGTTGTTACTTGAGATTGAGTGGAAAGAATAGTTTTTTCATGGTTTTCGACAATTGTAGCTCTTTTAGAATTTATAGTAGTTTTGTCAAGATATTGAATCGCATTTGTATCAATACCTTCTGGAGCAAAATGTGTAAGAAAAAAAGTCAAAGTTTCTTGTTTAATATATCCTTTTAAAACTGCTAAAGAGCCGAATTTTATCCCTAATTGTTCTTGCTCATCAAGGATTGCTTTTATATCTTTTTCTTTCAATAATCCAGCTTCAATAAAATAATAACCCATTCGTTGTTTTTTGTCATCACAAGCTAATTGTTTGATCTTTTCCGCAAAAAAATCCGCCGTTTGTTGATCAATCCAACCATGAAGGGCGAGAATTTCTCCTAATTTTAAATGAGTATAAATACTTTGTTCAATCAATGCCACATGAATTTGGCCACTATTAATTAATCCAGCTTCTTCTAAAATTTCTCCTACAGGTTTTTTGATTAAGATATGTTTTGACATAATTATTTGTTTTAAAATATTAGTGTAAAAATTTGATTTCTTAAAAATATATTAATTAATTTATATATTATTACATTTTTTTAAAACTTAAATTAAAGTTAACAATTTGATAAAAATAACCGAAATTAATTGTTATAAATCGAAAATTTAGTTTAATAAACTTAATAATTGAAAAATAAATATTCAGAAGATTTAGGTTGACAAAAACCTGTGATTATCTAATTTACAGACTATAATTAAGAAAAGACTATTTATTATCAGGAACTTTTAAAATTTTTATCAGTCAACAAAATTAAGTATTTTCATATATTTTGATTATCGTGATTAATATAAAACATAAATTATTAAATTTAATCCTTTTCTTTACTATTACTTTTAGTTTGATATTGGGTAATGCCAATATTACTCAGGCTATTCCTTGGCAAGAATTGATTTTAAGAGGAATTCAAGTCATTCAAATTAGTAATATTAGTGATGAACAAGAAGTTGAATTTGGCGCTCAAATACGGCAACAATTAATTGCTCAAAGAAAAGTTAAATTATATCAAAATCGAGATTTATCTAATTATATTAATCAAATAGGACAAAGATTAGTTTCTGTTAGTAGTAGATCTGATTTACCTTATACTTTTCAGGTGGTAAATAATCCTGAAATTAATGCTTTTGCCACCATGGGGGGTTTTATTTACTTAAATACAGGTTTAATTAAAAAAGCCTCTAATGAAGCAGAATTAGCTAGTGTGATGGCCCATGAAATTGGTCATGTGGTAGCTCGTCACTCTCAAAAACAAATGCGACAACAAGCGGTAACTCAGGGGTTATTAAGTGCTGCTGGATTAGATAAAACTAAAGCGGTACAATTAGGCGTTGCTTTAGCCTTAGATTTACCCTATAGCCGTAAAGACGAGTATGAAGCGGATGACTTGGGTTTACAAATATTATATGATGCTGGTTACGCCCCTGGAGCTATGGTTAATTTCATGACAAAATTAGGACAATTAGGAGGTAAAACACCTACTTTACTTAGTACTCATCCTAATGGTGGCGATCGCGCAGTAGCTTTGGCTCAAAAAATTCCTCGTAATATAGCTTTTAAAGGAGACGGTTTAAACGAACAGGAATATAGATATAATATTCGAGCATTAAGATAAGAATTTTTTAAATTTAGTCAAATAGAGTGGGCAATGCCCACATAAATCAATAAGTTAACAGGTTATTAAGGATTTTTGATCTTGACTTAAATATTCTTTTAACTGTGTTTCAATTTGAACTTTAACAATTTCCCGATATTCCATAAAATGTTCATTATGGGCGCAAAGAGTTAAATAATGTTCCCATACTGCAGGATTATGTTTGATAATACTAAAAAGATGATGCCAAAATTTCCAACGGGTATCTCGCTTTATGCCTTGTCGCCATACTACAATTGCTAATGCCTTAAGATCTACTAAACTAGGTAACTTAGCAGGAGGTTGAGCTTTAGGAGCACCTAATTTCAAAAAACAATGATATATACGATCTAGGTAAGCATGGGGATCATATAACCGCCAAAATGCGTCCACATACTCGTTAGCGATGTCTTCCACAGGGCGAGTTGGCACAAAATTCATTAATGTTGTTTGGTTAATATTACCATCTTTTCCTTCCCGTAATCGTCCTTCTTTTTCTAAACGATGCCATAACGCAGTATTAGGTAAGGCTTGAAGCATCGCAAATGTTGTGGTAGGTATGCCTACTTGTTCCGCAAATCTGACTATGCGATCGCCAGCACCTTTTTTCTCACCGTCAAAACCGATAATAAAACCAGCCATAGGGCGTAATCCTATACGAATAATTTTATCAACAGCATCAGCAAGAGAACTACGAGTATTTTGGAATTTTTTAGTAAGCTGTAAACTATCCTCATCGGGGGTTTCAATGCCTAAAAATACCGCATCAAAATAACAATCTACCATTAACTGCATCAATTCATCATCGTCAGCTAAATCCACAGAAGCCTCGGTATTGAAGCGAAAAGGATATTGTTTTTCTTGTTGCCATATTTTTAAGGCTTTTAACAATAATTTGACGTTGCGTTTATTACCGATAAAATTATCATCCACCATAAAAACACTTCGCCGCCAACCTAACTCATAAAGATAATCTAACTCTTTGAGTAATTGTTGAGGGGTTTTTGTTCTAGGTTTTCGTCCATAAAGTACAATAATATCGCAAAATTCACACTGAAATGGACATCCACGAGAAAATTGTACCGACATAGAATCATAAGCATCAAATTCCAATAAATCGAAACGAGGTACAGGAGTAATAGTCACGTCAGGTTTTTCGGTGGTACGGAAAATACCAGATTTTTCTCCCTTCTCGATGGCTTCCACAAACATTGGTAAGGTGATTTCACCCTCGTCTAAAATTAAGAAATCCACTCCAGCTTCTTGGGGTTCGTGAGGTACAGAAGTAGGGTAAGGACCACCTACAGCCACTAATTTTCCTCTTTTTTTAGCCTCTTTTATTTGACTGAGTAAGTCATCTTTTTGAACAATCATTGCTGACATAATTACCACATCCGCCCAAGCCCATTCTGCTTCACTTACAGGGCGTATATTACGATCAACTAACTTAAATTCCCACTCTTGGGGTAAAATTGAGGCTACCGTAATCAATCCTAATGGCGGTAATAATACTTTGCGATTAACTAATTCTAAAATTTTGTCATAAGACCAAAAAGTAGGCGGAAAGATGGGATAAATTAATAAAGCGCGCATATATAAACTAATGATTAGATTCAGTTATTACCATTAACTTTAACCTAAATTTTAAAAAAGTTAAACTTCTCTTTTGTCTTAAGTAATAATATATATTATTTAAGTTAATTTCAATCATACTTAGGTATTGTATTATTTTAATTGATAGATTAAAGTAAGAAAATATCAAGTTCAAATCAGGGTAAATTCAATGATTAATATCTAGTTCTTTAGGACAAAAAATATCTAAAAAATCATGGTAAAAATAGTATATATAGATTTAGAATTTAAAGATAAAAAAATAGGTGAAAAAATTTATAAACAACCCACAGAAATTGGATATGCTTGGTTTAGTAATAAAAAACATCTCAATTTTAAACATTATCAATTTGACTATAATGAAAAACCCGAATTAGTATTAAAACTTTTAAAAGAAGTAATAGAAGAAGCTAAAAATAAGTATAATTTTGATACTTTAATCTTTTGGGATAATCGTCAAGATATAAAAATTATAGCAGAGGCAAAAGTAGATTTATCTAAATTCAAAATAGAAGATATACAAGAAGATATAGCAAATTTAACTAATAATAATCGTTTATCCTTAGAAGTAATTAATAAATTATTTAATCTTCCTCAACAGTTAGAAAATGAGCTTAAACATTTATCAGAAGAAGAGAAAAAACTACTTAAATTACATACAGCTTTAGGAGATTCAACGAGAATCGCTATCATACATAAAAATTTTAAAGAAAATCAAAATAAATTTATTAATCAAATTAAAACTATTCAAAAAATATCAGATTCATCTCCTAAAAATTCTAAAGTAATTAAGACAAAAAGTTCTGAAAAATCTGTTGATTTAAAAATAAAACAAGCATTATTGAAAAAAAGTATTTTACAAAATATTCCGTTAAAAATAGAACAAATTAAAGGTATAAAAGAAGGAATATTATTATTATTAGGTATCGAAACATTATCAGAAGAAGAAAGGCAATTAGAGGAACAAATATTAAAAGAACATAAATATTATCAGTTAGTTAAAACATTACAAGAAAAAAACTATGATGTGAGAGGATTTACTGGAGAATTATTGAAAATTAATAGATTTCTTAAGATAAATTTTGATCTAACTATTAAAGATTTATATGATAGTTATAGTAAAAAAAGTGATAACTAAATATTTTGATGGCAAAAACCGAATTAGACTAATTTATCATAAGTTGTAAAATTTAATAAAATCTTGATATTGTAATTAGTTAAGGGAAATAATCTTTTCGTAATTATTCTTCTATAAAAATCCTAAATTATCGGTATATAATTAAAATTTTAAAAATAAATCTCTAAATATTATTTTATCTAAAAACTGAAGACTAAAAATCATAAATTAAATATTAACTTCCATTATTTCTGTATATTCAAATTGATTATCACTTCTTTTTACTAAAGGATATTCAATGCCATTTAAAGTGATAGAATCTTCTTGACAATCTTCTTTTGGAGAAAGATAAACTAAGACATATTGTTTATTAATATAAGGATTCATTTCGGTTTCTACTTCATTTCGCCATTGAGTTTTTGTGACTAAAACAACTAATTGATTTGCTAATTTAGGAATACATTTAGCCACTTGACGGCGATAAATTTCGTCTAAACTACCAAAAGGAGAATCCATAATTATCGGAAACTTACTTGAATCTAAACCCACTAAATTATTTTCTTTTGACCATTGTCGAACCATATCAATAATAGCACCAATAAAAGATAAACTTAAAATTTGATTTTCTCCTGTTGATGCGGCAACAGATAAAGCAATTCCAGAGGTATTTTCGATTAAATTTAATTCATAATTTTGATTTAAACGAGGTTGATAAGGAGTAAAAGAGATAGATTTGAAAATTTCTTGTAAACGTTTTTCTAAAGCTAATCTAAATTGAATTTCCATTCTTTTTTGAATTTCCATAATACACTTAATAGATTCTTCAGTGGCTTCTATTCTTCTTATTATTAAAGCGTGTTTTTCTGCTTTTATTTCTTGTTTTTTAATTTGTTTTTCTATATTAATTAAATCTTCTTGGATATTGTCTAATTGTAAATTTACTTCTCCTTCATTTAAAGTTAATTGACGAATATGTTGATCTATATTATCTAATTTTTTTTGCATTTCTTGAATATTTAGATCTGGATATTGTCTTAATTGTTCGTTAATATTATCTAATTGATTTTCAATATTTGCTAACTGAATACGCCAGTCATTAATATTTTGTTGATATTGATTTATTTCTATCCAAAATTGTTCAACTAATGATTGAATATTACTACTTTGAGCTTCTAACCTTATAGCTGCTTCTTCAATATCACTATTTCCAGCTTTATTCATCCATTTTTTTACTTGTAAATAAGGTTCATTTTCTGGATGCAATTCTGTACCACAAATACACTTATTCCTATTTAATAATTCTTCTACAAATTGTTTTTTTATGCCACTTGGTAATTCTCCTTTTTCTCTCAACTCTTCAATGATAACGTTAAATTCTTCCATAGTTGAAGATAAAAAAGTTAAATAACTCCTCGTCGAAATTTCTTTTTTTATGGCTTGTTGAGTAGTAATTAAATTTTTTCTAATTTCCTTTTCTTCTATTAATAATCTTTGTTTTAATTCTTGTATTTTTTCTATTCCACTCATGGCTAACATTTGATTAGAAAGAGTTTGTTTATCTAATTCTAATTGTTCTAATCTTTGAGAAATTAAGTTACTTTCTGTCTTTAATTTTATAGTTAAATCTTCTTGATTTTGTTGTTGTTTAACTAAATTTTTAACTTTTATATCCCCTAACAAATTTAATTCTTCTGTTAAAGTTTTTTGAGCATTTTTAAGGTGAATTACTGCTCTTTCTAAAACTTTTACCCCAATTAATTCTTTAGTATCTTCTGCAATTTTATGTCTTTCTTCTACTCGAAAAAGATGATCAATATGTTCACCATCAAAGAAAAAATATTGATGTAAACTTTTAGGTAGTATTTTCTCAATTATATCAGAAGGTTGTTCCATAGGATGTTGCCATTTTCCATCATCTCCTGCTACCATCATAAATAATTGTGTTTGATTAATTTCTATTTTATTCTCTTTATTTCGACTGCCAAAACATTTTCTTTTTAACTGATATGATTTATAGTCATGATCAAAAATAATTTCTGCAAAACACTCTACCCCTACGCCAAATTCTACCTCATTAATTGCTCTTTTATTGATCAATAAACTAGGAGAGGCAAAAGCCGCCGTAAATCTTTCATAAAATACCCAAGTAAATGCGTTAAGAATTGTGGTTTTTCCTGCCCCATTATTACCATGAATAATAGTGGTATTTTTTTCTCCTCCAGCGAAGTTAATTATCGGTGTTTTACCATAAAATTGTCTAAAATTAAAAAGCTGTAAACTGTTAATTTTCATTGTATATTTTCTTTGATTATTTTTAAAATATCATCATTAATATAGCGCAGATTTTTTTGTGATAATTTATCTTTTTCTAATTGTAAAACTTGCTCTACAATTGCTTTAATTTCTGGCTTTACATTCCTAATAGGTTCGGTAATTTTATCTAAATTATAATAACTATTATTAATCATGATATTTATTCTCAATAAAGAAGTTTAACTGTCAAATATTCTGATCAAATTAATAAAATTTAAGATTTTTTTTCTCCTATAATTAAATAAAGTAAAAAAGATTAGGGATTGATTATTTATGGTTATCATGGAAGATAAACGTCAAAAAGTTCGTCAAGTACTTATTATTACCTTAATATTAAATATTATTGTTTTAGCATTAAAAGCCGTAGTTGGAATCATGACAGGTTCTTTAAGTTTACAAGCTGACGCTTTACATAGTGTAACAGATAGTGCCAATAATGTCTTAGGTTTAGTAACTAATCAACTTTCTTCTCCTATTCCTGATAGAGATCATCCTTACGGCCATCACAAATTTGAAGCAATTGGCGCTTTAGGTATCGCTGCATTTTTAGGTATTGCTTGTTTTGAAATTTTTACTAGCGCTTTAAATAGAATTATTTTTGGCGGTGATCCTGTTAAAATTAATGGACCAGAATTATGGGTTTTAATCCTTATTTTAGGTATTAATATTTTTGTCGCTTTTTATGAGCGAAAAGTGGGGCAAAAATTAGGCAGTAATATTTTAATTGCAGATGCAACTCATACCATGAGTGATGTTTGGGTAACAATATCTGTATTGCTTGGTTTAATTGCTGTTTGGCAATCAGAAAATTGGAATCTTCCTTGGCTACAATCTCTTGATTATTTATTAGCTTTTCCTGTGGCTATTTTGGTATTAAAAAGCGGTTGGGAAGTGTTAAAAAGTAACCTACCTTGGTTAGTGGATGAAATGGCCATCGCCCCTGAATTAATTCATGAAGTAGTAATGCAAGTACAAGGAGTAATTAACTGTCATCATATCGCATCCAGAGGATTATTAGGGCGACAAGTATTTATAGAAATGCACTTAATTGTTGATACTGAAAATGTCAAAACTGCCCATGATATAACAGAAGAAGTTGAGGTTAAATTAGAGGAAAAATTTGCTCCTGTAAGAATTTTAATTCATGTTGAACCTTTAGATTATCAATCTCCACAGATAAGCTATGAATAATAAGCCATGATTTAAGATTGCCCTATTCCTATTATTTATGAAACTAAGATCTTCCATCAGATCAAAAATACTTAATAACCAAAAGTCAAAAAACCAATGTGAGTATAGTTTTAGTCAATTTTAATCCCTTTGCCCTTTGTGCTATTACAGTTAATGGAAATAGGCTAAAAATAATTAACCATAATAGACTTCTTGCACAAGTCGAGTAATGAGTAAGGAGTAATGAGTTAACAAATCAACACTTTTCACCTTAAAATAGATTTTACTTTTTATTTTGCAAGAGGTCTAATTAATGAAAAGAGTAGCAGTATTAGGATTAGATGTCGGCTTAAGAAGAGTTGGAGTAGCAGGTTGTGACGGTTTAGGATTGTTAGCTACAGAGTTAACTACCGTTACTCGTACTTCTTTTAAAAATGATGTAGAAGTTTTCCGTCAAATAGTCAACGAAAGAGAAGCCACTTTATTAGTAGTAGGAATGCCTTACACTATGAATGGAGAAATGGGATTTCAGGCTAAACAGGTGATGAAATATGCCAAAAGATTAAGTAACGCTTTAGGTTTACCCTTAGATTTTGTTGATGAAAGACTTACTTCTATTGAAGCAGAAGAGCAACTTCGAGAGAGTAAAAAATTTTCTCACTATAATAAAGGCTTAATCGATAAACGAGCAGCCGCTATAATTTTACAACAATGGTTAGATGATAATTAACAAAAAATAATTACACTCTATTTCAATTTTTTACTAATCAATAAATTGAGTATGAGAGAAATATTCTGAGAAAAATGTAACAAAAGGTGATTTATCAGGTAGAATCAAGACGAAATTGTGACAAAAGTTTATATTAAAAGGATTAAAAAAGGAGGACAAAATTATAAATACTTCTACAGAAACTCTCATATCTAATAACATCATTTCTAACTCCACTCCTCAACCAGCATTAGAAATTATTGGCAGACATTCCCTCAACGGTGAAGTAAAAATAAGTGGTGCGAAAAACTCCGCTTTAGCTATCATGGCGGGTACATTACTTTGTGGTGATGATTGTCGTTTATCTAATATGCCCTGCCTTGCAGATATTAATACTATGGGGCAAGTTTTAGCCTCCCTTGGGGTTAAAATCAAAAAAACGGGTTCAACTTGGGAATTTAATCCCCGTGATTTAAAGGCAGTAAAAGCTCCCTATGATTTAGTATCTCAATTACGAGCTAGTTTCTTTGTCATTGGTCCTATTTTAACCCGATTAGGTGTAGCACAAGTTCCTTTGCCCGGCGGTTGTGCTATCGGTTCACGTCCTGTAGAGCTTCATGTAAGAGGATTACAGGCTATGGGAGCAAATGTAATTATAGAACATGGTGTAGTTAATGCTTCCGTAAAAGGTAGTAGTGGGCGTTTGAAAGGAGCAAATATTTTCCTTGATTATCCCAGTGTTGGCGCTACAGAAACCATCATTATGGCGGCTACCCTCGCCGAAGGTGAAACTGTCATAAAAAATGCCGCTAAAGAGCCAGAAATTGTTGATTTAGCTAACTTCTGTAATAGTATGGGCGCAAAAATTACTGGAGCTGGTACGGACACTATTATAATTCAAGGTGTTTCACGATTACACAGTACTGATTATGAAATTATACCTGATCGCATTGAAGCGGGTACTTTCCTTGTCGCTGGAGCTATTACTCATTCAGAAATTTTAGTTACCTCGATCAATTATGATCACCTTATTCCCGCTATTGCCAAATTAGAGGAAATTGGTTGTCGAGTATTAAGAGAAGATGAAACTACCTTACGCACAATTCCGGGTTCATTGAAAGCTAGTGACGTTGAAACTTTACCACATCCAGGTTTTCCCACAGATATGCAAGCACAATTTATGGCACTTTTAACCATTAGTGAGGGTAATAGTTTAGTTACCGAAACCGTGTTTGAAAATCGCTTACGTCATGTAGCTGAATTGAAACGACTAGGAGCTAATATTAAAGTTAAAGGTAATTCTGCCCTTGTTTGCGGTGTGCCGATGTTATCAGGTGCGCCTGTTATGGCAACGGATTTGAGAGCTTCTGCCGCCCTTGTCATCGCAGGTTTAGCGGCTGATGGTAAAACTATCGTACAAGGTTTACAACATCTTGATCGTGGTTATGAAAATTTAGAGCAAAAATTACAAGGTTTAGGCGCAAAAATTCAACGACTTCAAGATTATCAACCCTAATTTTACCTAAATGAACCATAAAATTATTGATTGGTTAAGAGAGGAGATAGAAGACAGGAGAAAGGAGAAAGGAAATAGTAGTAAGAATTGACTAAAAATCTTAATTTAATTAATTTTTTCAAAATATTTACTAAACTTAATACTAATTCTTTGCTTTAATTCCTCCCTTTAATTCCTCCAATCACTTATTTTTAAAAGTTTCTTAATTATTCATTATTAATTATTCATTATTAACATGGCAGTACAATTACAACAGGCGATGGCCGTCGGAACATATATATTAAAGCAAAAATTACAAGGGAAAAAACGTTTTCCGTTAGTGTTAATGTTAGAACCATTATTTAGGTGTAATTTAGCTTGTCCGGGTTGTGGTAAAATTCAACATCCCCTCGAAATTCTTAAACAATATTTAAGCCCTGAAGATTGCTTTAAAGCAGTAGAAGAATGCGGTGCTCCCGTTGTTTCCATCCCCGGAGGTGAACCTTTATTACACCCACAAATGGACGAAATTGTCAAGGGTTTAGTAGCAAGAAATAAATTCATTTATCTATGTACAAACGGTATTTTATTAGAAGAAAAATTACACTTATTTGAACCTTCCCCTTACCTAACTTTTAGTGTACATCTTGACGGTTTAAAAGACACCCATGATCATTGTGTTAACCGTGAAGGAGTTTTTGATACAGCCGTTAAAGCCATTAAAACCGCCAAAGCTCAAGGATTTCGAGTAACTACCAATACCACTGTATTTGAAGGGACAAATCCTCAAGAAATGCAAGAATTTTTCGATTTTCTGGAAACCCTTAATACCGATGGAATGATGATTTCCCCTGGTTATAGTTATGATTGGGCTCCAGATCAAGAACACTTCTTAAAACGAGAGCAAACAAAAGAATTATTCAGAGAAATCCTAAATCCTTGGAAAAATAACCAGAAAAACTGGAATTTTAACCATAATCCTCTGTTTTTAGACTTTTTAATGGGACAAAAAGATTATGAATGTACTCCGTGGGGAAGTCCTAGTTATAGCGTTTTAGGATGGCAAAAACCTTGTTATCTGCTCAATGAAGGCTATTATCAAAGTTATCAAGAATTATTAGATAACACTGATTGGGATAATTACGGTCAAAAAAGTGGTAATCCTAAATGTGCTGATTGTATGGTACATTGTGGTTATGAACCTACGGCGGCTATGGATGCTTTAAAAATACAAAATACTGGTAGAGCAATTACTAGCTTATTTCGTTAATAAAAAGTCAAATTTTTTAGATAGTTTTCTAAACTAGGATTTAAAAATTGATAATAATAAAGGTTAAAAAGATTGAAAATAACTTAGAATTATGATAATTAATTTTTTTGAGCATTATCTATTAAATCTAAATCCTTAATTTTTATTAGATTTTTACTTCTCTATTCCTTGACTTTTTTTTGATAGAAATCAGAGATTGTCAATCAGCATATACAATTATGGTAAAAGCATAAGTATAGTAATAATTATGAGTACAGTGTTGCTTGTCGAAGATAGTCTATCGACGAGAAAAATGATTAGTGAGTTATTAATAAAACAAGGATTAAAAGTAGAGGTGGCCGTTGACGGAGTTGAAGCATTAGAAATATTACCAACCATTAGTCCAGATCTTGTGGTATTAGATATAGTTATGCCTAAAATGAACGGTTATGAAGTTTGTCGTAATATTAAATCCAATCCAAAAACAAAAAATGTACCAGTGTTAATTTGTTCTTCAAAAGGAGAAGATTTTGATCGCTATTGGGGTATGAAACAAGGAGCTGATGCTTATATTGCAAAACCTTTTCAACCAAAAGAACTAATTGCTACCATTAAACAATTGTTGAAAAGATAAAGTTAAAATAAATAGGTAAGTAAATTTATGGAATGATCAGATTAAGTGATAATGAAAGAGTATTTTTGGATCAAGATCAGAAATTTATATTTTTGTTGGGGAAAATTCCTTTATTATTTATCTTAGTGACATTTTAAATAGTGTCAAAAAATATTGAAAATTTAGTCATGATCTTTCTTTCTTTAATAATTAATTATGCTCACCAAAAATCAATCATACAGTAAAAGAGAAAATGGCTGAGAATCAAAACTATTCAGAATCAATGAATAATGCTCAAATTCCTCTAGCCTTAGAAGCTCAAGGAGTAGAAGCCCCTGAAGGTGAGCTACATCTACTTTTTGTTTTGCCTTCAGGAGATGAGTTTGCTCTACCTGCGGCGGGGATCAGAGAGGTAATGCAACAAGAACCTGAAAGAATTACGCCTATTCCCAATGCTTCTCCTTTACTATTAGGCACAATTAATCTTCGAGGAGAAATTATTTGGGTAGCTGACTTAGGGCAGTTTTTGGGTTATCCTAATATGTTAAATACGGACAAAACAGAAATACCTGTTATTGCCATAGAAGAACAAGAAACCATTTTAGCATTAGCGGTAGAAAGTTTAGGGGCTATGCAGTGGTTAGACGTGGATACCTTACAAATACCTCAAAATGTACCTGATCATATTGCACCTTATGTTCAAGGAGAATGGGTAAATGAAAAAAATCACTATGTGAGACTTTTAGATCAAATTGCTATTCTTCGCTCTGCTCGTTGGGTAGCATAAACTAGATAAATAAATCACCAACATTAAATAAAGAATTTAGCAATTGACGGAGAAGACAAAATGGCATCAGAAACCGATTATCAACAAAGATTTGGACAAGCTCAAACAGCTTATCTTGAAGGTGATTTAGAAACCGCTAGTCGTATTACTGAAGCAGTTATAGAAGATTACCCTAACGAACCTAGTCTTTTATTACTCAAAGGTCATATTTGTTTACGTCAAGAAAAATATGATATTGCTAAAGCTACCTATAAAACAGTCCTTGAATTAACAGATCATCAAGATTTGGTTAGTATAGCTCATCAAGGTTTAACACAAATAGAAGAAGAAGAACAATTAGAAGATTTTTATCCCTCGGAAGTAGAAGAGCCCATTTTTGAGGATGATATAGAAGAAATCGATGATGATGAACCAAATGATAATTGGACCAGTAGCATTCAATTTGATACTATTGATTGGGATGCCGATGATTTAGAAGAAGAAGAAATAGAAGATCCCACTTTACAACAAAATACTCCTTTTAATAAAGATTTTTCCAATACCCCACCGAAACAAAAATCTTCTTCCTCAGAAAAAGAACATATATTTGATCAACCTTTATTTGCTGATGATGACGAGGAGGATGATCATACCGCCGCAAGTATGGGTGATAATTACAAAAAACCTAGTAATCATAATTCTAATGTACCGCCTATGTCTGATGACTTATTGGCTATGAATTTTGATGATTCTGATTTTAATTATGATGATTCTGATTTTAATGATGATGGAATGCAAGACAGTGGTACTCCGACTTTTGTAGTGTCATCAGAAGAACCACATTTTAGTGATTTTGAGCAAATGTTAACAGGGGGTGCTAATCTTCTTGGTGATTTTGATGAAGATTTTGGAGATTACAGTTCAGAGTTACAACCTTTAACTTCGACAACTCAAGTACCTTCGTCTTTCAAAACGGAATTGAGTCATGAGGATGATCCTTTGGTATCTGAAGGGGAAGATAATTTCTTTTTTGCCCCTGATGATTTAGACGATATTCCTGATATTGATGCTGACGAGTTACCTGTATCTAGTATCTTTACAAAAGAACAACGACAAGAGAAAATTTTTCCGAATGTCATTGATGTTGATGATAGTGTTTTTGATAATGATTTTGATAATGAAATTACTGGTAGTTTTAGTTTTGATACCGATAAATTAAATATTGATATGGAAGAGGATGATATTAGTGTTTCATCTTCTCTATCAGATATATCCACAGCTCCTTCTTCCTTAAATGCGCCTCCAGAGGTAGAAATTCCTCAAGGAAGTCTGGCTAAATATTTTGATTTGCCTTTATTTAGAAAACAATTAATTCATGGTGGAATAACTGGTTTAATTACGTTTTTAGTGGTATTCACTGTGAGTGGTTTTCAAGGTAAAACTACCGCTACAAAATCTGGAGAAAATAAGCCCAATGGAAAAACGGAAACAGTTGTTAACCCTTCGGGGGGACTTCCTTTTGCTCAAAAATTCTTTTTAAGTTTAATGGCAGGTATAGCAGGAGGGGGTACAACGGCAGGTATGGGTTATTTAATGACAAATCATATGAAACGTTATATTAATGATTTACAAAATCAATTTGAGTCGGTTTATCAAGGTGATTATGGAGTTAGAGCAACGGTTTATTCTCAAGATGAATTTGGTACTTTAGCCGCAGGATTTAACCAAATGGCGAAAATGATCAATACTACTACCACAGAAGCAAGAAAACGGGCGGAAGAAACCGAAAGAGCGAGGGAAGATTTACAACGTCAAGTTATTCGCCTTCTTGATGACGTGGAAGGAGCAGCAAGGGGAGATTTAACGGTACAAGCGGAAGTAACGGCGGACGTTTTAGGGGCAGTGGCCGATGCTTTTAACTTAACGATTACCAACTTACGGAAAATTGTTAAACAAGTAAAACAGGCGGCTGTTCAGGTAAACAAAGCTAGTACAGATAGTGAACTATTCGCTCGAAATCAGTCTAGTGATGCCTTGAGAATGGCGGAGGAGTTGGCAGTAACTCTTAATTCTGTACAAATGATGACGGACTCCATTCAAAGGGTTGCAGAAAACGCTAGGGAAGCGGAAGAAGTTGCTCGTTCTTCTAGTGTTACAGCTCTTAAAGGTGGAGATGCGGTAGAAAGAACTGTAGCAGGTATTTTACAAATTAGGGAGACGGTATCAGAAACTACTCGTAAAGTAAAACGATTAGCGGAAGCATCTCAACAAATTTCTACCATTGTGGCAGTTATCTCTCAAATTTCTTCTCGTACTAACCTTCTGGCGTTAAATGCTTCGATTCAGGCGGCACGGGCAGGAGAAGCTGGTAGAGGTTTTGCTATCGTTGCGGATGAAGTTCGACAGTTAGCAGATCGTTCGGCTAAATCTTTACAAGAAATTGAGCAAATCGTATTACAAATTCAAACGGAAACAGGATCGGTAATGACGGCTATGGAAGAAGGTATCCAGCAAGTACGAGATGTTACGGAAAGATCAGAACAGGCAAAACGAAGCCTCGAAGATATTATTCAAGTATCGAATCGTATTGATGCTTTAGTACGCTCTATTACCGCCGATACTGATGAACAAAGAGAAAACTCCAGAGGGGTAGCCAAAGTAATGCAGGCCGTTGAATTAACCGCTCAAGCTACTTCTCAAGAATCTCAACGGGTTGCAGGTTCGTTACAGAATCTGGTGGGTATTGCAAAAGATCTCATTTCTTCGGTAGAACGTTTTAAAGTAGAAGGGAAATAATTAATTAACAATTAACAATCTTTGATGAATTATGAATTATGAATTAATTACTCCTATTCTCCTATTCTCCTATTTAAAGTGAATAAAGTATTTGAAAGGTTACTATCAGGGTTATTTTTAACAGGACAAATTTTAGTACATATCTTACAAGCTAAAATCTATCGTCTCAATAGCTTAGAGCAAATGGCTTTTGTCGGACCAGCATCATTACCCATTGCTTTAATTACTTCAGCATCTGTGGGTATGGTATTTACTATTCAAGTGGCTAGAGAATTTATCTATTTTGGTGCAACTAGCGCTGTGGGAGGTGTATTAGCGATCGCCTTAACCCGTGAATTAGCCCCAGTTTTAACGGCGGTGGTATTAGCAGGAAGGGTGGGAAGTGCTTTCGCTGCGGAAATTGGCACGATGAAAGTAACAGAACAAATTGACGCTTTATATATCTTAAAAACTGATCCTATTGACTATTTAGTCACTCCCAGAGTCATTGCTTGTGCTTTAATGTTACCTGTTTTAAGCATTCTCTCATTATCCGTAGGTATGGCGGCTGGTTTAATAATTTCTGATTCTCTTTATGATATTTCTAGTTCGATTTTTCTCGATTCTGTCAAAAATTTTCTTAAAACTTGGGATATTGTTGTTTGTGTAATTAAGTCCATGGTTTTTGGTGCTTTAATTGCTATTATCGGCTGTAATTGGGGTTTAACTACCACAGGTGGTGCTAAAGGTGTGGGGCGATCGACTACTGAAGCGGTGGTGATTTCTTTGATTGCTATTTTTGTGACGAATTTTTTTTTATCGTGGTTAATGTTTCAAGGTACAGGAAGTGCGGTGATTGAATAATGAATAATGGGGGGTTGTTTCATAGTATGTTGATGAAGGTAGGCAATAAGCAAGTTTCTAAAACAATTTTGAGACACGGAGGAACATGGAAAGGAGATGATTTTCAAGAATGTTTACAGACAATGTATAATAATCGTCAGTTCAATTATTGAAGTTTAGTAGTTTATGTCTAATGAAAATCACCAAAATCTAAGTTCTGTAGACGTAGTTAAGGAGACTTTGGAGAAAATAGGAGATGTCTATTTTCCATTATTGATTATTAACTTACCTGATTTAGTTTTTAGTTTGATTGAGGGCTTTTCAGAAGTTTCTTACTTATTAGTCATTTCAGTTATACTTTCTTTATGGTACACAGCGACTGGATATATTTACTATCATAAAGTATTAAACGAGCAAAATATAACGATTGGAAGAGCATTTAAAGCTAGTTTATCAAAAATTGGCAATGTATTGATTGCAATAATTATTATTTCGTTAATTGTCTTTATAGGGTTCTTGTTATTTATTATTCCAGGTATATATATTGCAAATCGTTTATATTTAACGTTATATGTGATTGTCATAGAAAATTGTTCTGTCATTCAAGGAATTAAACGTTCATGGGAGTTAACCAAAGGACACAGTCGTTTTATTTTCCTTACATTAGGACAGGTAATAGGTATCCCTATTTTGATTGTTTGGATAGTCTTCCTTATTATTTTTAGAGATGTAGAAACAGTGGAAAATATTACTAATCTATTGGGTTCAGTTATTAGGTATTTATGGAGTCCTATATTATTTGTTAGTATTACACTTGTTTATAATCGCTTGATTGCTAGTTATAAGTCAGCTAAATAAGGAAGAAAAGCAAGAAAAGAGGACAAAATAAACCTATACTATGGGGATGAAAGTGGATTTAGTTTACTACTATACTTACCTTAACCTTATGGGTAGCAGAAAGGGATAAATTGGAAGTAGAAAGTAGTATTACTACAATATTAAATGTATTAGGATTTATGAATAATAATAAATTAGAAAGTTATATATTTGAATGCACAATTAACGGTGACATTATTGTAGCATTAGAGTTTCATGAAGAATGCTTAGATTCACCAGAGTGAAAATTATGGGAAAAATAAAAAAAGTGGGAAAAGAAAGGCTTAAAAATATTCTTTTTACCCTCATTTCTGGAGATTTTTACTGATGGAAAAAGTCACGATTGATAGATAATTGATAGTTAGTTCAAAATTTTATTTAAAAATAGTTTATTATGCGTATTCTGATCATGGGAGGCACTCGTTTTATCGGTGTTTCTCTTACTAAAGTTTTAGTGGCTCAAGGTCATGAAGTTGTTTTGTTTAATCGTGGCAACAAACCTTGTCCCGTTGACGGTGTTACTCAAATTCACTGCGATCGCCAAGATATAACTCAACTAAAGGATAAGTTAAAAGGGGAAAATTTTGATGCTATTTTCGATAATAATGGGCGAGAATTGAAGGATACTCAGCCGTTGGTAGAATTATTTAAAGATAAAATCTCTCAGTTTATTTATGTTAGTTCAGCAGGGGTTTATTTACCATCAGAACAAATGCCCCACCGTGAAGATGATGCTCTTGATCCACAAAGTCGTCACAAGGGTAAATATGAAACGGAGGAATATCTCAAAAATCAGGCTATTCCTTTTACTTCTATTCGCCCTGTTTATATTTATGGTTCGGGGAATTATAATGATTTAGAAGCGTGGTTTTTCGATCGTTTAGTGCGTAATTTACCTATTTTAATCCCTAATGGTGGTTTACATATTACTCAATTTGGTCATGTGTCAGATTTAGCTATGGCTATGAGTAAGGTTTTAGGTAATAGTAACGCCATCGGACAAATTTATAACGTTTCTGGCGATCGCTATGTTACCTTTAAAGGGTTAGCTTTAGCTTGTGGAGAAGCAATGGGGAAAAAACCAGAAGAAATTGAGATAAAATATTATGATCCTGCTAAACTTAATTTAGGTAAAAGAAAACCATTTCCTATTAGAATGCAACACTTTTTTACAGATATTTCTAAAGCTCAAAAAGAGTTAAATTGGCAACCTAAATATGATTTAGTTTCAGGATTAAAAGAGTCTTTTGAAAATGATTATTTACCATCAGGTAGAGACAAAATGGAGCTAGATTTTTCTCTTGATCAAGAAATTTTAAGTCAAATCTAAGTAGGGTAGATAATGGTCATAATTTATGTTTTTTTGTACCTTTATAAAAGAAGATTTATATAGAAATAATATTTTCTCCGCCCCCTAACCCCCAATTCTGGGGGATTTCAATGGCTTTTCTCCCTAAACTTGCGGATTAAAAATGCAAAAGCGTAAGTTTTATATAGATACTTTTTTAAGTCAAATTTTACTAAATTATAACTATGAAAATAGCGATTGCTCAACTAAATCCTACCATAGGAGATATAGAAAATAACGCAAAAAAAATTAAACAACAAGCAATATTAGCTAATAAAGAAGGGGCAAAATTACTATTAACTCCTGAATTATCTATTTGTGGTTATCCTCCTAGGGATTTACTTTTAAATCATAGTTTTATTCATACCATAGAAAAAAAATTACAGCAATTAGCTTTAGAAATTCCTCCAGAAATTTGTGTTTTAATCGGCACAATAACTTTTAATTCTCTTGCCCAAAAAGAAGGAAAAAAACCCCTTTATAATAGTGTGGTTTTAATTAATAATGGTAAGATTCAAAAAACTTATCATAAAAGACTTTTACCTACTTATGATGTTTTTGAAGAAGATCGTTATTTTAGTGCAGGAAATAAGGTTAATTATTTTACTTTAAATGATGTCAAAATAGGGGTAACAATTTGTGAAGATTTATGGAATGATGAGCAATTTTGGGGTAAAAAAAGTTATGGGATTAACCCCATTCAAGAATTAGTTAATGAGAATATAGATTTAATTATTAACTTGTCTGCTTCTCCTTATATTGTGGGAAAACAAAAAGTAAGAGAAGCGATGTTAAAACATCTTGTTACTAAATATAAAAAACCGATTATTTATGTCAATCAAGTAGGTGGAAATGATGACTTAATTTTTGATGGTTTTAGTTGTGCTATTAATAACAAAGAGGAAATAATTACTAGATGTCAACCTTATCAAGAAGATTTAGCTTATCTAAATTTTGAAACAAATAATCATGATTTAACATCTAATTATATTCATAACTTAATTACTTCAGAAGAAGAAGAAATATATCAAGCCTTAGTTTTAGGAGTAAAAGATTATGCTCAAAAATGTGGTTTTAGTCAAGCAATTTTAGGTTTAAGTGGTGGCATTGATTCTGCTTTAGTGGCAACTATCGCCGTTTCTGCTTTAGGGAAAGATAATGTTTTTGCTGTTTTAATGCCTTCTCCTTACAGTTCGCAACATTCTATTATTGATGCTGAAAAATTAGTTAATAATTTAGGTATAAAAAGCGAAAAAATAGCCATTCAAGAAGCAATGAATAGTTTTGATTTATTGTTAAATCCCTTGTTTAAAAATACAGATTTTGGCATTGCAGAAGAAAATTTGCAGTCAAGAATTAGAGGCACTTTATTAATGGCGATCGCCAATAAATTTGGTCATTTATTATTATCAACGGGGAATAAATCAGAGATGGCGGTGGGATATTGCACTCTTTATGGTGATATGAATGGAGGATTAGCGGTTATTGGAGATGTGCCGAAAACAAAAGTATTTAATATTTGTAAATGGATTAATAGAAAGGAAGAAATAATCCCGAATAATATTATTATAAAACCCCCAAGTGCAGAATTAAAACCTAATCAAAAAGATGAAGATTCATTGCCACCTTATCATATTTTAGATGACATTTTAGAACGTTATATAACTCAACATGAATCCATTAATGATATTGAAAAAGTCGGGCATAATTTAGAAACTATTAAAAAAGTAATAAAATTAGTTAATCGTGCCGAGTTTAAACGAAAACAAGCTCCTCCTGTACTTAAAATAACAGATCGCGCATTTGGTACGGGTTGGAAAATGCCTATTGCCTATCGCTTAAATATAGAAAATAATCTCTATAGTAATCCTATTTGAGTTGTAAGAAAATAATAGTTAATTCCCCCAAAATTGGAGGTTAGGAGGCAAAAATTCTCACAAATAATTTACTCTTATACTAATTATCTATCTCCTATGGATAAAATATGATTAGCACCAAAAATAGCTTCATAATGACGATAAAATTTTAATTCAATAATATTATAAAAAGGATCTTGCAAAAAGAAGGTTTTATGTTCGGTTAATTCATTTTTAAACCTTAATTTCGGTGTTTGATATAACTCTAAATTATGATAATTGCATCTTGTTAATAAAGTATCCCAATCAGATTCATTGGTAAAAATTAAACCAAAATGACGAGGATAAATATTAGCTGGAGGTGTTAAATTTTCTTTGGTAATATGTCCCACTAATTGATGTCCATAAAAATCAAAAATAACAGCGTGTTGATTTTCTCTACCTATTTTTGAACCTAAAATATTACTATAAAAAATTTTTGCTTTCTCAATACTATTAATAGGAATTGCTAAATGAAAAATAACTTTATCCATAATCAAACTAAATATTTTTTTACTAATAATTTATAGTTAATAACTATAAATACTATAATAAACTAATTAAAAAACTTTCAATTGACCTAAAAAATTTTGACTTTGAGTTTTAACTTTTTTTGGCAAAACAATAAGAGAAAATTAATCAAAAAAAATATGCACTACCATAACCTAGAAAAATGGCAACATTCTCATAATTTTGTCATAGAAGATCAACATCAAAGCGAAAAAAAGACTTTAATTGTCTTGGGAATTACTTTTATTACCATGATAGCCGAAATTATTGCTGGAACTACTTTTGGTTCAATGGCATTATTGGCGGATGGTTGGCATATGGCAACTCATGTGGGTGCTTTTAGTATTACTGTATTAACCTATCGTTATGCTCGTATTAATGCCTATAATCCTAAATATACTTTTGGCACGGGAAAAGTTACTGTTTTAGGCGGTTTTGCTAGTGCGATCGCATTATCCGTAATTGCTTTAATTACTGGTATTGAGTCAATAATTCGTTTGTTTCAACCCCAAGAAATACAGTTTAATCAAGCAATTTATGTGGCTATTTTAGGGTTAATCGTCAATATTGCCAGTGCTTTTTTATTACAAGAACATCACCACCATGACCATGAGCATTCTCATCATCACCATGATCATAACCTTCAAGCAGCATATTTTCACGTTTTAGCCGATGCTTTAACCTCGGTATTAGCAATTATTGCCTTATTAAGTGCCAGAGAATGGGGTTGGCTTTGGATGGATTCTGTCATGGGATTAGTGGCTACCCTCGTTATTGGTAAATGGGCATGGGGTTTAATTGGTGAAACATCGACTATGTTACTTGACGGCACTGTCAATCAAAAAACCAAACTAGAAATTGCTAATATTATTGAATCAGATGCTGATAATCGCATTGTAGATTTACATTTTTGGAATATCAGTGAAAACTATTTCTCGGCGACAATTTCCCTTGTGACTTATAATCCACAACCCCCTGAATATTATAAAAATTTACTCAAAAATATACCTAATTTATCTCATATTTTGATTGAAGTAAATCTTTGTGATGATGAAAACTGTCAATAAGTAAAGGGTAAATTTCTATCTACTATCTCCCCGTTTCCTTTTATCTCCCATCTCCCCCCGTTTCCTTTTATCTCCCATCTCCCCCCGTTTCCTTTTATCTCCTATCCTTATGTAAGATTTTATAGTTTACTGAGTTAGATAAATCAGAGGATCTATTTTTGATAACTAAACAGTATAATTTCTAGGGATATAATTCTCCTCAGTGTAATCTTTATCACATTTTTATGAAAACTTTTCCTACTCCTGAAACATTACGAAGATTTCCTTTCGGATTGGCGGATATAGTTGTCATTCTCGGTACATTAGTTCTGTTAGCCATTATCGCAAAATTAGGGCAGGGAACTTTAGTTACATTCCGTCCTCCTGACGTATTGCCAACCGTGGATCTTGGTGTAGAAAACTTGGTTTATTATACTGGTAGATCAACTTTAAGGATGTTTATTGCTCTATTTTGTTCTACCGTCTTTACTTTAGTCTATGGGTATATTGCGGCTAATAGTGTTAAAGCGGAAAGAATCATGATTCCTCTGCTTGACATTCTACAATCTGTACCAGTTTTAGGTTTTTTGTCTATCACCGTTACAGGTTTTATTGCTTTATTCCCGGGTAGTTTATTAGGATTAGAAGCCGCATCTATTTTCGCTATTTTTACTAGCCAAGTCTGGAATATGACTTTTTCTTTTTATCAATCTTTAAAAACTGTCCCCAAAGAATTACAAGAAGCTGCTGTTTTATATCAATTATCGGGTTGGCAAAAATTTGTCAAACTAGAAGTGCCTTCTGCTACTATTGGATTACTGTGGAACGCTATGATGAGTTTTGGTGGGGGTTGGTTTTTTGTGACAGCTAGTGAGGCTATTAGTGTTTTAAATCAAGAATACACTTTACCAGGTATCGGTTCTTATCTAGCTATGGCTATCACTCAAGAAAATATGATGGCATTGGGAGAGGCATTAGTAGCCATGACTATAATGATTATTCTAGTAGATCAATTCTTTTGGCGACCATTAATTGCTTGGTCAGATAAATTTCGATTGGAACAGAGTGCATCGGTAAATGTAATAGAATCATGGGTTTATGACATTTTAACTACCGCTAGAATTCCCACCTTAGTAGCACAAAGTCTAACTCCTTTCAGTGATAGAGTTAATGAAATTTTATCGGCATTGAGTAAACCTTCAAAACAAGACAAAAAAACTGTTTCGAGTAACAGTGAAACTATTTATAACATCACCTTATGGTTAATTCTCGGTATTTTAATCGCCTTAATTTTACACTTTATTATCTCCACCGTTGGCATAGGAGAAATTTTCCGAGTGTTAGGATTAGGATTTTTAACATTACTCAGAGTAACATTTTTACTTATTTTTGCTACCTTAATTTGGACTCCCATAGGAGTAGCCATCGGCTTTAATCCTAAATTAGCCAATTTTTTACAACCCGTAGTTCAATTTTTAGCCTCTTTTCCTGCTAACTTTATTTTTCCTTTTGCCACTTTATTTTTTATCCGTTTTAACATCAGTCTTGGTTGGGGTAGTATTTTATTAATGGCTTTAGGCGCACAATGGTATATTCTTTTTAACTCCATCGCTGGCGCTCAAAGTATTCCCACAGATTTAAGAGAAATGTCTCAAGATATAGGCTTAAAAGGGTGGCAACGATGGCAAAAATTGATTATCCCTGGTATTTTTTCTGCTTGGGTGACAGGAGGAGTTACCGCTAGTGGTGGTGCTTGGAATGCTAGTATTATAGCCGAAGTAGTTAGTTGGGGATCAAATACCTTAGTTGCAGAAGGATTAGGCTCATATATTACCAAAGCTACAGAAATGGGAGATTGGCCTCGTATTGCTTTAGGTATAGCTATCATGAGTTTATTTGTGGTAGGTATAAATCGTTTATTTTGGCGCAAACTCTATCAATTGGCTGAAGAAAAATATCATTTATAAAAATCAATAGTTAAGAAGCATATCATTTATTATTATCTATTATTATCTCAAAATTATGACACAAACTGAAACTCTTATTAGTGTAGAAAAAGTCTCGAAAAGTTTTCCCTTACCCGATGGCAAAGGAGAATTTACTGTTTTAAAAGACATTAATTTAACCATCAATTCTGGCGAAGTTGTCGCATTATTAGGGCGTAGTGGTAGCGGTAAAAGTACTTTATTGAGAATCATGGCTGGATTAATTCCTCCGAGTCAGGGTAGAGTTTTAAGTAACGGTGTGCCTTTAAATGGTTCAAATTCTGATGTCGCCATGGTATTTCAGAGTTTTGCTCTTTTACCTTGGTTAACAGTTCAAGAAAATGTAGAATTAGGATTAGAAGCACAAGGAGTTAAACGGGCAGAAAGAGGAAGAAAAGCCCTCAAAGCCATTGATTTAGTCGGTTTAGATGGTTTTGAAAGTGCTTACCCTAAAGAGTTATCAGGAGGCATGAAACAAAGGGTTGGTTTTGCTAGAGCTTTTGTTTTGCAACCTCAAGTATTATTTATGGATGAGCCGTTTAGTGCCTTAGATGTATTGACTTCGGAAAACCTACGGGGTGAAATTGATGATCTTTGGAATGCCCAAACTTTTCCTTCTCAAAGTATTTTAATCGTAACTCATAACATTGAAGAAGCAGTATTTTTAGCTGATAGAATCATTATTCTAGGCTCTAATCCTGGTATCATTAGGGGAGATGTCAAAGTAGATTTACCAAGATCGCGCGATCGCAATAGTGAAGAATTTAAAGACTTGGTTAACTATATCTATACTGCCATGACTAATCCTCAAATTGAAGTCATGGATCAAAAAACCATAACAAGTGACACTACAAGCAGTATAACGGAATCTCCCTATACTTATCCGTTACCCCATGTCAGAGTAGGAGGAATTAGTGGTTTATTAGAACTCATTGTAGAACAAAAAGACGGCATTGATGATATTCCGATCTTAGCAGAACGTTTACAATTAGCTGTAGATGATTTATTACCTATTCTCGATGGCGCTGTTTTATTAGGTTTTGCTGAAGTAGCCGACGGTGATATTAAACTTACTGATATAGGGGAAGATTTCGCTACCACCACGATTTTACGCAGTAAAGATATTTTCCGACAACAAGTTTTAAAAAGAGTGCCAATTTTCAATAGTATTCTACAAACTTTACGAGAAAAACGCAATGGTTCAATGAGAGCAGATTTTTTCCTTGATTTATGGGATGATTACTTCCCAAAAGCAGAAGCTGAACGTCAGTTTGCGACAGCTATAGATTGGGGACGTTATGGGGAATTATTCGAGTATGATGCTAGTGAAGAGCGTCTTTATCTTTCTGAATTACAAACTCAATAACTTCGAGCGTAAATTTTTAATTTTATCCCGATATTCAGCCGCTTTTTCAAACTCTAAGTTTTTAGCGGCTTTTTGCATTTCTTCTTCAAATTGTTTAATTAAATTAGGTATTTTATCTAAAGTTATTTCTTCCAAATGCGTAGAAACTTCTTCTAATTCCTGTTGATTTAATTTTCTTGATATATCTAAATATTCTAAAATGGAGTTACCAGATTTTTTGATAATAGATTGAGGAATAATGTTATTTTCTTGATTATATTTAAGCTGAATTTCTCGACGACGATTAGTTTCATTGATGGCTTTTTCCATACTTTGAGTGAAGTTATCAGCGTATAAAATTGCTTGTCCATTTACATGACGTGCTGCCCTTCCCATGGTCTGAATTAATGATTTTTCGGATCTTAAAAAACCCTCTTTATCTGCATCTAAAATAATGACTAAAGATACCTCTGGTAAGTCTAAACCTTCCCTTAATAAATTTACTCCAATTAAGACATCAAAATCTCCTGCTCTTAATCCTTGTAAAATTTCAATTCTTTCAATAGATTGAATCTCTGAATGTAAATATTGTACATTTATCCCTCGTTCTTGTAAATATTCCGTCAAATCTTCTGACATTCGCTTCGTTAAAGTAGTAATTAAAACTCTTTCTTTTTTACTAATTCTCTCTTTTATTTCCGAAAATAAGTCATCTATTTGTCCCTCGCTAGGTCTTACAAAAACTTGAGGATCTAAAATGCCTGTAGGGCGAATAATTTGCTCAAAAATTTGATTATTTGATTGCTCAAGTTCCCAATTACTAGGAGTAGCTGAAACGAAAATACATTGCTTAACTTTTTGCCAAAATTCATCGGCTTTTAAAGGGCGATTATCCGCCGCACTAGGTAAACGAAAACCATGATCAATTAACACTTTTTTCCTTGCTTGATCTCCGTTATACATTCCTCTAATTTGTGGTACAGTTACATGGGATTCATCTACTACTAAAAGCCAATCTTCAGGGAAATAATCCACTAAACAATCGGGAGATTCTCCTGTTTTTCTTCCTGTTAAATGACGAGAATAATTTTCGACACCGTTACAATATCCTACCTCTTTTAACATTTCTAAATCATAGTTAGTTTTTTGTTTTAATCTTTGTGCTTCCACTAATTTTCCTTGTTTTTCAAACTCTATTAATCTTTCTTCTAATTCTTCTTTAATATCGGCGATCGCTTGTTCTACCCGTTCCTGTGGTGTTACAAAATGCTTGGCAGGATAGATATTAATCTGCTCTAATTCTTGTAATAATTGACCAGTAACAGGGTCTAAAAGAGAAATTGCTTCAATTTCATCTCCAAAAAATTCGACTCGTATAACTCGATCTTCATAGGCTGGGACAACTTCTAAGACATCTCCTTTGATTCTAAAAGTAGCACGACGCAAGTCAACATCATTGCGAGTATATTGGACATTAACTAAATCTCGAAGGAGTTGACGAGGATCATATTCTTGGTTAAGGTGTAAAGGAATAGAGGCTTTGAGATATTCAACGGGCATTCCCAAACCGTAAATACAACTAATAGAAGCCACCACAATAACATCTTTTCTTTCAAATAAAGATCTTGTGGCAGAATGTCTTAACATATCAATCTCATCATTAATAGATGAACTTTTCTCGATGTAAGTATCGGTAACAGCGATATATGCTTCGGGTTGGTAATAGTCGTAATAACTAACGAAATATTCCACCGCATTATGAGGAAAAAATTGCCTTAATTCATTACAAAGTTGAGCCGCAAGGGTTTTATTATGGGCTAATACTAAAGTTGGTTTTTGATGGTTTGCAATAGTACAAGCAATAGTATAAGTTTTTCCCGTACCCGTTGCACCTAGTAAAGTTTGAAAACGATTACCCCATTGCAATGATTTTACCATAGATGCAATGGCGTTTGGTTGATCTCCCGTAGGTTTAAAAGGTGCGTGTAAGGTAAACATGAATTAGGAATTTTCCTACAAATAATTTTTTTTGCGTTAATTACTAACTACTTTAAACTTTCTTGAGAGGAGAGATGAGAGTTTTTTTTATTTCGATTAGTATTTATGGAAGAAGCATCAAATTTTGGCAAAGTAAAATGGAATTTACTCCCCAGATTTTTCCCCTCAGATTGAGCCCAGATTTTGCCTCCCCAATTTTTAACGATTTGCCGACAAATAGCTAATCCTAACCCTGTACCTCCAGCAGATCTTCTTAACGCGCCTTCTTCCTGATAAAATCGATCAAATACTTGATCTAGTTTTTCAGGCTCAATACCTCTACCATTATCTGCGATGGTGATTTGTAAAGTATCTTCATCTATTTCTTGTACTTGTATAGTAACTTGTCCGCTACCGTCAGTAAATTTACAAGCATTATCTAATAATTTAGTTAAAACCTCTACTAACCATTCTCCATCAGCTTGTACTAAAGGTAATTCATCTATTACTAAGTTTTTAATAGTCGGTATTACACTTTGATCTTGACGAGAACGAATATGAGATAATGATAAATCGATACATTCTTCTAAGGATAAAGGTTCGCAATTCCATTCTACAGTACCCCCTTCTAATTGAGAAAGAGTGAGAAAATCTTGTACCAATTTACGCATTCTCTCCGCATCATGTAAAGCCGTAGTTAACATGACTTGACGTAACTCTTCCGACATTTCAGGCTCATTAGCCAAACTTTCTAAACATACTTGAATTGTTGATAAAGGAGTTCGTAATTCATGACCTGTAATAGCTACTAAATTTGAACGAGTACGATCTAATGCTTCTAATTGTTCGTTAAGATTTTCTAAATTAGCGTAAGATTCTGCTTGAATTAAAGCAACACCTACTTGAGTGGCAATGGCATCTACTAAAGCAATATCTTCAGGTTTCCAAGTTATGGGAATAGCGTCACAATGGTGTAATTCCATCATTCCTAACAATTTTCCTTGATAGAGTATCGGCACCATTAACCAAGAAATAATCGAACAACTGGTAATCAATTTTGATAAAGCTGAAGAATGATCTTGAATACGAGAATCAATAGTTACATCATCAATACTAATAGACTCTCTCACGTCTAAAACTTCTTGAAATAAAGGGTTATTTTTTAAAGGCCAAGTTTTTCCTTTAATAGATTTAATTTTGTCATTCAAAAATTCATGATTAATTTTAGCGTTTAAATCTGTTTCCTGACAACGATAAATCAAACAACGACAAACTCCCATTCCTTCTCCTAATTTATCTACCGCTACTTGTAAAATTTCTTGAGGATTGAGCGATCGCCGTATGGCATCTGTAACAGAATTAAGTAACCTTTCTTTTTTTTCCTTAACACTTAAAAAGCGATTAGCCTTAATAAGTTTGTATTGTCCTGCTTGTAAATAAGTGATCAATCTTTGCACAAAAGGATCAGGATTAATCATCGGAGAATCAAAAACATCGAATTGACGAACATTTGATTGATCTGGAATACTTTGACAATATAATTTTAAAGCCTGATTAATTTTCTTTTTCAATTCAGGGCGATAACTTGCGATACGATGTAATAAAATTTCCGCCGCTTTTTGACTAACTTGACGATCAAAAGTCCAAATACCCTCAAAACGACGACTATTATCCATAGCCATTTCTGAAGCTTTAGTTTTGGGTAAATGGGTTTTTTCCCGACAAATTAAACAAGTAGCATAATTTTTACCAATTATCACTAAATGCCATTCATGACTTAAGGCATCATCTTCGGTAAAAGCTATCTTTTCATAGACATCAGAAATACTGCTAAATTCAGTTTCAGGAGCAGCTAATACATAAACATGAGGAGAAAGTGTGCCAATGCGCCCATAACGATGAGCTTCTTGACGATAAAATCTTTCTTTCTGAAAACTAGCAATAATTAAAGGCTGTTCATCCTCAGTGTCACTAGCCAAAACTTGATCTTCCATGGCATGAGAAAGAGCCGTTAAAGAAGACTTAAAATACATTTGAGTACAACCTTGGGGAAAGGCGGTTAATAACTCGGTAACGACAGAATTAGTATTACTCATCGAGTCTGGTTAATATTGCTTTCAGCTTTAATTTCTAAGGTGAATCAAGATTATAAACATTAATCCTTATCCATCAGACATAAATAATTGCATCAAATTCTATCCTACATTACTTCGTCATTCCCCGTTATAAATAGATAAAATAATTAACAATTAATCTTTTTATTTAGGCATTTCAATATAAGTTGGTTTTTCATCAATTAAACCCACTCTTTGAGGAGGCCAAAAACGGAGAGAAGCACGACCAATAAATTTTTCTCGTGGTACAAATCCCCAATAGTGAGAATCATAGCTATTATTACGATTATCTCCTAAGACTAAATATTGATTTTCTGGTACAGTAACAGGGCCAAAATTATAATCTGGTTTTTCTTTGATGTAATTTTCCTTCAGCATTTCGTTATTAACGATCACTTTCCCATTTTTCACCATTACCTCATCTCCGGGTAAGCCGATAATTCTCTTAATAAAGGCTTCATTGGCTTGAAAATTCTCTTCTCGTAGTTTGTCCGTTACATTAAAAACAACAACATCTCCTCTTTTTGGTTCATTGAAACGATAACTCATTTTTTCCACAATTAAGCGATCATTGATCAATAATGTAGGTTCCATGGAAGATGAAGGAATATATCGGGCTTCCGCTACAAAAGTGCGAATACCAAAAGATAAAACTACAGCCATAGCGACGGTTTTAAATATTTCTAACCAAAAATTTTCTTCTTGATTAACCACATTTACTTTTTCATTTTCTGGTAAATTGTCACCCATAATTGTTTTTTTGAACTTAATTTATGCTCCTAACAGTTTAACTTAAACTTATGAATAATTGACAATCAACAATGAACAGTAAACTATTAACAGACTTCTTTATATTTGATCGTAATTATTTTTATCATGTCCAGAGCCAAAATTTTACAGCCTGATTTAGTTTTAGGTGATATTGTTATTCATCTTACCCCTAGTCTTATTCAAAAATACAATTTAAAAGGGTTAGTTTTAGACGTAGATGAAACCCTTGTACCTTGGAAAGAAAAACAGTTATCTCCTGAATTAATAGAATGGGTGACAGAAGTAAAACAAGTTACTGATCTTTGGTTAGTAAGTAATAACCTGAGTCAAAGTCGTATTAGTAATATTGCTTCTAGCTTAGATTTACCCTTTATTTTTGGTGCGGCTAAACCTTCTCGTCGTAAACTTCGACAAGCCGTTACGGCGATGAATCATCCTCTCGAACAAGTGGCTATGGTTGGCGATCGCTTATTTACGGATGTTTTAGCAGGTAATCGTTTAGGAATGTTTACTATTTTAGTTGAACCAATGGTAGAGACAGGAGGTAAAAAGAAGTTTTCTTTGAGAAATTTTGAAGTGTGGTTATCCCAAAAACTGGGAGTATCTCTTTACAAAAGTTAACAATAAGTTAATATTTCGTAATAATTTGAGATATTCATTAATAAAATCTAAAGAAAAGATTAAGAAAATCCATATAACTTTATAAATATGGGAATATGATTTTGAGATAAATTGAGGTCAGCTTAGATAAAGACCTTAAATAATACACAAATAAATATAAAATCCTAGAGACATCTTTCAGCTTATTTCTGAGGGTGTCTTTAATATTGAGATATTTAATAGAATTCTTGCAGAAGTGGAGTAATGAATAATTAATAATTAATAATGAGTTAAGAAATTAACGTTTTCCATCCCAATTAATTTTACTTTTTATTTTGCAAGAGGTCTAATAAGATAAAGAAAAAAATTATCGGAACATGGTTTATGATTTGTAAGTCAAGTGATATAACATTCAATAGGGAAATTCAACCAATTCCTTAACTGCTTAATTATCTATGTACATAAATTAAGGCAATATTGTCACTAAAAAAGTTTAAATACGAACCATGCTTAAATCATTATTATCAACCAGAATATCAATTTTCGCCTTAACTGCTTTCTCTAGTTTTTTACCCTTCAACGCAGTCAAAGCGGTAACTTTTCAAGAATCAGAAGTAAATCAACCAGATTTTATCGCCATAGCACAACCCTATGGAGGAAATAAGTATAATTTAATTGTAATTGAACAAATACCGAATAAAAATAGTTGTTGGAAAGAAACAGGAGGAAATCCTGTCAATGTGGATTTATTATTATTAAACTTTGATTTTAGTGGACACTGTCGTCGTAGCACTGATGCTAATGGTTATTCTATTCGCTACGATGGCCAAGACTACGGTTTAGATATTTTGTTGAATTTAGTCGAAAAAGATGGTAATTTAACTCTAATTGGTATTAATCGTAAAGATAGCAGTCAACCACCTATTATTGTCGGTACAGCCCAAGGTTTGAATAGTCAACCCATGAAAATACAGCTTAACCCCGGATGGCGTTTCACCAAAAGAACTTATGAAGGTAAACCATTAGGTCATGTTTATTTTAGTTATGACTCTACTACTGCACCCAATATAACGCCAATGCCAACAGAAGGTAATAATCCGACTACTTTACCCTCAGAAATTCCTCCTCAAGGAGTGATGCAAGAAATTGTTGCCCCAGATATTCAACCACAAAAAGAAATTATCAAAGAAAAAAATGTATCTAAGGTGAATGATACTTCAGAAAAAGTAACCGTTAATCAATCCCCATCTCCTAAATATAATTGGAATCCCAGTCGTAGAGAGAGAATGATGAGATAATTGTTAATAGTTCAAAAAATCTCAATAAAACTTACGCATCTTTAAATGTAGGGTGGGCATTGCCCACAAATCATCACACATACCTCGGTAAACTATAAAATTTTCAATAAGAGTAGAAGAGAGGGGTTTAAAAGTTTTAAAAATACTTGTTTTAGGTAATTTGCAGATTTTGAAAGTTCACTCAGAGGATTGTTTTTCGACAAAAAAGCTCATATTATTTCTAACATTTTCATAAACCTCTCTTTGTTGAGTGGTTACGGTGGTTTCTTTGAGATAATTGTCGATAACGTTGATACATTTTTCTAAACCACTTAATCCATTTGTTTCGCTATCTTTAGTCATTAATAAAAATCTAGCAGAACTATCTCCCGAACGAGAACGAATATAATAATAACGACAACGATTTGCTTGAATCGCTAGTGACGGCTTTTGTTCACTATAACTTTTTTTAGGGGATAATAATGGCAAAAACAGAATTATCAATACTATAAAAAAATGTTTACTCCATTGATATAATTTATTTGAATTCATTATAGTAATATTGTAGGTTTTAAATAAAGGGCAAAGGGATTAAAATTAACTTAAACTATACTAAAATTGATTTTTCTACTTTTGCTTATTAACTATTTTTGATATGATGCAATCTCTCCTGATTCTTAATTCTTAATTCTTAATTCTTAATTCCTAATTCTTAATTATAAATTCTGCCTCGCCATTGACGAGGTTTTTGTATTGCTGATAAAAATATTCTTATCACTGCCAAAATATCTGCTGTTGGTGAGAGGAAAAAGAATAATTCTTTGTATGATTTGGTGAAATTATAAGATGGTGCGATGGCCAATAATAAAGCAAAACGAATAAATAATAAAAGACAATTAAGAATAAATAATAGATAAAAACTGAGAAAATTTAACTGAGAACACAAGAGAAAGCCTATGATAATGATCGGCAAGGGTAAAGCCTGAATTAAAGCTAAAAAGCCACATTCTGCCCATAATTGACTTTTTGAGGCGGCATCTTTAAGATCAAGCGATCGCCCCCATTCTGTCCAAGTTTCTTTTAAACCCTCATACATTCTGACTTTGATAATTTTTGCACCATCAGCAAAGCCAACTTTATAACCCTGACTAGCGATATAACGAGCAAGGGTGACATCATCACAAAAAGAATTAGAAGCATAACTATAACCATCTATAGCTTCTAAAACTTTGCGCTTAATTAAAAAACATTGTCCATTTGCCATGACAGTTTCAGCACTTTTAGCATCCACCCCTGACGACTCAAAACGATAAATTAAAGTCATTAATAAAGCTGGTTGTAACCACCATTCACCAGCGTATTTAAGGATAAATTGAGGAGAAAGAGAAACCACATCATAATTATGAGTGTTAGCAAAATTCAACAAACTAGGGATTAAACCTTTTTGAGGTTGAGTATCAGCATCAATGCCTAAAATCCATTCGCTAGTAGCTGAACTATTTAAAAATCCATTATGTAATGCCCAAGGTCGCCCTATCCATTGTTTAGGTAAAGGTGGATCGGTGACAAGACGAATACGAGGATCTTTTTTTGAGGCTTCCATCACTTTTTCTCTTGTACCATCTTGAGAGTTACTATCGACTATGATTATTTCTTTAACTTCATAGCTTTGACGGGTGATGCCTTCTAACATTTTATCGATGCGATCAAACTCATTGAGAGTGGGAACAACTACGCTAACTTTAGCTAAAAAAGAGGGATTAGGGCATTGAGGCTTTAAAGGGGGAAATCGAGTTGCACCTCGAAATAAACGACTGAGGAGGATAAAAAAACAAACACTTTGAAAAACTAATAAAACTAAGCAAATAACAGCACTAATGATCATTAAGTTAAATAACAGTAATTTTAGTCAATTTTAAACCTAAAAGCCCAAATTTAAGTAAAAAAAAATCCCTATCTGTGTTAAAGATAAGGAAAATAAACAAAATTTAATTACTAATAATTAAGCCTCCCATCCGCCAACTTTGGGGGAGTCCCACTGGTGAAAGTCCCCCAGAATTGGGGGATTTAGAGGGCAGACAAAATAATTAACCAGTGTTAACTTATGACTCATTACTTATTACATTTCTATACCAGAACTTACTTCTCCCACCGTAGAGGAAAAACCACCAGAAAGAATATCAGCTTCTTTGACAAAACCGCTATAAGCCTCCATACCGTGTTCGGAAATATCCAAACCTTTTATTTCTTCTTCTGCATGAACTCTAATACCCACAGTTGCTTTAAGAGCATACCAAAAGATAGAACTAACAACAACGGTAAAACCACCTACAGTTAAAACACCGATTAATTGAGTAACGAAACTATGACCATTTGTGCTAAAAATACCAACAGCTAAAGTTCCCCAAACACCACAAACTAAGTGTACGGAAGTTGCACCTACGGGATCATCAATTCTTAAAGTTTTATCAAAAAATCCTACAGCAAAAACTACAATTACCCCTGCGATCGCACCAATCATAATAGCACCTAAATAAGTGACATCAGCACAACCAGCAGTAATACCCACTAAACCAGCTAATACACCGTTAATAATCATGGATAAGTCTGGTTTACCATCTTTTACCCAAGAGGTAGCCGTAGCGGTAATGCCACCGGCGGCGGCAGCTAAGTTAGTAGTAAGGGCGATATAAGGAACGTTAGCTGTAGCGGCTAATTCTGAACCGGGGTTAAAGCCAAACCAACCAATCCAAAGAATTAAACATCCCAAAGTCGCAATACTCATATTATGACCGGGTATAGCGTGGACTGTACCATCAGAGGTGTATTTACCTTGACGTGGTCCTAAAATTGATGCCCCCATTAATGCAGCCCAACCGCCCACAGAGTGAACCACCGTTGATCCTGCAAAGTCACGAAATCCCATGGAAGCTAACCAACCACCATCCCAAATCCAATGACCCGTAATAGGGTAAGCGATACCGATTAATAAAACACTAAAGATTAAAAAAGCATCGAAACGGATTCTCTCAGCTACCGCACCAGATACGATAGTAGCAGCCGTTGCCGCAAAGGCTAATTGGAAAAAGAAAGAAATAGATTCAGGTACTTTTGTTAAGGTTTTAACTTCAACTTCTGTACCATCCACCATTGTTTTAGCGACTTCAAAGGCTTCTGAGTCACTATAAGGAAGACTGCTACCATTAAAGAAGAAACCATCTAAACCGATAAAACCGTTACCATTACCGTACATTAAACCATAACCGATTGCCCAATAAACAATAGAAGCGATGGCAAAGACGATTAAGTTTTTCGCTAAGACGTTAACAGCATTTTTTTGACGACAGAAACCTGTTTCTAACATCGCAAAACCAGCATTCATAAAGACAACTAAAGTTCCTGTAATTAACAAGAAAACAGAATCTAATACTATTTTAAGTTGTCCCACATCTTCAGGTTGTCCAAATCCTTGAGCTTTAGCTGCACTATTCCACACCATCAGAATAAGAGCAGTTAAAGGGATACAAGCTAACTGATAAGGAGAAAATAAATTTTTAACACGAGCTATAGAATTAAGTATAAAACTATCTTGGTTTTGTAACCGATTAGCTTTTTTATTTGTTTTTTTAGACATTAGTATCATTTGACTAATTATTATAGATTTGATCTAAAACTACACAGGAATTGAACAATTAACGATTCGACTCGTCAATTAACTGTTAAATATTGATACTTTTTACTTAATAGTTTCTGTATCTAAACATACAATAAAGTCCTTTTCAAAAAGTCATAACAACTTCAAGTATAATCTAAGAGATTGACAAGAATATCCTGAAACTTAAGATTAATAATTCTTCCTCTATCTCCGTTTCCTTTCTAATTCCCCGTTTCCTTTCTAATTCCTAACGACTTGGTGACTTATACTCATATCTTGCACCCCATTGACTGGTTAGAGGGAGTAATGAGTAAGAAGTAATGAGTAATGAGTTTCAGAATTGATACTAACCACTATAAAATTGATTACCTCACTTTAGAGTATTAAGTATTTTTGTTCTGGTGCAAAATCTCAGTTATACTTAGTCAAAAAAATATAAACTTTATGAAATCTTTACAAAAATTAAAAAAGTTTTACCGTAAATATGTATGTATAAATACTCAGTATTTTTACTATTGTATAAATATTTATAAGATGATTAAACTTTGACAAAGTTTTGTAAAAAAACAAGACATTTTTTTCAGAAATATCGTTACAATTTAGCTATGGATTGTCAAACTGCTTAATATAAAGTAACTAAAAGCTGAAATTAAAAAATATTTTAGGGCTTTTAAATATATGTATATATAATAAAAGTTACGTTTATTTAATACTATTGCTATCTAAAATGACACTTAATTTTTAGGGAGAAAAGAATGTTAGGAAATAGAGGAAGTGTTGATATTCAAACAGAATATAATCAAGGAGAAAGAGATTTTAAAAAACTCCAATTAAGAAGAATAGATTTAAAAGGTAGTAAACTTAAAGGTATTAATTTGTCAGGTTCAGACTTGAGTTATGCTGACTTAAGAGATGCTGATTTAAGTAACGCAAATTTGAGTAACTGCTACTTTAATGAGGGGAATCTCAGTGGTGCAAATTTATCGGGTGCAAATTTATCAGGTGCATATTTAATTAAAGCATACTTAACCAAAGTTGACTTTAAAAAAGCAATTCTTAAAGAAGCATATTTAACAGGTAGTTTTCTCACCAAAGCCAATTTTTTGAAAGCTGATTTATCAGGTACTTTCCTCAATGGCGCGCACTTAAATGGTGCTATTTTTCAAGGTGCTGTATATGATAATAGTACCAGATTTGATAAAGGTTTTGATCCTTGTGCATTGGGAATGACTTTAATTTCTTCATTTCAAAATTCTGTCTTCAAAAAAATCAGTATTGGTGATGTTATTACTAACTTTGAAACCATAGCCAATATTACAAGTCATTATTTAGGTGGGACAATTACCGCTAAAAACTTTGAAGATTCTCGCCCTGACATAGAATGGTTACAACAATTTTCTATGGATAAAAAAGGTAAAATTTCCTTCGGCGGTACCATGAGTAATCAAGCCACCATGATGCAATTAAAATGGTTTGAAAAATGGACCAATGCTTTTATCAAAAAATCTTCCGTAATTATTCAAGATTTACCTAATATTATTGAAGAAAAAAATCTTACCGTAGAATATTTAATTAAAAAGAATGCCGCTTGAGAATAAAGTAATAAGTAATAATTCCTGATTTTTAATATTTATTTTAGTCGTCTAATTTTACCATATTTAAACGCTAAAATATATAACAAATAATATCAGAATTGTATCGAAATGTTTAAAAAATAGATCGAAATAAAAAAACTGGTTAAAATAATTATAGAAGGTAAATTAATTTACAACTAATTTAATAATTTAATCACCATAATAACGATAAGAGGATTGAAAACCAGATGACTTTTACACCTACAAAATCAAGTCGTACTGTGGACAAAATTTCCAAAAATCTTTGGAAGAATAAATACCCTAAAAAACATGATCATTATACCTTAGAAGACTTTTTTCATTTTGATACTAAAAATGGAGATATTACTGACTGGAATGAATCTCGAAATGTTCTTGTAACTGAAGATTTTATCGTGGGGTTAATCGAAGGTTTAGAAGAGGAAGTGGGTTCTGCTTCTAGTGTAGTAATGTATAATATCGGTAAGGCTTGGGGAATTAGAGACGCTGAGTTTTTTGAGCAATGGTTTAACACTGAGTATGAATATCCTAAAAACCCTAAAGACATGAATTTATTATACGTTCTTGAGGCGTGGTGGTGGCCTTTTACCACTCAGGGATGGGGTAACTGGGATGTGGATTTAAGTGAGCAAAAAAATGGCTTTATGTTTGTTAATATTTTTGACTCGGCGGTGGCGCGCACTTTAGGAGATGTGGGCAAACCTGTATGTCACATTTACGCTGGTTTAATGGCTGGTTTTTTCAGTCGCTTTATTCAAAAACAACTTAACTGCATTGAAATTCAGTGTTATTCCATGGGTGAAACCTATTGTAAATTTTTATTAGGGAAACAAGATCGTATTGATGCAGCGACTTTCTGGCAAAATGAAGGTGCAGGAGCAAAAGATATTCAGAAAAAATTAGTCAATGGAGAATATCTAAAATGATACCATCAACCTGTGTCACCGTTGAAAATTTTTTCCAAAAAGCAAACTGGCAAGGTTTAAAAATCATCCCAGATATGGATGAGGTGATAGTAGAAAAGGTAGTCAGAAATATTCATTTAGGTTTGACGGTAGAAGATTTTTTCGGTTTACATAATTGGCAAGGTATTTTCCGTAACTACCAAGGAGTAACAAAAGAAAATCAAGAATTATCAGGGGAAATAAATCAACCTACTTACGGTTTAACTATGACAGTAGGGGAGTTTTTTCAACGCATGGTATGGCATGGGCAAAATCAAGGCATCAATAAAAAAGTCCATATCGCTTCTATGCCTCAAATGTCTGACGTTACCAACATTAAATCTCAATCATTGAATGTTAACGATTTAGCTGATTTATTTTAGGAAAAAATTATGTATCCAGAATTACAAGCACTGATTCACGAAGCGGAATTTCAATATTTAAACGGGGAAGACTTAAATAAACTTTCCTTAGAGGTTTCTTCTCTAAAAGATAGAATCCCCGCTTATAAACTGTTACGAGACGAAGAAATTAACATTTTTCAAGACATTGCCGATGATTTAGTTGCCCAATTTCCTAGAGAAAATCCTAAGGAAATTGAAACAAGTATCCGTCACTGGTTAGTGATTATGAGATATTGCAGTATGGCGATGATGTTAAATAACCACGAATTTCTCGAACATCGTTTATTAGAATGGATGACAGATATAGTTCAAGCACATCAATCTCAACATCTTTTTACGGCTATTTATTCATTGTTAATAACTAAATTAAATAAAGTTCTTTCTAATGATGAATTAGCTCATATTCAACCATTTTTAGCCCAAGCTAATGATTATTTAATTAATAGTCCTATTTTAGCGAATTAAAGCCCGAAAAAAATATCAAAATAAGAGGAAAAATTCATGATTTCCGTTGCTAATTTAGTTCAAGAAAAAGCCTTAAAAGGTAATTATTTCTCGCCTTCTGCTTATGTCCAAGGAGATTTTGAGTTAGGATTATTAGAAACAAGACTAGGCTCAAGATTAATCGCTTTACCTGAAGTTCTTTTACAGGGTATTTATGCTGGTTTAGACGAAGAAATTGGTCAAGCTACAGGGATTGTTCTTTATAATTGTGGACGTTGGTGGGGCAAAAGTTTTTATCGCCGTTTTATCCAAGAAGTCAGCGAATATTATGAAATGCCGTTGGCACAAATGGAAATGGCTCAATTTCTGAGTTGTTTAAAACAATGTTGGAAAACTCACGGTTGGGGGGTAATTAATTTTAATTTCGACTACTATTCTCAAGGTTTTATCGTGGTAAATACCGTTAATTCTCCTTTTGCACAAGCCGCACCTCAAGATAAAGGTTTCGCTTGTCATCCTGAAGCGGGAATTTTAAGCTCATTTTTCAGTCAGTTGACGGGGGAAGAACTTGGATGTGTTCAACTTAGTTGCGAGTCTATGGGGGCACAATCAAATTATTTTGTCATCGGTTTAGAGGAAAGACTTAAGTTAGCTAAGGCACTGTCAGAAGAAGGTCACGATCATTCTACCATTATGGATCGCTTATTAGAAAGTAATTCTACTGATAACTAAAGGTAACTTCAAAAAAAATTATCGAAAATTGACTGATAACTATCTTTCCTTTTCATAAAAACATACGCTAATCTTAAATTAATCCCTTAATAAATCAGATGTAAAGATAGTGGCAAAATCCATCAGACTCGATCCTTTAGGTACAGATACAGCAATTAAAACTAATGATAATCTTTTATCAGGATTGCTGAAAAGTCAACTAAATGTTTCACAGGAGTGTGGCGGTAGAGGTATGTGTTCTACTTGTCACGTTTATATCAAAGAAGGCATGGAAAGTTTATCTCCTCTTAATCGTAGAGAAAAACGGACTTTAGAAGTGATTACAACCTGTAAACTTAATTCTCGTTTAGCTTGTCAAGCTAGGGTAATCGGTGAAGGAGTCGTTGTGGAATTGCCTTCGGGGATGTATTTAAGCGAGATTGATGATATTGAATCCTTAATTGGTAGAAGGGCTCAACAAAATATTCTTCACCCTATATCTGGCAAGATTTTGGTAGAGGAAGGAAAGTTAATTACTCGCTCGATGATTAGTCAATTAGAGAATACGAAAGGAGAAGTTGCCCAATATTTATCTAATACCAGTGATGCAGTCTAACACAATTTTATTAAAATTATAAGGAGTTTGGAAAAATGTTAAAACAATTTGCAGATTTAACCCTCGAAGCTGACGGGCGTTATGCAGAAGATTTTGAGTTAAAATTTTTAGAGGATTATTTAGAATCTCAACAAATAAGAATGAGTGCTTATATCAAAATTAGAGATAACGCTGATGCTATCGTAGAAGCTGTAAAAGTGGGTAAAAATAAACGTAATCCTGAATTTAAAGATTATTATGCCACTTGTAAACGGGATTTAATTGATTTAATTCGTTACTGTGCTGCTGCGTTATTATTTGATGATTTAGAACGTTTACGCACTAATATGTTGTTATGGTTTCAAACCATTTCTAAATCTTGGAACTTTGAAGATGATAATCATGATACTTATGATGTCTTGTTACAAGTAATTCCACAATTTTTAACCCCTGAAGAAGCTAAATATGCCCTGCCGATTTTTGAGCTTAATTGTGCAGTTTTAGTGTAAAAAAAAGTTAGTAGTTTTACCATTGAGGGTAATAAAATTTCATCCTCATTTGAGCTAATTTAAGGCTAAAGCCTTTACTACAAACTTTTTAGAATAATGAATTTTAATCTTTTATTGATGGTAAAAAAATCATGGAAAAAAAACAAGATATAGTCGGTTATGTAGGTTTAGGACTTTCAGCAGTAGGTGCGGTAGTTTCTGTTATTACTAATAATATAGCCCCAGCCTCCTTACTTTTAACTGTTGGGGTAGGTTGTAATGTTATTAGTCGTAAACAATTTAATGATAGTTTAGTAGAAGCCTATAATCAGCAGGAAGAAACTATCAAGAAATTAGTAACAACTTTAGAGGCTAATCATAGTGAATTAACGGCTAAACTCATGGAAAATCAAACAGATTTAGCTAATCGTGTAGAAAAATTACAGTTATCTATGCAAGATAATTTAGCTAAACAAAAAGAAAATATTAACAGTGAAATTACAAGACTTGAATTACAACATCAAGACTTAAATAATATTGTTAGTAATATTAAAGATTTAGAAAATATTTCCCAAGAATTACGCTCTCAACCTGACTCCGCCGATTTCTTCTATCAAAGAGGATTAAGTTACGAAAAATTAGGAAATTATGCTGGTGCTATAGAAGATTACACAGAAGCTATTAAGAAAAATTCTAGCCTGAGTAAAGCCTATCATAAAAGAGGGGTACTTTATCTCGATAGTGGTGCGAAACAAAAAGCGGTGGATGATTTACGCAAAGCTGCTTTACTTTATTTTGAGCAAGGAGATATTGAGAGTTATCATGTAGCTAGAGAAATGAGTCGTAATATTCACGAGCTACGCATTGATACTAATGGTAACGCTCAAGAAATGATTATCGGTAAAAAATTATTTGCAGAATAATCACAGAAGTAGGGGTTAATGGCATTAACCTTCCGTAAAATCAATTTAACTATTTGTAGGGATAAATATTTATCCTTTTTTTTGTGATTAATTAGGGTGTAATAAAAAAGTTTTTTTGTAAGGGTAGCGCATAGGAGATAAAGGCAATACTTATCAATAAAGATGTTTTATAATTTAAAGTTAGCTTGATAAATTTGAAAATTATATGAAAAGTTTAATTATTGATAATTATGATTCTTTTACCTACAATATTTACCAATTATTGGCGGATGTTAATGAAAAAGAGCCTATAGTTATTACTAATAATCAATTATCTTGGCAAGAAATAAAAGAGCTTAATTTTGATAATATTATTATATCTCCAGGTCCAGGTAATCCTGAAAATATAAACGATTTTGGTGTCTGTGGTGAGGTTTTATTAAAGGCAAATATTCCCATTTTAGGTGTATGTTTAGGGCATCAAGGTTTAGGTTATTTTTATGGGGCAAAAATTAGGCGATCGCCAGAGCCTTTTCATGGTAGAATTAGTAAAATTTATCACCATCAGCACAGTATTTTTAAAGGTATTCCTTCTCCTTTTTCCGTGATGCGTTACCATTCTTTAATAATTGATTATCCTTTACCTAATGATTTAGAAGTTATTGCCAAAACTGAGGATAATTTAGTTATGGGAATTAAACATAAATATAAGTTTTTTTGGGGTGTACAATTTCATCCCGAATCTATTGCTTCTGAGTATGGGAAAGAGTTATTAATTAATTTCCATAATTTAACAAAAAACTATCATCAAGATGTGAATAAAATTACTTATTTACCGTCCTTACTTAAAAATGAAATACAAGATAAAATAGCTAAAAAAAATCAACTAAATAATATAGGAATAACTAACAATAAAAATTATCAAGTTTATAGTAAAAAGTTAAATATATTTATAGATTCTGCTTTAGTTTTTGAAAAAATTTATAGTCAATCTAATTATAGTTTTTGGTTAGATAGTAGTATGATAGCAAAAGGTTTATCAAGGTTTTCTTATATGGGAGACAGTGAAGGGGAGCATAGTTTTTTAGTTGAATATGACGTTAATAATCAAGAAATTAAAGTTACTAAAAATAATAACATAAAAATTTTAAAGGGTGATATTTTTCAATTTTTGCAAGAGACTTTAGATAATTATACTTTTGATAATCAAGATTTGCCTTTTAATTTTAATGGTGGTTTTATCGGTTATTTTGGTTATGAATTAAAAGCCTTATTAGGTAATAAAAATAAATATCAATCTTGTTTGCCTGATGCTAATTTTATATTTGGCGATCGCTCAATCATATTTGATCATATTTGTCAAGAAATTTACTTAATATTTATGGATAAAGTAAAGGAAGAAAAAAAAGCAAATCAATGGTTTGAAGAAATAGAGAATAAACTTCAATTAATTAATAATGAAGAAAAGATAATTAAAGATAAAAATATTATTAATAAGAAAGAAAGAAAAGATAAAAATAACCTAGAGAGAAATAAAGAAAAACAGTCTTATAAATTAAGTCGAGAGAAAAAAGAATATTTAGATAATATAACAACTTGCTTAGAAAAAATAACCCAAGGAGAAAGTTATGAAATTTGCTTAACAAATCAGATTTTTTTACCTACTATATATAAGCCTTTAAATTTTTATTTACAGTTAAGAGAAGAAAATCCTGCACCCTATAGCAGTTTTTTAAAATTAGGAAAAACAACAATAATTTGCTCATCACCTGAAAGATTTTTACACTTAGAAAAAAATGGTAATTTAGAATCAAAACCCATCAAAGGCACAGTAAAAAGAGGTAAAAATAAAGAAGAAGATAAACAACTAAAAAATAGTTTAAAAAAATGTGAGAAAGAGAAAGCGGAAAACCTAATGATTGTGGACTTATTGCGTAATGATTTAGGTAAAATTTGTGAAATTGGTACAGTGACAGTTCCTAAATTAATGGCTATTGAAACTTACGCAACCTTACATCAAATGGTGTCAACAGTCAAGGGAAAAATTAGGGAAGAAATAAAACCCATGGAATGTATTAAGGCTTGTTTCCCAGGTGGTTCAATGACAGGTGCACCAAAAAAGAGGACACTAGAGATAATTGACGAATTAGAAACCGAAGCAAGAGGTATTTATTCAGGTAGTATCGGATTTTTAGCCCTCAATGGTACGATGGACTTAAATATAGTAATTCGTACTGCTATTGTAACCGAAGAAAGAACCTCCATCGGTGTTGGAGGTGCAATTACGGCATTATCGCAACCAGACAAAGAATTTGAAGAAATAATACTCAAAGCAAAAGCATTAATTAATAATATTTAAAATGCTTGTGATCCTTTATAATCAACCTTATTAGCATTAGCAGCTTCTCCACAGGTGCGAGGAGTAGGAAAAATTTTGTCAGGATTTGCCAAGCCTTTAGGGTTAAAACTGCTTCTAACATATTGCATAGTTTCTAAATCAGTTTCCGTAAACATATCGCTCATGTAACATTTTTTATCGCTACCGATACCATGTTCACCAGAAATACTACCACCAACTCTCACACATAACTTAAGGATTTCTCCCCCTAATTCTTCCACTTTTGCAAAAGAGCCTTTTATGGCATTATTATATAAAATCAAAGGATGTAAATTACCATCTCCAGCATGAAAAACATTAGCGATACGATAACCATATTGTTCACCTAAAGCATTTATTTCCCCCAAAACTTGAGACAATTTTGAGCGAGGTACAACTCCATCTTGTACAAAATAATTAGGGCTAATTTTACCCATGGCTGCAAAAGCCGCTTTTCTTCCTTTCCATAACTTGAGGCGAGTTGGGGCATCACTAGCGGAGGTAACATTTCTAGCACCACAAGAGCGACAAATATCATCAACTTTTTTCTTATTAGTGTCAACTTCCACTTGTAAACCGTCTAATTCTACCAATAAAATGGCTTGGGCATCCCGAGGATAACAGTCAGTCGCCACGACATCTTCCACCGCATTAATACTAAAATTGTCCATCATTTCCATACCTGCAGGAAGAATACCAGCACGAATAATCTGTGCAACCGCACTTCCTGCTTCTTCAATACTATTAAAATCCGCTAACACAACACAGATAGCGTCAGGAGTTTTGAGAATTTTTAAGGTTATCTCCGTAGCGATGCCTAAAGTGCCTTCTGAGCCTACAAATAAGCCTGTAAGGTCAAAACCGGGCATTTCTGGTACTTTTCCCCCTATTTTCAATATCTCTCCTTGCGCGGTAACGATGGTTAAACCTAAAACATGATTAGTAGTTGTACCATATTTTAAACAGTGTACACCCCCCGAATTTTCTGCTACATTACCACCTATAGAACATATTATCTGACTAGAAGGATCTGGAGCATAATAAAAACCTGCACCGCTAACGGCTTGTGTTACCCAATTATTGATAATGCCGGGTTGCACAACAATTCTTTGATTTTCATAGTCAATATCCAAAATTTGACGCATTCTAGCGGTAACGATTAAAAGACTATCTTCTAAAGGTAATGCACCTCCTGATAAACCCGTACCCGCCCCCCTTGCAACCCATTTTATTTCATATTTATTGCAAATTTGGACAATGGCGGCAACTTCTTCCGTGGTTTTCGGTAATGTTACTAACCCTGGGCGTTGACGATATTCCGTTAATCCATCGCATTCGTAGGTTAAAAGTTCGTCTTTGCGTTTAACTACACCATTTTTACCTAAAATTCCTTCTAATTCTTTGATTATAGGTTGCCATTTATTGTTAGTAGAACTTAAAAACATGGTGAATAATTAATAATTGATCATGAATAATTCATAATTAATCATAAACTATTGCAATCCTAAATTACTTTTCTATCGTTAGCCTTAACTACTTTTTAAGGTGTTAATTGTCTCATTTCTTGATAAACCATCTTAGATACCATCGGTAAAAATTCAACATCTTTATAATAAGCTGAATCATCTCCTAAAATAACTAAAATATAACGAGTTTTACCATCAGGAGTAATGATAATAGCGCTATCATTTCTATTATTAAAAGTCCAACCCATTTTAGAGTAAAATTCAACGTTTTTATTCGGTATTCCTTCCCCTAAAAATCCCTTAATAGCATTAAAAGGAATATCTTGCCATGCACTAGGGTTTAAATCTCTCTTTAATAAAGCTAACATTTGCGGTGATTGAGGAAATTGTTGATTATAAATTTGATAAAGTAATAAAGCCACATTTTGAGATGTTAAATAATTTCTAATGGGCTTTTCTTCACCGTTGAGATGACGTAATTGTAAATCTGCACCCTCTGGCATATCCATCTGTAAATAAGGGATAGGAAAAGTTTTTTGAGAAATATTAATATTCTTATAATTAAAAGAATTAAACCATTTATTTAGATATTCTCTATTGTCTTGAAATGTTGTTAATTTATCGGGGGATAATTTTTCTTTACTTGACTTTGTTTTAGTTATATTATCAACTATAATACTTGCGGCTTCATTATCAGAATCAACAATCATTTTTATTAATTGTTTTCTCATTTCTGCATCAGGATTTGGATTTTGATTATAAGCAATAACTAACCAAAATAATTTCACTATACTAGCAGGATAACGAGGAATATTATCTTGATAACTAATGTAACAAAATGCTTGTTTTCCATTAACTAAAGGGCAAGAATCAGGACTCAGATCAATTAAACTAAAAGATAATTTTTCTAATGGTAAATTTCTTTGTTTTGCTAAATTAATAATTTGATCAGAAATGAATAAAAATGAATTATTATAATTAATGATAATATTTTGAAATTCAATAAAAGAAGAATTATTCTCATAAAAATAAGGGTGAGTGTACATATTTTAAAATATTTATTAAAATTTTATATATAATTAATATAATTTTTTTATTAATGCTTATAACTACCTATTTTTGCCCAAATAATTCTATTTGATGGAATATTATAATCAACAAAACTTTCTATATTAAGAATAATAAAACTTTGTCCTGCTGATAATACACTAATAGATTTTTCTAAATTAAATAGTGGAGGTTGAGGATAATTTTCTCGTAAATTAACATTAGAAATTATACTCACTTTATCACCAATACGAGGTATGAATATCGGTGCAATTGTTACTGGTTGAGTTGTTGCAACCATTTGTTGCCCCGTGTAGTGATTATTTGTCCCTTCAATTGCTCCAATTCTAATCCATCCAAGAGGTTGAACATTATTTGATGAGCTTATATTTATATCATTATTAGTTGAAACTTGAGAATTTTTTTGTTCAATTTCTTGACGTAACTTTTCTGCTTCTAAACGATTTTTTTCAGCTTCTTGTTTTAAAGATTCTATCTCAGCTTGTGTTTTATCTCCTTCTGAAAATTCAGTTTGTGTTGCTTCTTTCTCCGTCTCAATTTTTGCTAATCTCTCTTGGGTTTCTCTCATTTGTTGATTAATTAAAAATAATCCCGATACTCCTAAAGCGACGAATAAAGCAGTAATTAAAATAATTAAAAGATTGTTATTTGAAAAATTATTAACAGGATTTTTAGGATCACTAACAATATGATTAGGTATAGAATGTGGTATAGGTATCGGATAAGGTACTGTTTCGGGTATCTGAGGAGTAACAGCTTTTGGCAAATCAATATTATTAACACGAGGCACAACCGCCATAGTTTGCATATCACTACTATGTAAGGCTTGATACATAGCTTGAGCAGTAGGATAACGGCTACTTATATCCATTTTTGTCGCTTTTTCTAAAACTATTCTTAAATTAGGCGACAAATTAGGGATTAAACTTTGCCAATCTAATTCTCCTGTAATTTGATTACTAGGTATTTCGATAGGATATTTACCCGTCAAACTGTAAATCATCGTCAAAGCTAAAGCATATAAATCACTACTAAAAACCGTGCGCCCTAAACTTTGCTCAGGGGGGAGAAAGCCTCTCGTACCAACTATTACAGAGCTTACCGTTGAACCACTACTTAAACTTACCGCCCCC
>JAACUG010000028.1 GCA_009993045.1 Cyanobacteria bacterium CG_2015-22_32_23
AAGGGCAAAGGGATTAAAATTGACTCAAACTATACTAAAATTGATTTTTTGACTTTTGCTTATTAAGTATTTTTGATCTGATGCAAGATCTCAGTGGAAGAAAAAACTTTAAAATCAAAGTAAATATTTAAGAGATTATTTTATGAGTCAAATTATTGAAGTTAATATTGCTGATGTCTTGTTGAGACTTGAGGCAAAAATGGACAAGTTAGAAAACAAAATTGAAAAGTTAGAAGACAAAATCGATCATTTAGCTAATGAGGTTAATGAGGTAAAAATCAATGTAGCTAAACTTGATGAAAAATTAAACAGTGTAAAAAGCGATGTTAAGACTAATTTTGATGGTTTAGATAAAAGATTAGTAAATATAGAATTTGTTGCTCGTTCAATAGCAGGTGGTATAATTATTGCTTTACTTTTGGCTTTGACTCGTTATCTTTTCCCTAATGTCACTTTGTAATGTGCAGCACTTTTTTCATAATTATCTTAACCTAATTCTTGAGATCTTTTATAAGCAGCCGTTACTGCCGATATAATAGCACTACGAAAGCCATTTTTTTCTAATTGTGCAACTCCAGCGATGGTTGTACCACCCGGGCTTGTAACTTGATCTTTTAATAAGGCTGGATGTAAGTTCTTTTGTTTCACTAATTGTGCTGTACCTAAAACCGTTTGAGTTGCCAATTCTAAGGCAATAACACGGGGTAAACCTGAAGCGACTCCTCCATCAGCTAAAGCCTCAATCATCAATGCTACAAAAGCTGGTCCTGAGCCTGATAAACCCGTGACGGCATCCATTAAATATTCTGGTATTTCAATTACCGAACCAATAGCCTTAAAAAGAGACAGAGTAAGATTTAATTGATTTTCCGACACCAAATTATTTGGGGTAATAGCAGTCATGGCTTCTCCGACAATAGCGGGGGTATTAGGCATTACTCTAACTAAGGGAAATTGCGCAAATCCTTGGGCTAATTTATCTAAAGAAACTCCAGCTAAAATTGAGATAATTAAGGGTTTTTTTTCTTGAGAATTTAAGGTTAAATTAGAGATTACCGTTGACAAAATCTGGGGTTTAACCGCTAAGATGATAACGTCAGAATTATCTAAAATTTGTTGATTTTCTGCGGTAGTAATAACGCCGTATTTTTCTTGCCAAAACTGACGACGATTAACCGAAGGTTCACTAATAATAATATCTGAGGAAGAATAAATATTTTTTTCAATTAAGCAGGAAATAATCGCTTCTGCCATTACTCCACCGCCAATAACACCTAGTTTTAAAGACACTTTTTTTATTATAAATTATTACTTACGACTTTTCTATTATTACTTATTACCTATTACTTAATTTATTGTGCAATGGGATCAGAAAGAGGTGTGGAATCATTTTCCCACAAGGATTCAGAAAAAGAACTACCTAAAGTATTGTTGCTACTGACAATAGATTCTCTCACTTGATAAGAACTACCTGATATAGTACTCACTTTTACGCTTCTAGGAGTGAATAAAAAGATACTTTCTCCAATTCTTTCTTGATGGCCGTCAATGGCATAAGTACCACCAGCGACAAAATCCACAGCTCTTTGTGCCTCATCAGGTTCCATTACATTTAAGTTTAATACTACACATCTTTGTTCTCTCAAGGTTTGAATTACTTGGGGAATCTCATCAAAAGTGTGGGGTTCGATTACAACTACTTCATTCACGGCGGTACTAACTCCTGGCATTCCAATTACATTACTAGGTAAACTACTATCCATATCCAAATAAGATGGCGAAGGCAATTCCATTTGATTTTGAGATTTATCCCGTTGACGACGACGAGAAGGAGTAGAAGATTGTACTGGAGATTCGGGTTGTTTTTCCACGATGGGCTCGACAATTTTTTCTTCTTGGGGTAAATCTTGAGTTACTAAGTTCTCAATTTCGTCCTCGTAATATTGGTAATCTTGTTGACCTCCACCAATAATATCTTTTAATTTGCCTAAAAAATTACTCACTTGTTTAATTCCTCAATGACTCTAGTATAATAGTACAAACTTTGTGATTTCATCCAAAAATTTATGAAGATTTTTCTTTACTTTATAATTGCAATAATGATCACAAAAATAAATCTTATTTTACTCAGATTTTGGTTCAACTTTCAAATTCAGTGTTGAAACTAAAAATTAGTCTGGAATTAACCAAAACTTAAGGCTTTTCCTCTCACATTGGTATTAAGTTTTCCGTTTTCTAAGGCAATATCACCATTCACAATAGTATATATAGGCCAACCTGTTAAATTCCAACCTTCAAAAGGACTCCAACCGCATTTTGTGGCTAAATTTTCTTTTAACACTGGTTTATAGTTGTTTAAATCCACTAAAATCAAATCAGCGTCATAGCCTACTTTTATTTCTCCTTTATTCGGTATTTCATAGAGTTTTGCTGGATTTGTACACATCCATTGTACGACTTGAACTAGGGTACAACGTCCTTTTTTATATTCTGTTAACATCAGTGGTAATGAAGTCTCAACTCCCGGCATTCCTGAAGGGCTATGGGGATAGGGTTTCGCTTTTTCTTCTAAGGTGTGAGGGGCATGATCTGTTGCAATACAGTCGATTACTCCATCTAATAATGCGCTCCATAAAATTTCGTTATTTTCAGGCGATCGCAAAGGGGGGTTCATTTGTGCTAAAGTACCGATTCTTTCGTAATCATTGGTATTGAGTAGAAGATGTTGAGGGGTGACTTCCGTAGAAATCCAAGGAGTCTTGTTTTCTCGTAAATATTCAGCCTCGATACCAGTGCTAAGATGAAGAATGTGTAAACGCCGTTGATATTTATTAGCTAATTTTACCGCCAATTTAGTGGCATTAAGAGCGGCTTGTTCATCTTGAATGACAGAATGAATGGCTGGATCTGTGTTATCTTTAAACAGTTTTTTCCTTTCTATAATTCTAGCTTGATCTTCAGCATGAACAGCAATTAAACGAGTACCTTTAGCGAAAATAGGTTCAATTTCAGCCTCAGTACTGACTAATAATGCACCATGATTTGATCCCATAAAAATCTTTATACCACAAGCTGGATTAGCGTTGCGTAAATCGTCTAAATTTTCCGCCGTAGCCCCCATAAAGAAGCCGTAATTAACTAAACATTTTTGACTAGCGAGGTACAACTTATCGTCTAATATTGCCTGAGTGGTAGTTAAAGGGATGGTATTGGGCATTTCGAGGAAAGATGTGACGCCCCCCTTAGCACAGGCACAAGAAGCAGTAAAAAGGTCTTCTTTATGGGTTAATCCAGGGTCACGAAAATGCACTTGGGGATCGATGACACCGGGTAGTAAAGTTAAGCCAGTAGCATCGATAATTCGGGCAGAATCGGCAGTTAATTCTGTGCCAATTTCAGCAATTTTACCGTCTTTGATGAGCAAATCTCCTAAGAAAATACCGCCGTTGGGTAATAAAATTTCCCCATAATGAATTAATAAATTAGAAGTCATAGTTATAATTAATAATTGATAATGAATAATTATTTACACAATATTCCGATAATTTCACAAATATTTTTTTGAATGAATAAATTATTTATATTTATCTATTGCTATTATAGTTTAATATTTTAATCAATGAAAAATAATCAATCGACAAAATCTCAACAAAAATTATCTTTTTTTTTCAAACTTTTAAATTGGTATTCAGATCAATTATTTATTGCTAGAATCATGGCAATTATTTCTGTCTTAAATTTTGGAGTTGTCATTTTTGATTTAACTTATATTCCGTTAAGAGATATATGGTTAAACGGTAAAATAACAGTAGGGAAAATTAAAATTGCTTCCCAGGAATTTAACGGTATAACCTTTAAGATTTTACCTCAATCTTTGAGTGAGAAAATTATTAAATATGATGCTATTAAAGGAATCGAACCTTATCGAGATACTCAAGAATATTTAGAAGAAGTAACCAGATTAGAAAAAAGTATTAATCAGTCTGGATTAGACAGTGAAGAAACTGCAAAAATTTTATATAATTTAAGAGAAATGAGTGCAAATATGATCTCAGAAGATCCTTTTAGAATAGCTAATAAAAGTGGAACTTTAGAGATAATAAAAAATAGAATGCGAGAACATATGAGGATATATATAGATAATCCTAGAGATTCCTCTACCGTCGCTTTTACATCTTTTTGGACAAAAAATCATCTTAAAAATAATAATTTAGAAAGACAATTAACTTTTTTTAACCAACAAATAAAACCGTTAATTAGAACTAATTTTTTCCGTCCGATGGGAGAAAATGGACAATTTGTTGATTATTTTGGCTTGATAGATTTTCCTTTTATTGTCATTATTTTTTATGATTTTATTCTTCGTTGTCTATTTATTAGTATTCGCTATGAAGGAGTTAAAATTCAAGATGCTATTTTATGGCGTTGGTATGATTTAATTTTCTTTTTACCTACTTTTAGATGGTTAAGAATTATTCCGATAATTATTCGTTTAGATGAAGCTAAATTATTAGATTCTAAGAGAATTAAAAAACAACTAAGTAAAGGTTTTGTTGCACAAATTGCAGGAGATATAACCCAAGTTGTGATACTCAGAATTGTTAATCAAGTTCAAAAAACTATTGAAAAAGGAGAGATTGAAAAAATATTATTTAAAGAAGAAGATAGAAGGGAATATATTAACTTAAACAATATTAATGAAACAGCAGAAATTATTAAAATACTAATTAATTTAATTGCTTATGAAATGTTACCAGAAATTCGTCCAGAAGTTGAAATTTTACTTACTTATATTTTTGAAAAAACTATTACTGAATCACCTATTTATCAAAACATTAATTATTTACCTTTACTAAAAAATTTTCCTCAAGATATTAGTAATAAATTAGCAACTCAATCTTATCAAATCTTTTTAAATACTATTAATAATATGTTAAAAGAAGACCTTATTTTTGAACAATATTTAGAACAAATTATCAATAAATCTGTTAAGATTATGAGTTTACGTCCTAATGCTAAATATGATATTAATAAAATAGAAGAATTATTAGTTATTTTACTCGAAGAAGTTAAAGTCAATTATATTCAACAATTATCGGAAGAAGATATTGAAGCATTAATGAAAAATTAACCATTAATTATACTTAATATTCCTCAATAAATTTTGAGTTTTTCTAAGTTCTAATAAATTCTATTTTGTGATGACTATTTACTATAATAAAAAGCAATTTCTTTATCTTTTAAAGGAGCAAAATTAGCATCAATTAACTTCTGATTAAGTTCGTTTTGGGGTATATGTTTCGCTCCAATTCGCACAATTCTTGAACGCATAGTATTACTTACTCCACTACGTTGTCTTTGTCCTTCTAATCCCATGACTTGATTATATAAATCTATTTTTGCTGTAGGGATTTCACTGCCATCAAAATCAATTCCTTTTGCGATGGCCTCATCAACGGCATCAGCTCCAGTGGTTAAATTAGTCATAATAAATTCATAATAGCTTTTCAATTTTTTATATTATCACTAGAAGGAAAAATGTCAAGAAAATTAATTACATTAGATTTAATTCTTCCTAATTTTTTATTACTAGGAATTTGTGATAGTTAATTTTTAAAACTTCTGTATTTTCTATACTAATCTAAATTTAGAATCTCTTTTTTTATCTAGGTAAATTATGATATTTTTGTTATCGATAATAACATTTACTATTAAGCAATAAATTTTGAGTATTTTATAAGTGCAAATAGGTCTTATTTTTGCTGAGTTTTATTTATGATAAAAAGTAATTTTTTTGAGCTTTTAAAGTTAGTAAAAACATAAATTATTACGTCTATACGAACTATTAAAAACTCCCAGAAAATTAATTTAAAGCACGACGGGAAGAAGTTCCTTCCACCGCTTGACGGTAAGGCTCAACGGCATCAGTATAGTCAATAGGTAGTACAGCACAAACATTTTGATGAGGACGAGGAATGATAACCCATGATTCAACCGTAGCACCTTCGGCACGACTCACAGCTTCAATTCCTGCTGCCATAGCGGTTTTGACTTCAGAAACAGAGCCTCTGATATTGATATTAAAACGAGCGCTACCGACTCGAATATAACCCACAATAGTTACTCTACCAGCTTTTACCATAGCATCGGCGGCGGCTAAAACACCCGGAAATCCTTTAGTTTCGAGAGATCCAACGGCGGCTTGTGAAGGCATAAAAAATTCTCCTTTAATAATGAATCAAAATAAATTGGTTGGTTAAATTATTATCTAAATTTGCTCTATTTTCTGGCTCGAAATCAATGGATTAATTCGAGGTTGAAACATAAAATTAAGAGCGATAAGGTTGGGAAACCTCTGTATATTCGATAGGTAAAACATCTACGACATTAGGGGGAGGATTAGGGACAATGTAATGAGTTTGAACGACACCGCCAAAAACATTCCCAGCTTCTCTAATACCTTCAGTCATAGCTTTTTCAACTTCGGAAAAAGGCCCCCGAATAGCTACAATAAAGTCACCCTTTTCTGCTTTATCAAAATAAACCACCGTTACACGAGCGGCTTTTACCATAGTATCAGCGGCGGCTAAAATAGAGGGAAACCCTAGAGTTTGAATTACTCCTACTGCTTCAGGCATCGGTTGTTAAAAAAAATAACTAATCAACGGTAATATTATCACTTCTTGGTTACTATTGAGTGAATAAGTTTAATTAATCAATATCCCCCTGTTAAGCATTTACGTTGGTTTCAGGGGTTCTGTATAATTAGAAGAAATATTATCGCTATTGGTGGCAAAAATTTAATGGAAAAAATATCTACAGATTATCTCAAAATCTCCTTAAAGCCTTTACCTTTAAAACGTCCTTTACTAATGATCGGTCATGGTACAAGAGATGAGGATGGTCGTCAAGTGTTTATGAATTTTGTTCACGCCTATCAAGAATTGGATAAATCCCGCCCCGTAATTCCTTGTTTTTTAGAATTGACTACCCCAACCATCGCCGAAGGAGTTGAACATTGTATTGATTTAGGCTATACAGATATTTCTGCTCTGCCGATTCTTTTATTTGCTGCCCGTCATAATAAATTTGATGTTACCAATGAATTAGATCGTAGTAGGATAAAATATCCTCAATTACAATTTCATTATGGACGACATTTTGGCATCAATCCCAGTATTATCGAACTTTGGCAAAAACGCCTAGCACAATTAGATGAATTAGAATATAATCCCCATAACATTTCCCGTGAAGATACAGTGTTATTATTTGTGGGTAGAGGCTCAAGTGATCCTGATGCCAACGGTGATGTATATAAACTAGCCCGTATTTTGTGGGAAGGTAGTGGATATAATACCGTAGAAACCTGTTTTATAGGAATTTCTCATCCTCGCTTAGAAGAAGGATTCCGCCGCGCTTTGTTATATCAACCAAAAAGAATTATTGTCTTGCCCTATTTTCTGTTTATGGGTGCTTTAATGAAAAAAATAGAAACTATTTCGACAGAATATCAAAAATTATATCCTCAAATTGATATTACCTGTTTACCTGAAATGGGTATCCAACCTGAATTATTGCAGTTAATTAGGGAAAGGGAAATCGAAACTCAACTAGGAGAAGTAAAAATGAATTGTGAAATGTGTAAGTTTCGCCTAAATGCGTTACAAAATGAGGATAGTCACCATCACCATCATGATCATTCTCAGGATCACACTCACCATCATGATCATTCTCATCATCACCATGATAGCGATCCCTTGGTAGAACCAATAGCTTATCATGAACGTATTTGGCAAACTCCTTAATTGATTAGGAATTAGCAAGGAAACTGGGAATTAGGAATTAGAAAAGACACGGGAATAATAAAATTATGACATCAGTAAATATTAAATCAGGGGATCGGGTGAAAGTGATAAAAATACCACCATACATCAAGACGGCGGATTTCATGCCTATGTTAAGATCATCTAGCTTGATTAATTTAGGAGAAGAAGGAATTGTTTTAAATCCACGCCCTGCTGGTTATTGGGCTATTCGCTTTACTCAAGGTACTTTTTTATTAGAATCAAAATATTTTCAAGTATTATAAAATATTGATAGTTTTTTCTCTATTTTCCCACATTTGGGCTAAAGGGATTGTTTTACCCGATAACGCTTCCTCTATACCTTGATAAATACCTTCTTTAATAATCTCTGTGGGAGTTTCATAAAAATCTGATTCACCCTCATTAGATATTAAGACAATTACCCGCACCCGTTGAGGTTGGGTTACTTCTAAACACTCATCAAGGTTTAATTATCCTTTTTCATTAATAGTAGCATTAAGTTCGATCACTCTCATAAATTAATAATTCTCCTCAATTCAATGTCTATAAAATTAGTACTATTATAAAATATTGACAATTCATGATTATTGTTTTTTTTATTTATTCTTTATGACAAAAGTAACTCCTAAACAGATTTTTAAAAAAGGTTTTATTATTATTTCAGGCTTGGCTTTTTTCTGGTTTTCAGCTTCTAGTATGATTAAAATGGTTACAAAACCTGCTACACCTCCCGTCAATTCCAGTCAAGGAGAGAGTTTGTCCCCAGAGAGTGCATTGTTAAAAGAAGCGAAAGGTTATGAATTAGTCTTGGAAAAAGAGCCTAATAATCGTTTTGCTTTAGAAAAATTGGTGGAAATTCAACTACAGTTAAAAAATTTATCTGCTGCCTTACCACTAATGGAAAAATTAGTTAAGATTGAGCCTCAAAATACTAAGTATCAAGAAGTCTTAAATATTATTAAGCAAGGTTTAGCACAACAAAATTCTCCTACTCCCCCCGTTAATAATTCTCCTAATCCTCCCGTTAATAATTCTCCTAATCCTCCCGTTAATAATGAAGGAAAATAGTGTAAACTCTAAGGTTATCATCTGACTATAGCATTTACATGAAAATTCCTGTTCTTGATTTAAAACCTCAATATCAATTGCTTAAACCCGAAATTGATCAGGCGATCGCCAATGTATTAGAATCAACACAATTTGTATTAGGACCTGAAGTCAAACTATTAGAAACGGAAATTGCTGATTATTTAGGGGTGAAACACGCAATTGGGGTAAATTCAGGTACAGATGCGTTAATAATTGCCTTAAGGGCGTTAAACATCGGTATAGGGGATGAAGTTATTACCACGTCTTTTTCGTTTTATGCTACAGCAGAATCCATCAGTTTAGTAGGTGCAAAACCGATTTTTGTAGATATTGAAGAGGGCGACTTTAACATAAATAGCAGTCAAATTAAAGACAAAATTACCAGTAAAACGAAGGCTATCATGCCAGTGCATTTATATGGGCAACCAGCGGCGATGACGGAAATATTAACCATTGCGAAAGAATATGGTTTAAAAGTGATAGAAGATTGCGCCCAAGCCTTTGGAGCGGTTTATTATGGAGATTGTTTAGGATGTCATCAAAGTTGTGAGGATAGCCAACGACAGAATTTGACACAAAAATATGTTGGTGGTATTGGCGATGTTGGGGCGTATTCTTTTTATCCCACAAAAAATTTAGGTGCTTATGGTGATGGTGGTATGATTGTTACCAATAATGACGATATTGCTGAATTAGCTAAAATGTTACGAGTACATGGGGCAAAGAAAAACTATCATAATGAATTAGTGGGTTATAATTCTCGTCTTGACAGTTTACAAGCCTGTGTTTTAAGGGTGAAATTAAAATACATAAATCAATGGAATGAAGCAAGAAGAAATATTGCCAAAAATTATAATCATTTATTAGCAAATAATCAGAATATTATTACTCCAAATATTAGCAAAGGACACGTTTTTCATCAATATACTATCAGAGTTAAAAATGGTAAACGAGATGAATTAAAGGAATACTTAGCTAAAAATGACATTGGAAGCATGATTTATTATCCTATCCCTCAAGATCAATTACCAGTATATCAAGAAAAATATCAACCTAATCCTATAACTATGAAATTAGCTGGAGAAGTTTTAAGTTTACCGATTTTTCCTGAATTATCCTTAGAAAGAGTAACGGAAGTTGCCCAAATAATTAATAGTTTTAATACATAATAAAAATGAAAATAATTAATAATATTATTGCTATTTTACAAAAAGAATTACAAGGTTATTTTTCCTCTCCTTTAGCCTTTAGTATCGCTGGAATTTTTTGGTTAATTTCGGGTTTATTTTTTATCTTTATTCTGTTAAGTGATCAAGGAGTAATCCAAAATGTTGCAATTCAAGAACAAGGAGGTAATACTGTTAATATTGATGTAGTTTATGAATTTATGCAGATATTTTTTGGCGTAATAGGCTCGTTAAGTATGTTTATTTTACCAATTTTATCTATGGGTTTATATGCTGAAGAAAGAAAAAAAGGTACAATAGAATTATTAGCAACTTCTCCTGTTTTTAATTGGGTGGTAGCCATAGGTAAATTATTAGCAGTATTATTATTTTTTATTACCATGATTATGCCTATTTTATTGTATGAAGCCATTGCATTTAGTGGAGCGACACCTGCTGTAAATCCTCAAGTAGTAATCTTAGCTCATGTTGGCTTAATTTTAATGGCGGCTTCAATTTTATCTTTAGGGATGTTTATTTCTTCCCTTACAGACAGTACAATTTTCTCGGCAATTTTAACATTTATCTTAGTTATTTTTATCTCAATTTTGGATGCTATGGGGAATCTTTTTGGTGGGCAAATAGGCGAAATTATCGCTCATTTTTCTTTACTTAAAAACTATGAAAATTTTGTGAGAGGAATTTTTGAAAGTAGTAATTTACTTGTTTTTTGTACTTATATTATTTTAGGCTTATTTTTAACTTCTCAATCTATTGAAATTATAAGATTTACCAGAAAATAAATATTTATTAAACGATAAATTAGTAATAAAATACGGTTAAAGAATGAGAGATAATTTCAGACAAAATAAATATACTCATTTAACAGCGATAGAAAGAGATAAGTTATCTTTTCCTGCAAAGTATTTATTAACTAATCATCTTTTAAAAGGTGATATTCTCGACTTTGGTTGTGGTTATGGTAAAGATGTCGAAGTATTGCATTCTCAAGGTTTTTTAATAGAAGGATATGATAACTATTATTTTCCAAAATATCCACAGAAAAAATATGATACTATTTACTGTTTTTATGTTTTAAATGTACTTTTTAGTGAGTCACAAGAATCGGTAATAATGGCAATATCACAACTATTAAAGCCAAAAGGAAAGGCTTATTTTGCTGTCAGGAGAGATTTAAAAACGGAAGGATTTAGGAAACATTATATTCATAAAAAAATGACTTATCAGTGTTTAGTTAAATTACCTTTTAAATCTATTTATTTAGATGAGTTTTGCGAAATTTATGAATATCAACATTATAACCAACAAAAAAATAACGTCAATCGTTGTATATTTTGCAACCCTTACAGTAAATTAACTTTACTCACAGAATCTAGTTTAGCTTACTCTATTTTAGACGGTTATCCTCTTAGTAAAGGGCATAGTTTAATCATTCCGAAAACCCATGAAGAAAATTATTTTAATTTACCTTTTTTTCTTCAAAGTCACTGTTGGCAAATGGTAAATGAAGTGCAAAAAATTATCACAGAGAAATATCATCCTGATGGTTTTAATATAGGTTTCAATATACATCAAGCTGGAGGGCAAAAAGTCAAACATACTCACATTCATTTAATTCCTCGTTATCAAGGAGATAATCAAGGAAAAAAACATGGTATTAGGTGCGTTATTCCCTATTCTACTTCTAATTATTAATTATTAATTATTCATTATTCATTATTAATTATTCATTATTCATTATTCATCGAGACGTAAAAGTTTACGATAAAACTGTTGAGAAAAATCTGTTTGTCGAAACTTTTTAAAATTTTTAATGACTAAAATGAGATATTCTATAAATTTTGAGTTAGATAAATTAATTTCATAACTTAAATCAGCGTTACCGTCAAATTGAATACGACAACGAGTCATTTCCGCAGGTAAACGAGATACATACCAAATAGCCACAAAAGGAATATTCGTTTTTCCTTCGATGATTCTTTCTCCTTCAAGGTATCCCTGTTGATATAAACTTAAAGCATAGGGTAATATTTCATGTTGTTCTTTTCCGTAGTAAGGTTGATACATAAGGGTATCCGCTTTACTTGCTGCTTGTAATTTCTCAATACTAGACATCTTTTTTCCCTGATTTTGCCACAATTTAAGTCTTACGATTGTTTATTTTAACTCTTAATTTGTCCTAAATTCAATCAACTTCTAACAGTAACAATTTACCATCTTTCTTTTTAATCTCTCTTTAATTATCTATGTCTCAAGTTATTAGTATCGCGCCAATGATGGATTATACCGACAGACATTTTCGTTATGTGATGCGTAAAATGACTAAAAAAACTCTACTTTACACAGAAATGATCACTACTCAAGCCATTATACACGGCGATCGCCATAAGTTATTAGACTTTAGTGAAGAAGAAAAACCAGTAAGTTTACAATTAGGGGGGGATAATGAAGAAGAGTTAGGAGAATGTGCCAAAATAGGACAAGAATGGGGGTATGATGAAATTAATCTTAACGTAGGTTGTCCTAGCTCAAGAGTACAAAATGGAAACTTTGGCGCTTGTTTAATGGCAAAACCAGAAATTGTAGCTAAATGCGTGGAAAAAATGCAAAAAGCTGTGAATATTCCCGTGACAGTAAAACATCGTATCGGTATTGATAATCAAGACAGCTATGAAGATATGGTTAACTTCGTCAAAATCGTGGCTAATAGTGGTTGTCAAAAATTTATTGTACACGCAAGGAAGGCATGGTTACAAGGATTAAGCCCAAAAGAAAATCGAGATATTCCCCCTTTACGTTATCAAGATGTTTATCAACTTAAACAAGAATTTCCTCACCTTACCATCGAAATTAACGGCGGAATTACCACGATGGAAGAAACAAAACATCATCTCAAGTTTGTCGATGGAGTGATGATAGGAAGGGCGGCTTATGATAACCCTTATCTTTTGGCTTCCATAGATCAAGAAATTTATGGAGAAACCACTCCTATCCTGACTCGTCAAGAAATTATCGAATCTCTTTATCCTTATATTGACTTTTGGACAGCAAAGAAACTAAAATTAAACACTATCATGCGCCATTTATTGCAAATTTTTGCTAAACAATCTGGCACAAAGCAATGGAAACGTTATCTTTCTGAAAATGGTAATACTTTTAATGGTGGTAGTGATATTGTTCGTCAAGCATTAAAAGAATTAGTAATTAGTAATTAGTGAATTATTACGGGGTATGTCAATTCAAGATCAAAGAAGAAAACGAGAACTGTTAAAATTATTAGAAAAACTAGGAGTTAAGAATGTATCGGCGGTGAATTTTTCTCTGTTGGACTTAGCACTAACTCACAAAAGTATTTCTTTAACTCGTAACTACGAACATTTAGAATTTGTGGGAGATGCAGTTATTCGTCTGGTGTCAGCAGAAGTATTATTAGAAACCTATCCTCATTTACCCGTAGGAGAATTTGCCGCTATAAGATCTATTATAGTCAGCGATCGCTTTTTAGCAGAAATTGCCGAAGAATATAGTTTTAATTTATACCTTTTAAGTAGTCCTTCCGTGAGAAATGATAGATTAGGAAAAATGTCTCGTTTAGCAGATGCTTTTGAGGCGGTTTTAGGAGCATTATATGAAAGTACAAAAAACATGATCTTAATTAGATCGTGGCTCGATCCTATCTTACAACAAAAAGCGGCAGAAGTTCATGCAGATCCAGCCAGAGAAAATTATAAAGATGCTTTACAAGAATGGAGTCAAGGAAAATATAAACTTTTACCCACATATAAAGTAAAACAAAACGAAACTTTTAATGATGAAAATGGACGTTTTACGGCGGAAGTATGGTTAAAAGAAGAATTACTAGGAGTAGGTAAAGGAGATACAAAAAAAGCGTCTCAACAAGCAGCCGCTCAACAGGCTTATAATTCAATTATCTTGAAATATGAGCGTAAGACTCCCGTTTAATTTCTCCCGAAAAATACCCATAGAAATAAACGGGAGATGTAAGCAAACCAACAAAAAAAACATTGTCCTTACCATTCCTAATAGTATATTCTAAGATAAGAATGCAAGGTTAAAAAGTTAGTTAAAATGTTGAAAGCATATCGCTATAGAATCTATCCTACTGATGAGCAAAAGGTCTTACTAGCTAAGACTTTCGGTTGCTGTCGTTGGTTCTATAACTTTGCTCTTAATTTAACTAATGAAACTTACAAGGCAACGGGTAAAGGTTTAAGTCGCAATGAAATAATCAATAAGCTACCTGAATTAAAAAAAGAGAAAGAGTGGTTAGCAGAAGTTCCATCTCAGGCTTTACAACAAGTGGCTTTAGATTTGAGTAGTGCTTTTCTTAATTTCTTTGAAAAAAGGGCTAAATTCCCTAAATTTAAGAAGAAAGGAAATAAGCAATCTGTTAGGTTTCCTCAAGGTATTAAACTTGACGATGATTACTTAACCTTACCTAAGTTGAAAAAGGTTTACTGTAAAGTGTCTCGTTTACCACTTGGTAAATTGAAATCCGTAACAGTATCCATGACATCATCAGGGAAATATTTTGCTTCTTGTCTCTATGATGACGGTGTTGATTTACCTAAACAAAACTCCGAAGGTAAAGCAGTAGGCATTGATTTAGGAATCAAGGATTTTGCGATTACCAGTGATG
>JAACUG010000029.1 GCA_009993045.1 Cyanobacteria bacterium CG_2015-22_32_23
AACACCTTTTAGTTTTGCGGCTTCAGAAATAGATAATTTACTCATTGTTCTAGTCTAGCTCAAAAAGTGAGTAAGTTTAAGAAGATTTAAGTAATTTTTTGTTAACTGTTAAAAGCCCCACCCTAGAAAATTTATTTACTGGTTTTAGGTAGTAAAAATCTCCAACTATCAGGCTCAAATGATTTACCTTTAAGCATTCTATTCCAGTATAACCAAGGCAAAATATATTTTTTAACTAACCACATACTTTCCCGTTCTTTGGTAGGATCTAAGGGGAAACTTGGTAAAGGATTTTTATCATAGTCAAATTCTGCCATGATGGTTTTACCATAACCAGTAATGAGAGGACAACAAGCATAACCGTTATATTTATTTTGGGGAGTTTTTTGATTCATTAATGCCAAAATATTTGCTACCACTACGGGGGCTTCTTTACGAATAGCGGCGGCGGTTTTAGATGTGGGTAAACTTGATGAATCTCCTAAACCGAAAACATTTTTATACTTTGTATGTTGACAAGTATATTGATCTACATCAACCCAACCTTGTTCGTTAGCGACGGGACTTTGTTTGATAAAATCATAGGTTGTCATGGGTGGCGAAACATGAATCATGTCATATTTAATGGTGACAGTATTTCCTTCTCCTGTAGCGAAAATGGCTTCTTTCGTCTCTGGTTTTATTTCGATGAGGTTATGAGCATATTTAACGTCAATGTTTTTGCGCTGGACAATTTCTTCTAAAGGTTTACAATAAGCTGGTACACCAAACATTTTACCAGTGGCGTTGGCGTAAATAATGTTAGTTTTTTCTCTAACCCCTTGACGAGTAAAGGCTTCTTCTGCTAAATACATAATCTTTTGAGGTGCACCCGGACATTTTATCGCTCCAGCAGGAAAAGTAAAAATTGCTGTACCACCTTTAAAGTTTTGGATAGTTTCCCATGTATAAGGAGCATTTTCTTTGCGATAATTAGTAGTAACTCCTTCTTTTCCTAAAGATTCTTTTAAACCTTTAATTTTATCCCAATCAATTTGAATACCAGGGCATATAACTAAATATTCATAATTATAAATATTACCTGTTTTTGTGGTTACTTGATTATGATCAGGATCGATATTTTCTGCATAATCTTTGATCCATGTTACCCCATAAGGAATTAAATTTTGTTGATGTTTTACGGTATCTTCTAATAAATATTCTCCCCCGCCCACTAATGTCCAAGCTGGTTGATAGTAATGGTTTTCACTGGGTTCAATAATAGCCATTTTTAGATTAGAATTTTTTTCTTTTAGCTGGGCAGCAACAGTTATTCCCGCCGCACCTCCACCAATAATTAATATTTGAAAAGAGGAATTATTACTCATAATTTTTAGTTTAATTAAATATCATAGTCATAAAATTTATCGTAAGTTTTATTATAAGATTTATCGCCTTATTTTTTGAATATTTCTTTATTTAGCAATTTTTAAATCCTTTTTCAAAAATAAAATTGTGCAATGGTTTAATGGTGATTAATATTATTTCCCCATTCCACTGAAACCATGAAGCAACCGCTAAATAACAAAAAATTACGATATTAGACTTCTTGCAGAAGTGGAGTAATGAGTAATGAGTAATGAGTAATGAGTAATGAGTAATGAGTAATGAGTTATGAGTAATGAGTAATGAGTAATGAGTAATGAGTTAAGAAATTAACGTTTTCCATCCCAATTAATTTTACTTTTTATTTTGCAAGACGTCTATTAAAGGAGATTTTTCGACTAAATCTACGATTACCCAATCTAAAAAATCTATTGGTGCAGTGAATTCTATTTGTGCTTCAGGTGCTGGACTTTTATTAATATCGATAGCGATAACTTTACCGATAGGAATATCAGGAGGAAATATAGTACTAATATTAGAAGTTTTCACTACATCACCGATTTTCACATCTCCCACTTTTGCATAAAATTCCATTAAGCCGATGTGGGTTGATTGCCCTTTAATAAATCCTTGATAGCCTGTTCTACTTAGGGTTGCACCCACACGACTATTGTAATCACTAATTAATAATACTCGGCTAGTATTAGGAGTTACGTCTGTAACTCTACCTACTAAACCTCCTACACTCATCACCACCAAATTTGGTTTAATGCCTTTATTACTACCAATATCAATAGTTATAACTTGCCACCAAGCATCTGGACTTCTGCCAATGATTCTCGCTGGTACTAATTTATTGGAAGATTTATCTATATAATTAGCTATTTTTTTGAGATTTTGATTTTGAGTTTCGAGGATAACAATTTTATTACTTAATTCTTGAATTGTACTTTGTTGATAAAGTGCTTCACGATCTATTTGTGGATTGAATAACCAAGAAGGATAAATGTGATATAAAGTTTCAGAAATAAAACTACCTTGGGTAAGATATATTTGCCATGCCACGAGAATACTAAGAATTCCCCAAAATAATTGATTCCCGTATTTTTGCCACCAGCGATAAAGAAATTTCAAAGCCTTAAATAAAATTAAATTAATTGAATATTATTCAAGATTATCAATTATTCATTGTTAATTATTAAGTAAGTAAACAAAATTAATTATTAGTTATTTTGGTTAATTTTCAAATGTATATTTTTAAATACTTTAATAGTTATACAATAAAATGAAAAATATTGAGTAGTTTTAATGAGAGTTATCACCTAAAATAATTCTGAATCCTGCGTGTTGATAAAAATAAGGACGAAACCAATTACGATAATAAGGTGTTGCTTCATAACCATTTGTTGCCCAAGATCCACCCAGGAGCATATAATGACGATTATCAAAAAAAGGTGCAGAATAATCTTGATATAAATAATGAGGTTTAAAACTAGATAAAGGTGTAAAAATATCTCCTAACCATTCCCATACATTACCTCTTAAATCATAAATATTTTGATCATTTTTAGAGGTTTCTAAACTCCCCACACAATGAGGGGAAATAAATTTAAAATTAAGGTTATAGTTATTAATATTATCAACGCTTTTTTGTTGAAGAAATTGCCATTGTGACTCACTCATTAACTGATATTTATCACCTAATTTTTGCGATAAATAACGACAATAAGCATTCGCTTCATGATGGTTTACTTCCACAGGAAAATCTAAGGGTAAATCAATTTCATCAAACATTAATCGATAAGAATAATTTTGTGATAATTTACGCCAAAACTTAGGATAACTAGCTTTATTTTCTAGCTTCCATTGCCATGATATTTCATCCCAATAATGTTCATTGTCATAACCTTTATTGTTAACAAATTCTAAAAATTCACCGTTAGTAATTAGGTATTTACTCACTTGAAAAGGGTTTATTATTACTTCTTTTTCGCCAAAATCAACATCCCAACCGTAAAGATTATCGTCTTTTTTCTTACCCAATGTCACTATACCGCCTTCTATCTTTATCATCTCATTTGTAGGGGGTTTTCCTTGAGATTTTGCATAATGCCATTGACTTGGTTTCCTTACTAATTCTAGGGGTAATTGTCGAATTAACATCGATGAAGTTTCTATATGTATTCTTTGATGTTCAATGCTCATTATTATTCCCCACCAAAGGCTATCAGGAGTTATTGGTAAAGTCAGGGGAGTTTTTTCGATAATGTTAATAACCGTTTTATAGGCTTGATGACGATATTGCCATAATTCTTCTACTTTTGCCCATTTTATGGATGCGATGGCCTTTTGTAACTCATTTGGTGTTTCAGGATCTACTCCTATTTCATATAATTTTTCATAGTCTGGGTTAATTCTTTGACTTTCTTTGAGTAAACCAAGAATAACTAATTTATTAATATAAAATACCGCAGAATGTCCTAAATAAAAAATAAGAGGATTGCGTAAAGAATCGGGATTGAGATAAAAAGTTTCAGAGTTAATAATACTTTTAAATAATAAATCTTCTGTTTCCCAAGAGTTAGTTAAATAATTAATAATATCTTGTTTATTACAGTCATTTAAAGTTAACATTTTTCTATCTTAATATACTTAATAAAATACTTTTTTTATCTCTTTCTTCTTCAGGATTTTATGATAATTATGACTCTTTTACTTTTTGTTAGGGATAAATTTTCCCATAAAAAAGATGTCAGGTAAAATGCAAACTGTCAATTCAATATGTAAAAAATTTAATAGTTAATTCTTATAGTGCAAACTTTATAACGTTTATTTTACCTGAATTTATCATAAATACTGTACCATAATTCTAAATTATTTAATAACGAATATCTACTTAAATTTTTAAATAAAACTAAATTAATTGAGTTAAAATCAAAGCAAAATATTTATTTTCATCAGTCCAATATTTAACAGTTTTTAATTTATGACTAGCTAAAAAGTCTTGCATTTTAGTTAAATTAAATTTACGAGAAATCTCTGTTAAAATAGGTTCATTTTCTTGAAAAGATACATCTAAATCTAACTTATTTAACCTAACATTATGACTTTTTTGAGCATATAAATACATCTCAATTTGTGTTTTTTCTTGATTATAAATAGCTTGATGTTTAAATAGATTAATGTCAAAATTACCGTCAAAACAACGGTTAAGATGAGACAACATATTAAGATTAAATTCTGCCGTTACCCCTTGACTATCGTTATAAGCATTTTCTAAAATATCCGCAGGTTTTTGTAAATCGATGCCTAATAAAAAATAATCCCCCACTGTTAATATATCTCTAACTTCATTAAAAAGATCATCGCTTTGTTCATAAGTAAAATTACCTAATGTACTACCTAAAAAAATAATCATTCGTTGGGGTAAACAAGAGGGAGGAAGTTGCCATAAAGCCTGTTCATAAGTTCCCACTAAACCTAAAATAGAGAGATTATTATATTGTTGATGTAATTGTAAAGCAGAATTTTTCAGAATTTCACCACTAACATCAATGGGTATATATTGCCAAGGTTTGCCTAAACTATCATAAGCAGATAATAACAGACGGGTTTTAGTTGAGCTACCGCTACCTAATTCCACTAATTCACAAATTCCCGTTATCTCCACAATTTCTTTACTGGCATTGGTTAGTATGGCGGTTTCGGTACGAGTAGGATAATATTCAGGTAAGTTGCAAATTTTTTCAAATAATTCTGAACCAAGGGCATCATAAAAATATTTTGGTGGTAAACTTTTAGGTATGCTGGTTAATCCTTCCATAACTTCCTTAACTTCATCCTGAGTCAAAGAAAGATTTTCCAGATACTTAATATTTATTTTTGTCTCTTGGTTAGTAATCAACATAATTAATTGATAAATAATTGTCTTAAACAATACAAGTTTTTACACTTAAATTTCCATAATCCTATCATTGATTTAACCTAGAATAAAAAATTTTTGCTAAATTATCACAATTAATAGTTTAAAACTCTTTTATTTTTACTAAATTTTACGAGATATTAAACTAAGAGAATTTGTTGATATATTACTTATTTTTAATAAATATTTTTGACAAAACCTAAACTGAGATAAAGTTTAAATTATTTTTAGAATTAAAATTAGGAAAAACTTGATTAATTAATTGTGGTGATAAGTCAAAATTTGTGGATAAAATGTTACTAATTGGTTGTCTAAAATCTGTTGTAATTGGTATATCTCTACCTTCAAATAATGCTTTTTTTTCTAAAGTATTCCATTGTCCATAAAATTTACCACCGTTAATATTTCCGCCTAAAATCCACATTAAATTACCACTACCATGATCTGTACCTTTATTACCATTTTCTTTAACAGTACGTCCAAATTCAGACATAACAATAATAGTCGTATCATTAAATAAGTTACCTAATTCTAGCGCTAAAGTAGCTAATCCTTCTCCTAAAGGCATTAATAATCGATTTAATTGCGCAGATTGATTAATATGAGTATCCCATTGTCCTAAATCAATAAAACCTAATTGAGTATTAGCTTCTCCTGACATTAATTTTGCCATCTTTTTGACTTCTTGAACAAAATTAGAAGTTGAGGGCGCATTTTTTGATGATTCTACCATTTCATGCTCAAATTCTTTGATAAATATTTTTCTCGCTTTTTGTCCTTCTTGATACGCTAAACTTAAGGAATCATTACCATTATAAAGTTCATTAAAAAGTTTATTTACTATAGGAATATCCGTTGATAATTTTTGCAGATTATCTTTTTCTCGAGGTAAATTAGCCACAGGAATTGAACCTCTTAAAATTTCAGGTGTTACAGAACCAATATTAACGGCTTGAGTTGGATTTTTTGAGGATAATATACCTAATAAACGATTCATCCAACCTTCATCATTTTTCAAATTACCCGGAGTACCATTTTCCATGTAGTGTTGAACTTCAAAATGTGAACGATTTTCGTTTTCTAATCCACAACCATGAATAAAAGTAAGTTGTTTTTTCTTCCATAATGGCATCAAATCTTTTAAGGCTGGATTTAAGCCAAAATAACCATCTAAATCTAATACTCCGTTAGGTTCATTAGGAGGTAATATAGCAATATTTGGACGATTATGATAATATTCATCTTCTTGATAAGGAATAACCACATTTAAACCATCAATTGCACCTCTTAAAAATACCACAATTAATTTTTTTTGTGATGGATTTTTACTTAAACCTTTACTTACCCAACTATTACTACTTAAAGGAATAATTAATCCGCCAGTAAATAAAGCTATTTGTTGTAAAACTGTTCTTCTTTTCATGGTTTTATGATTTTTTATTACTATTATTAAATGATAAATTTATTATTTAAACATCATTTCAGGACTTCCAAAAATTAAGGCAGATTGCCATTTTTGATCACTATTTTTTACAGTTTGTATAGTTTTTGGGGTGAAAAAATTAGTAAACGTTTTGAGTAATTCGCTAGAATTAATTTGCTCATTATTATTCAATTTTCCTTGCGCAACAGTGGTGGCAAAATTTAGTCTTTTAATCATGGCATCTGGACTTAACCAAACTTCTTTAGTATTTTTATAGCCATCAGGAGAAATATAATTATAAGGAAGCATCTGTAAATCTCTTAATTGTCTAATCATCATATTAGTCGGCGGTTGTGAGATATTTGCCATACGCAAAACAGAAATTACATATTGATAAGGGGTTTTAAATTTATTACCGTAATATTTAGTATCCCAAAATTCCTCACTTTCAAATAATTTCCCTAAGACAATTTTGATATTTCCTTCACTATCCACAAAGGTTTTAGCTAATTTTTTTATCAGGGTATTGGGTGGTGTATCACTAACAAAAAATTGTGCAAGTTTATAACTAATATGATTGGCAGTGGCAGGATGATAAGCTAAAATATCCAATGCTTGACTAACTTCTTCTATGCCTGATCCTTTTATAGTATGACCTAAAAAACTTTTATCATCATAATCATGGAGTTTTTCATTGAAATAAAATCCATTATCACTTTGAGGTGTGTTGACATTCATTATGCCCCATCCTGTCAAAATACGGGCTAAACTAATAACATCATTTTGAGTATAACCGCCGTCAACGCCGAGGGTATGAAGTTCCATTAGTTCTCTAGCGTAATTTTCATTTAAACCTTTCTTTGACTTTTGCTTATTACTGCGGGGATTCACATTTTGCCAGTTGTCTAAATAATACAACATAGAAGGATGTTGAGCCGTTGCCGCTAATAAATCTCTAAATTTTCCTAAAGCATGAGGTTGTATTGCTTTTTGTTCGTAATTAGTAATTAAAATTTGTTGCAGATTACGCATTTTATCCGTAAAAACATTGAAGTGATTAAACCAAAAATCCGTCATTACTTCTTCTAATTGACGAGGATTATTGATTGACTTATCAATTTTAAATTCCAATGTATCCGTAAAAAATTTTCTTCTTTTTTGATTTAATTGCTTTTTTTCCTCCTCAGAAAAAGATTGTTTTTTGCCATTTTGAGAAAGGATATATTGACTATTATAATTTTTAAAAAGTTCCGCAACATTCATATTTAACTTTTGATATTTACTCACTTTAACAGTTTGAAAAGTATTTATATCAATATTTTTAGGGTTTAACTGTTCTTTAATATAAGAATTAACACCTATTTTATTAATTTTATTAATATCTTTTTCACTCATACCAAAACTAAGTCGATTAGAAATATGAAAAATGTCTTTTGGAGAAGATAAAGAAGTCATTTTATTCAGTTATATAAACAGGAATAGATTTGTTATAACATAAATAAAAAATTTTGAAGAGTTAACAATCTTAAATTTAATATCTAACATCCATAGTAACCTGAGTAAACCATAAAATTATTGGTAAACAGAGGAGACAGAAGATAGTAAGCTAAGACGCATTTAAGTTGAAACCTGAAACCGACACCCGAAACCTGACACTCGAAACCTGACACCCGAAACCTGACACCCGAAACCTGACACCCGAAACCTGACACCCGAAACCTGACACCCGAAACCTGACACCTGAAACCTGACACCTAATAATATATTGACTAAAAAGATAGTTTTGTGTTATTATAAAAGTTTGCTCTAAAATCAGGAGAATAATAAGATATGGCTGGATCTCAATTAAATGCAGATGTATGGATTAGCGAATACATTACCCCTTATGATATGTATGTTCACGGTGTAACTAGCATTCTCGCCCACAAAAAAACACCTTATCAAGAAATGTATATTGTGGAAAGTGGCGCTTATGGTAAAGCATTAGTCTTAGATGGTAAATGGCAATCTTGCACTGGGGATGAATTTTTATACCATGAAGCATTAGTACATCCAGCTATGGTTAATCACCCCAATCCTGAAAATGTTTTGATTTTAGGCGGTGGAGAAGGCGCAACCACTAGAGAAGTTTTCCGTTGGAATACTGTTAAAAAAGCTATGATGGTGGACATTGATGGCGACGTAGTCGAAGCCTGTCGTGAACATTTACCAGAAATGCACCAAGGTTCTTTTGATGATCCTCGTTTAGAATTAATTATCGGTGATGCTTTCAATGTTTTAGATACCACTGAACCTAAATGGGATATTATCATTTCTGATTTATCTGATCCTATCGAAGAAGGCCCTTCTTTTCAACTTTTCACCAAAGAATATTTTTCTCAATTAAAGCAGGTTTTAAGAGAAAATGGCATTGTTGTAATACAAGCAGGTCCTATCGCTCCAGCAAATCTTCATATTCATGGGCGTTTAGTAAATACCCTTAAAGCGGTGTTTAGTAATGTTCATGCTTATTTTGCCCCAACTTGTACTTATGGCTCAGCCTGGGGCTTTGCCATCGCCTCTGAATCAACCTTTGACACCATACCAAACCCAGAAAAAATTGATCGTTTATTAGAACAAAAAACCAGTAATGATTTTCGCTCTTTTGATGGTATTAGCCTCTTGGGAATGTTACAAACCCCTGGTTATGTCAGACAATGTATTGATAAAGAAACAGAAGTTTATACCACCACTAAACCACCCAAATTTTTCGGTAAAGGTGTAAATAATTAAGTAAATAGGAGTTAGGGAGTTAGGGAGTTAGGGAGTTAAGAGAAATACTGATAAATATCTAAGTGTTGTCAAAAAAATTAGTGAATATTTAAACCAACAATTTATTAATCAAAGTGGGACAAATTAGCATAAACTTATTTAATAAAGTTTAGTAAAAAACTCATATCTGTACTATAAAAAAGTATAAGAGCCTCAATAAAACAATATATATATCAGGAGATTTAAAACAATGTCAATATTATTTCAATTACTTTTAACTGCCTTAGTATTTTTCTCTTTTGTGATGATCGTATATGTACCTGTTGCTTATGCGTCTCCTCAAAATTGGGAACAGTCTAAACCATTATTATATTTAGGTTCTGGCTTATGGATTGTTTTAGTAATAGCTGTGGCAATATTAAATTTTTTCGTGGTTTAAAAGAACTTTTTGTTAACAAATATTAAGACTCTATTTTGAGATTTACGAGGTGGGCAATAGATAATAAGTATTTTTGCTCACCAAATTATTAGGAGAATCCATGACAGTTTTTGAAGGAAATTTTAATCAAGATATATCAAGTTTACGTTTTGCCCTAGTTATTGGACGTTTTAATGACTTAATTACGAATAAGATATTAGCTGGTTGTCAAGATTGTTTAAAAAGACACGGTGTTGATGTGAATCCTGAAGGTAATCAAGTTGATTATGCTTGGGTACCCGGTAGTTTTGAAATACCATTAGTTGCTCGTAAATTAGCTTTAACCGCTCGTTATGACGCTATTATCTGTTTAGGTGCAGTAATTAAAGGGGATACTCCTCATTTTGATTATGTGTGTAATGAAGCAGCTAAAGGTATTGCCGCCGTCGGTTTACAAACAGGAGTGCCGATTATTTTTGGTATTTTAACTACTGATACCATGCAACAAGCCTTAGAAAGAGCGGGAATAAAAAGTAATCACGGTTGGGGTTATGCCATGAATGCTTTAGAAATGGCTACTCTGATGAAACAAATTAATTAAAAATTATATTGATTTATCAAAGGAAAAGAAATTTCTGTTAACTTATTATTATCACTTTTAGATAGAAAAATAAATATAGTTATGATGCAATTTCTGGTTACGCTAATTGTTACTGCTATCTCCATGATTGTCGCTTCAAGAATAATACCCGGTATTGTTATTAGCACTACTTCTGCTGCTTTTATTGGTGCTTTTGTTTTTGGATTAGTAAACGCTATTATTAAGCCAATTTTAATCTTATTTACCCTTCCTGCTACAATTCTTACCCTAGGCTTATTCTTATTCGTTATTAATGCTATTTGCTTTTATTTAGTAGCTTATTTCACCCCTAATTTTTCCGTTAATAATTTTCTTGATGCCCTTTTAGGCTCAATTTTAGTCTCTATTGTTTCTAGTTTTTTAAGTAATTTTCTCGGTAAATAATTAGAAATTTTCTCATAGTATTTTTATAAGAGAAAGAGTCAGTTATCCGCTTAAATCAGGCTATGAATAATTAATTAATTATTAATAATTAAAGATTCTTCTATCTTCTGGTTTCCTTTCTATCTCCCCATTTCCTTTCTAACTCCTAACTCCTCATTAAATGTCTCCTTTATCCCGTTTACTGAAATATTCCCATCAATATCAAACCTCTATTTATCAAGCTGTAACCTGTTCAGTTTTAAATAAGTTATTGGATTTAGCACCTCCAGTGTTAATTGGTGCGGCGGTGGATGTAGTAGTTAAACGAGATCAGTCTTTTATCGCCAGATTTGGAATTAAGGAAGTTTTTAGTCAATTATTGGTTTTAACTATATTATCAGCGTTAATATGGGGTTTAGAATCAGTTTTTGAGTACGCTTATCAGCGATTATGGCGTAATTTAGCCCAAAATATCCAACATGATTTACGGCTGAATGCTTATCGTCATATCCAAAATTTGGAGTTAGAATACTTTGAAAATAATAGCACTGGGCGACTTTTAGCCATTCTTAATGATGATATTAACCAGCTAGAAAGATTTTTAGATGTTGGTGCTAATGAAATTTTACAGATTCTTACTACGGTTATTGTCATCAGTTTAACCTTTTTTGTCCTCACTCCTAATACGGCATGGATGACGGTTATACCTATTCCGATTATTATTTGGGGTGCGGTGGCATTTCAAAAGTTATTAACTCCCTATTATGCTGAAGTTAGGGAAAAAGTAAGTTTACTTAACAGTCGTCTAGCTAATAACTTGACGGGAATTACCACTATTAAAAGTTTTACCACAGAACAATACGAAATTGAGCGAGTAAGAAAAGATAGCATAGCATATTTACAAAGTAATCAAAAAGCGATCGCCTTAAGTGCCGCATTTATTCCTTTAATTCGTATTGTTATCTTAGCTGGATTTGTGGGAATTTTACTTTATGGTGGTTTAGAAGTTGAAAAAGGAAACTTAGCCGTTGGTACTTATAGCGTGTTAGTATTTATGACTCAAAGACTACTTTGGCCTTTAACAGGATTAGGGCAAACTCTCGATTTATATCAACGGGCAATGGCTTCTACCTCAAGGGTTATGGATGTTTTAGATACTCCCATGACAATTCATTCGGGAGATTTGCCTTTAACTTTAGATACGGTGAAAGGGGAAATCGAATTTAATCATATTAGCTTTGCTTACTTTGAAAGAGAGCCAGTACTTCAAGATTTTAACTTGATAATTCCTGCTACTTCTACCGTTGCCATTGTGGGTTCGACAGGTTCAGGAAAAAGTACTATAGTTAAGTTATTATTGCGTTTTTATGAGATTCAGTCGGGTAATATTATTCTTGACGGCATTAACCTCAAAGATATTGTTTTATATGACTTACGCCGTGCCATTGGTTTAGTCAGTCAAGATGTGTTTTTATTTCATGGTAGCGTCAGAGAAAATATTGCTTACGGAAATTCTGATGCTAAAGACGATGATATTATTCACGCCGCCAAAATGGCTGAAGCCCACGAATTTATTATTGAATTACCCCAAGGTTATGATACCATTGTCGGGGAAAGAGGGCAAAAACTTTCAGGAGGGCAACGACAAAGACTCTCTATTGCTAGGGCAATTCTTAAAAATCCTCCCATTTTAATTCTCGATGAGGCTACTTCTGCGGTAGATAATGAAACTGAGGCTGCCATCGCTAAATCTTTAAAACATATTACAGAAAACCGTACAACTATAATGATAGCCCATCGACTTTCTACCATTCGCCATGCAGATTGTATTTATGTGGTAGAAAAGGGCAAAATTCTTGAGTTTGGTAATCATGAAGAGTTAATCGACAAACAAGGCATTTATGAAAATTTATGGCGTGTACAAACAGGAAACACTTTAGTAATTAGTAATTAGGAGATAGGAGATAGGAGATAGGAGTTAGGAGGTAATAATTTATTTTTAATGGTATTTTCCCCAGCACAAAGCCTATTTTTTTTGAAACAAATTTAAAATTTTTGCGTCAAAGTAGTAAATTATTTATTTTGAAAGGAAAAATTTATGTTTAAATCTACTCAATTAAAAAATAAAACTAGCAAAAAAATTGTTGCTTTAACTCTTTCTTTTTCTACTATTTTAAGTCTTGCACCAATTAATCCTTTATTAGCTAAATCTAATCCTCAATCTCGTTATAATTCTTCTCAATCCTCTTCCATTTTAATTGCTGATAAAGATAAACAAAATTATCAAAGTCCTAACCGTAATTATTATAATCGTCCTTCTAATAATAATAATTTTAACTGGAATAATAATAACAATAACTCTAACTGGAATAATAATAACTCTAATAACAACAATCCCAATAATCGTAATTCTTCATCAAACATTGCTTTAAATAGTGGTACAGTGATTGCTACTACTTTACCTTCAGCTAATAAAATTTTAGTCACTAAAGAAGAAACCATGGCTTTAGGTTTAGTCGTAAAAAATGATGTTAGAGATAATTCTAATCAAATAATTATTCCAGCAGGTAGCCAAATTATCGGCGAAATTCGCCCTGCAGGGCAAGGTTCGAGGTTTTTCGCTAAAACTCTTATTTTACGCAATGGCAATGAGTATCCTCTTAATGCAACTTCTCGTATTGTCACTCGTACTGAAACTATTTCTGCTGGAAAAAATACCGATGCGATTTGGCAAGGTGCTTTAGCAGGAGCGGCTGCTGGTACTCTTTTAGGTGGTATTACAGGAGATAAGGCGATCGCCACAGAAGAAGTACTAGGAGGGGCTGGTTTTGGAGCATTAGCAGGTTTATTATTGGGAGGAAATCGAAATAAAGAATTAATTTCTATCAATCCAGAGCAAGATCTTCAACTCACTTTAACATCTAATTTTAAAATTAATTAAAGCTAATTTGTAGTAGGGTGGGCAATGCCCACAAAATCTTAGGGTAATTATTGTTTTATTTTGAGGGAAAATCACTATATTTATTCATTTTCATCTGAGGAAATAATAGAGTTTTCTAAAACTATTTCCGATTCTTTAGAAATAGTAAAAGATGGGTTTAATTGATCAAGTAAATCATCAAAAAGTTTTTTAATAACACTAGCTAAAGGTACAGCTAAAAATAAACCTAATAAACCGCCAAGTTTTGCACCAATAAACAAGGAAATAATTAACCAAATAGGATTTAAACCAATAACTTCTCCCATAAAACGAGGTGCAACAACATTATCAGTAATTTGATCAATAATAGTAGCAGAAATAAAAAATAAGAGTGCTAATTGACCATTTTTAAAAAGTAACAATAAAGTACCTAAAATAGTCACCATACCGCCAACAAAAGGCACTAAACTAGCGATGCCGATGCCAAAAGCGAATAAAATTGCTGATGGGACTCCTAAGTAAACAAAAATAATTCCTCTAGCAATACTAGCAAATCCCACTAAAATTAAACGACTAAAAAAATAATCCTTAAATGTTTGACTTAAATAATGTGGTATTTTATGATTCCAAGGTTGAGGAAACCAACTAAAAATTCCTTGCCAAAATCTATCACCACCTAACAATAAAAAGATGGTTAAAATAAGAATAAATAAAACATTAAAAACACTATTAATAGTAGTTAGTAATATTGTTAAAGTTTGAGTTCCAACAGTTTTAAGGATGTTAGCAATTTTGCCAGTTATTTCTTCAAGAATAGAATGAATATCAATAGAAAATCTCTTAAAAATAGGTAAATCTGAAGATAAATATTGATTAGCTTGATCAATCCATGTTGGTGCATTAATTAATAAATCATCTAGCTGTTGAATCAAAATAGGAATTAAAATAAAGCTAATACTAACTAAAATAATTACAGCAGATAATAACACTAAAATGATAGCTAATCCTCTTTTTAAACCTTTTTTTATCAGTAATTCAATTAATAATTCCAATAAAAAAGCGATAATAGTAGCAATAATTAAAAAACTAATTAATGGTTGAAGATAGTTAATTAATAAAGCAAATAAAACCCCATTAAGACATAATAAAGGAAAAATAAAACTTAAACGTAACCAACGAGGAAGCTGAGATATTTTTTCTAACATAAATGATAATAATAAGTTGATTATGTCATACTCAGATCTTGCATTTTATTTAAAATAAATTGGGAATAAAGCAAGAAGAATTGGAGAAGTTTAATTTTTATCTTCCTCCTTGTCTGAGTCTTAAGCCTTCTTGAAAACCACGATCATAATCAATAGAGTTACGAGGATTATCGTATCTTAAACCATTAATACCATCTTGACGACCTCTAAAAAACTCTGCATCAGGGCTTACAGGGCGGTATCTTTCTTCTGCTGCCCTTTGATTATTACGAATAATCGCACTTGTGCCGACTCCTGCACCGACTCCTAACATGAAGTTACCGAAATTAGCTTGAGCGGGTTTAACAAAAGTACTAAAATTACTCATAAAAATAGTACTGGCAAGGATTAAAGTTAGTTTGATTGATTTCATGAATTTAGGTTAGGACTAAAAATTTTGTTATAGTTAATAATTATGGACGCTCTTGTAACCAGCCTTTTACTTCTACATTAATAATTTTAGGCTCATTGTCGATTAAGGCAAAATGAATTTTATCGGTACTTACACTAAGATATTTTTTCCCATCTTCAGTAACGACATCAGTACCTTGAACTCTAGTCACCGATGCCATTTGACCATCTTCAGTTATTTTTATATTACTATAGGAGTTAATATCAGTTTCGTTTTTTAAGGTAGCAAAACTATTTTTTAAGAAATTTTCATGACTTTTTTTCCCCTGTAAAGAAGTTATGATAGTCGTATTATCTGATTCTACCGTTACCGTTGAGATAACATAAGGTGATAAATAATCGAGAATGGGTTGGAGATTTTTTTCTTTTTCCGCCTTTTCAATGGTTTTCATAATAGCGGTTAAATTTTCTTCTGTTAATTGATTAACATTTTGTGCGGTGATAATGGGTTGAGAGTTATTGAAAGATTGTGCTTTAGCAATGATGGGTAAACCGATAATATTACTAGAAATAAAACTAGAGATACATAAGTTAATAAAAGGATTTTTTTTCACTGTTTTAATTATTTTTTAGTAATAAACTTTTAGACAGAATTATATTATAGATTTGATTTTTAGAGTCAAATATTTTTATTAATTAATCACATCTTTTAATAGACCTCTTGCAAAATAAAAAGTAAAATTAATTGGGATGGAAAACGTTAATTTCTTAACTCATTACTCATTAC
>JAACUG010000124.1 GCA_009993045.1 Cyanobacteria bacterium CG_2015-22_32_23
GACCAAAAGGCGGACGTAAGTCAGTTTTGGGGCATGAGCCTGTGAAGTTAGAAGCTAACACTGTAATCTTCGATTCAGTGTGAGTAGTTCACGAAATTAATTGATTACCTCTGACTAAATAAAAATCTTAATGGTGAAATTCTAATCTAAATTTCGGGTGTAGATTTTTCTTCATAGGGTTTCGATTCAAAGGGTTGTACTCCAATGTCAGGAGGTAATTCTTCAGAAGGACTAAAAATGCGAGTGAATGCTTCGGTTAAATATTTTGTCATATTTTCTAGCATTTTGATGATATTCATAACTCAATACCTCTTAATATCTGATTAAAATTAAAGTCAATTTTGATGAAATTTTGATCTTTAAATGTTATTTATTTCCTTAGTTTTATTATCCCTTAAAAAATAATCAATTATAGATAATCTTAATATTTTTTATAAATTTTTATCATTGCTTAATATTAATTTACCTCAAAAAAGATTAGTTTAAAGTTGATCCCCTTAATTTTTAAGGAATAAATAAATTATTTATTTTATTAGTAATTAGTTTAAAAAAGATGAGTAAAAAAATAGCAGTTATCGGTGCTGGAATGGCTGGTTTAACGGTGGCAAAAAACTTAATTAATAAAGGGTTTTTAGTGGATATTTTTGATAAAGGTAGGGGTGTAGGCGGTAGAATGTCTAGCAGAAGAACACAATGGGGTTATCTTGATCATGGGACACAATATTTTACGGTTAAAAATCCTCTTTTTCAAAATTACATAGCACAAAATAAAGAAAATGTCAAGGAATGGACTGGTAAATTTGCTCGTTGGCGGGAAGAAAAATTAACTAAAATTGAGCCTGAAAATCCCCGTTATGTGCCGATTTTAGCCATGAATAATTTATGTAAAAACCTGGGGTTAAATGTAACATTACAAACTCGGATTATCTCTTTAGAAAAAAGTCAAACATGGACATTAATGGATGAAAATGGGCAAAAATACTGTGATTATGATTATGTAATTATTACTGCACCTCCTCAACAAACTATGGATTTATTAGGAAATCATAGTGACATCACTGAATCTATTAGGGAATTAAAAATGTTTGCTTGTTATAGCTTAATGTTAATACCAGAAAAAAAGTTAAATTTAGATTTTGATGGCATTGAATTTCAACATCCGATATTAGGTTGGATTGCGATAAATGATAGTAAACCTTTACGGGGAGAAAAAGGTAGTATCATCATTCAATCTAATTTTAGTTGGACAGAGAATAATTTAGAACAAACTAGGGAAAATGTGGGAAAAATTTTAAAAAAAGCCTCAGAGGAGACTTTAAATATTAGGTTTAATCGAAGTCTTTATGAGTCTGTACATTTATGGCGTTATGCTATACCTCAACAAACTAATGATCAAGGTTATTATTTCGATACATTAAATAATGTTGGTGTTTGCGGTGATTGGTGTTTAAAAGGGAATGTGGAGTCAGCTTTTTTAAGTGGTTATTATTTAGCTGAAAAAATAATTGAGAGTTTCTCTTAAAGGACAAAAAATATAGATTATAATTACTTTTTAGCCTTTGAGAATGTTTTAATTAACTCTGTGTGTGAGAAAATCTTAATCATGAAAAAATATGAATTAGAGCTTTATGTAGAAGATTTATTTTTTAGTCAAAATAAGCAAAAATCACCCATAAGTGTATTAAATTGGCAGGAATACTATACAAAATGGTTAAATATTCTTGAATTAGATTTAAGTCAAGATAAAACCTATGAAATAAGCCTTTTACTTACGGATGATAAAGAAATTAAGGCTTTAAATGAGCAATTTCGTCATAAAAATCAACCGACGGATGTGTTAACTTTTGCGGCTTTAGAAGCGGATTTTCCCGACAATGATTTTCTGGATACCATTTCATTAGGTGATGTCATCATTTCAGTAGAAACGGCAGAAAAACAAGCAAAGTTACAAGAACATTCTTTGAAAACTGAACTAATATGGTTAGCAAGTCATGGTTTTTTACATCTTTTAGGATGGGATCACCCTGATGATGATTCTTTATTAGAAATGCTTACCCAACAAAAATTTTTACTTGATTGTGTAGGAATTGAATCCCCAATTATTGATGATTTTTTTGTAACTTCCTGAGAATTGAGAATTGAGAATTAAGAATCAACAATGTCAGTGCAAAATGTGAGCTAAAGATTAAGAAATAGTAACAATGTACGATCATGTACAGACAAATTTAACGAGCAGACCTAAAGTTAGGGTTAAGTTAAACTATCCCGATGAAATAATACTTAAATAAAATGTAGAAAGGCTACTCTTGAGTACACAAAAAAATCAAAGAATAGTTAAATTTTCGATCAATATCTCATACTCAATTACAAAAATAGAAGGAAAACATTATGAATTTAGAAAATTTATCTGCTCTAAAGCCCTATCTCAGTTTTTTTCACCCGATGATGATGTGGGTATTGTTGGCGATCGCTTTTTATGGGATGTATCTGGGGGTGCAAGTTCGACGCACAAGACTGGCAGACGGGGATCTAAAAAAAGAAATGATCAAAGGACGTTTCGCCATCCGTCATCACCAAATTGGTTCTGTACTTTTAGGGTTGATGGCAATGGGAGCGATTGGTGGAATAGTGGTAACTTACATCAATAGTGGCAAGATTGGAATTGGTCCTCATTTATTTGCGGGATTAGGGATGGTAGGTGCGGTTGCCATTTCGGCGGCTCTTGTTCCCTTTATGCAGAAACACGAATGGGGTTGTAGCGTTCATGTTTCGGTAAATATGGTTCTCATGGGGTTGTTTGTTTGGCAAGCTTTCACTGGTGTACAAATCGTGCAGAAAATTTTGAGTTCGATGAATATACCTGCGGTGGTTAATTAATATTCATCTTACTAAAATAATAATAATTTCTAATACCTATAACATAAATATTTACATCTAGGCTAGAGCAACCTGAGATGACAATGGGATTAATTCCCTACCTCAGTTCGATGCTTTTAATATCAGATTTAGGCAGGTTTCAAGTTTAATATTCTTGAACTCAGGTGATTAGCCAGTCAAAGGATTGAAAAGGAAAAAATCAATAAACATAAATTTCTTGTCAATTCTTTAAGCTAATACTTAACACCTTTTCTGTACTTTTACATCACTGAATATTTTATCTGGAACTCAGGTAATTCCCTAGCTATTGCCATTACTTGAATAAATTTTATTAAATAAGACAGGAGAAACTCATGGTAAACTTGATTCAGAAACCTTTTCAAAAATTACATCAGCTTGTTTTAACCATCCTTGTAAAATTTGTTCTGCTGATGAGTTTCAGTTTGTTGACCATTGTTTGGAGTCATGGGATCACCTTAGCCGCTCCCATTATTCCCCACCCAGAGGAGTTAGTGAGTGCCGTTCAGGAAATTGAGGCTTTAGATGCCATGCGAACTGGTTTAGCTTCAACCTTAAAAGGAAGTACCGAAGAACCAACAAAGCAGACCATGAAAGAGGTTTGTCGTCCTGTAGGCATGAAAGCCATGGAACTCAGCAAAGAGAATGGTTGGCAGGTGAAACAAATTGCGAATAAGTATCGTAATCCTGATCATGCCGCTCTATGAAACTTACTCAAACTTGATCAATGAGTCAAGTTCCCACTCTTCATGGGATGGACGTTCACTTCCTGCTTCACCGAATCCTTAATA
>JAACUG010000030.1 GCA_009993045.1 Cyanobacteria bacterium CG_2015-22_32_23
AGAGCTTTGTTATTTAGGAGCTGTATGCGGTGAAAGTCGCACGTACAGTTTTGAAGCAGAGTGCGAGAGGGTGACTTCTCGTTCGACTGTAACAGTTAAGAAATTAACGTTTTCCATCCTAAAACAGATTTTACTTTTTATTTTGCAAGAGGTCTATTAAATTAAAACTGTTAAATCATAACGTTTATATTTTTATCATAACTGTTGTAGAAGAGCCATAAATAATAATAATTAATAATTAACAATTAACAATAATATTTCAGAAAAAATAACTCTTAAGATTGCGTAAAAAATAGTTTTATTCCACATTTTTGAATTTCATCTTATTTTCATATTTATTTGACAGTATGGAAATTGAAAAAGATTAGAGTTAAAAATGAGGTAAAACTTAGTTATGAGGCAAAATAAGCTCAATAGACGTAAATTCCTGCAATTTTCAGGAGGAGCGGCTAGTTTTATTACCTTACATCAAATTCTTCCCGTTTCTGCTAAAAATAAGAATGTTGAAGAAGATATTATTAATTTACAAGTAGAAAAAACAAAGTTGACGATTAGCGAACGCACAGCTATGGGTTATACTGTCAATAATAGTTTACCAGCTCCAACGATTCGCTTAAAAGAAGGGCAAACTGCGACAATAAAAGTAACCAATAATCTGAAGGAAGATACCTCAATTCATTGGCATGGTTTAATCTTACCAGCAAATATGGATGGAGTGCCGGGGGTAAGTTTTCGAGGGATAAAACCAAAAGAAACCTTTACTTATCAATTTCCCGTAACTCAAAACGGTACTTATTGGTATCATAGCCACAGTGGAATGCAAGAACCTTTAGGACATTATGGCGCTATAATAATTGAACCTCGTGATGGCGATCCTTTCGAGTATGATCGAGATTATGTTATTTTACTGTCAGATTGGAGTTTTGAGAATCCCCACGCAATTCTCGCTAATTTGAAAAAAATGCCTACTTATTATAATTATCAACGTCGCACGGCAGGTAATTTAGCACAAGATTGGGAATGGAAACAAATGCGTATGGATTCTTCTGATATTGCTGACGTGACAGGTGCAACTTATACTTATCTTTTAAATGGTAAAACAACAGATAAAAATTGGACGGGAATTTTTCAACAGGGTGATAAAGTTAGACTAAGATTTATTAACGCCTCCGCCATGACATTTTTTGATGTGAGGATTCCAGGGTTAAAGATGACAGTAGTACAAGCTGATGGTCAAAATGTACAACCAGTCACGGTAGATGAATTTAGGATGGGAGTAGCCGAAACCTATGACGTAATTGTTGAACCAACTACCCAAGAGGCTTATACTATATTTGCCGAGACAATGGATCGCAGTGGTTATGTTCGGGGTACACTAGTGATAAAAGAAGGATTATCTGCTGAAATTCCTCCCCGAAGAGAGCGCCCTTTGCGTACAATGGCAGATATGGGGATGGATCATAATATGGCAGGAATGGATCATAATACCCATAATTCTTCATTATCGGATCATAGTAACCATAATCAACTAAAAAATGATATGTCGAATATGAGTCACAATGATCATGATATGTCGAATATGAGTCACAATGATCATGATATGTCTAATATGTCAGGAATGAATCATGATAACCATGACATGAGTCAAAATCAACCCTTAGATTTTTCGTGGCAACCTCATGGGAAAAATAATCATGGTTTAGGAAATGCGGCTACGCCAATGATGGTAAAAAATCGTTTAAATGAAGCAGGAATTGGCTTAGAAAATGCACCTCATAAAGTGTTAGTTTATACAGATTTAAAGAGTCTTAAACCCCTAAAAAATAAACGTAAACCTGATAGAGAAATTGAGTTACATTTAACTGGTAATATGGAACGTTATATGTGGTCATTTGATGGGAAAAAATACTCTGAAGATAAACAAATAAACTTTAATTATGGCGAGAGATTAAGGTTAACTTTTGTTAATGATACCATGATGGAACATCCGATACATTTACATGGAATGTGGATGGAATTAGTTAACGGTAATGGTATTTATCAACCTCGAAAACATACCATAATTGTTAAACCAGCAGAAAAATTATCTACAGAAATTGATGTTGATGCTAAAGGAAAATGGGCTTTTCATTGCCATTTAATGTATCACATGGATGTAGGAATGTTTAGGGTTATTAATGTTATCGGCTAATCTTAGATTGAATTAAACAATGTGTAACCAATCAAAAATCTTTATATATTCTTGTGGGGTTTCTCTTCTTCAACCCAACCTACAATTAAAATTTTTATAAACAAAAATAGTATTAATATTAATGTCCAAAATTATCAAAAGATATTCGTTATTAAGTGTAATCTTATCTCTAAATTTTATCTTGTTTTCGCAAAATAGTAAAGCGGAAAAAGTTAATAATATTAACATAAAAAATTCTATTAGTATTGATAGTTTTAATTCGGAAAATACCATCAAAGATAAACAACTTTTTTTTCAAGATATTAAACATAATAATTTTATACATCAAGAAAAAAACTTTATTTTTGCTCAACATAATCATGATCATAATCATAACAGTGAATCAGATTTTGGTGAACCTATCCATGATAATCAAATTTTTTCTAATGTACTTTTTGATCAATTAGAATATCAGGTAAATGATAGCCAAAATATTTTTAATTGGGATGTTAGCGGTTGGGTTGGTGGTGATTATCAAAAACTTGTCTTTAAAACTGAGGGTGATGTTAGTTTAGATGATGGTAACGGTGAAGCGGAATTACAACTTTTATACAGTAAACAAATTTCTCCTTACTGGGATTTTCAGGCTGGTTTACGTTACGATCAATTATACGGTGATAAAGGAAATAGTCGAGGTTTTGCCGTTATTGGAATACAAGGATTAGCGCCTTATTTTTTTGATATTGATAGCGCTTTATTTATTAGTAATCAAGGGGATATTTCCGCTAGATTTAAAGCTGAATATGAATTATTACTTTCACAAAAATTAATTTTACAACCAAGAATTGAAACTAATTTAGCTATTCAAAAAGTAGAAGAATTTGACATTGGTAGCGGTATTAATAACTTGGAGTTGGGATTAAGATTACGTTACGAAATTAATCGACAATTTGCTCCTTATATTGGTGTTAGTTGGAATAAACTATTTGGTAATACGGCTAATTTTGCTGAGAAAAAAGGAGAAAGTAGCGATGATATAAAATTTGTCACGGGTGTTAGATTGATGTTTTAAATTATCTAATCAAACCATTTCTAGTATTTTTTCTTGATTTTATTAATTTTCATTCTAATTTCATTTTTATCAGGCAAATTAAAGATAATAAAAAAGGGAGTTAATTCCCCTCTTTAAGTAAATATTTATGACGAAATTTTAAAGTTTTTTTCTCTTAGTGATTGTGATGATTTTCGTTTTTTTCATCATTGTCATTATCGTCGTCTTTTTCTTGATCTTCAGAATGTTTATCATCATTACTTTTTATTCCTTTAACTTCTTGCTTGTCATTAGAAAAAGAATAACTTTCTTGACTGAATACAGGAAAAGTAGTGACAGTTAAATTAAAAATAATCCCACTCAAAAACAAAACACTTATGAATAATTTATTGGTAATTTTCATTGATTTAATTTCCTTTTTTACTAACGAATAATTATAATGTTAACTATCAATAGTAAATATCTGGTAAAGAAATAATCTCAATGTAAAATGAAGTAGATTTATCAATCTTTAGTTATAAACTGATTAAAAATAGTAGCAATTAATGTTATAATGAGAGATTGTCTAAATAGTTCGTTTTTAAAACTTGAATTTAATTCTCAAGATTAACAAGATTTACGCAAAGAAGTTAATTCAGCCTCTCTAAAAGAAAGAGGTAGTGCGTCAGTTATAGTTAATAAATTAAAGGCGATACTGACAATTTTTGATGCTTTACAGATATAATATTACCCATGAAAACCAGTTGGATTAATCGTGCTGATCGTTTAAGTGCCTTACCTCCCTATGTTTTTGCTCGTTTAGATGAATTGAAAGTTAAAGCCACAGAGCAAGGTTTAGATTTAATTGATTTAGGTATGGGCAACCCTGATGGTGCAACCCCTCAACCTATTATCGAAGCGGCAAAAGAGGCTCTAAATATCACTAAATATCATGGTTATCCACCTTTTGAAGGTACAGCAGATTTTCGTCAAGCGATCGCCAATTGGTATCAAAGACGTTATCAAGTTGACTTAAGTGCCGATAGTGAAACGTTACCATTACTCGGCTCAAAAGAAGGCTTATGTCATTTAGCATTGGCTTATGTCAATCAAGGAGATACGGTTATTGTACCAAGTCCATCTTACCCTGCTCATTATCGAGGTCCAGCTATTGCAGGAGCGGACATTTATGCACCCATATTAACGGCAGAAGAAGATTGGGTGTTAAATTTAAGTAAAATTCCTGAAAATGTAGCTCAAAGAGCAAAAATACTTTATTTTAATTATCCGAATAATCCCACTAGCGCCACTGCACCCCGTAGCTTTTTTGAAGAAGTGGTATCATGGGCGAAGCATTATCAAATTATGTTAGTTCATGATTTAGCCTACGCCGAATTAGCTTTTGAAGGTTATAAACCCACTAGCTTATTACAAATTAAAGGAGCAAAAGATATTAGTGTAGAATTTCATACTCTCTCTAAAACCTATAATATGGCTGGTTGGCGTGTGGGTTTTGTTGTGGGGAATACCGATATTATTCAAGGTTTACGCACTCTCAAAACTAACCTTGACTATGGTATTTTCAGTGTGATTCAAGCAGCAGCACAAACAGCTTTACAATTACCAGATACTTACATTTATGAGGTACAACAAAGGTATCAAAAACGTCGAGATTTTGTGATGGAAGGTTTAACGAAGTTAGGCTGGAATATGAAACCTTCTAAAGCCACTATGTATTTATGGGTACAAGTTCCTCGTAATTCCAATTCCACAGATTTCGCCCTTAATGTTTTGCAAAATACGGGGGTTGTCGTAACTCCGGGTAACGCTTTTGGCGAGGGAGGTGAGGGTTATGTGCGACTGAGCTTGATAGGTGATTGCCAACGATTAGGAGAAGCCTTACAACGGTGGGAAAATGCAGGAATACGTTATTAAATATCCTCATGAATCATGATAGAAGTTAGACAGGAAACGGGAAGATAGAAAGGAAACGGGGAGTTAGGAAGAATATTGAATAGTGTGTATAACTGAGATCTTGCACTAGATCAAAAATACTTAATAAGCAAAAGTAAAAAAATCAATTTTAGTATAGTTTGAGTCAATTTTAATCCCTTTTGCCCTTTTGCCCTTTGCCCTTTGCCCTTTGCCCCTTGCCCTTTGCCCCTTGCCCTTTGCCCCTTGCCCTTTGCCCCTTGCCCTTTGCCCTTTGCCCCTTGCCCCTTGCCCTTTGCCCTTTGCCCCTTGCCCTTTGCCCCTTGCCCCTTGCCCCTTGCCCAACCGTCACCAGTTAATAGGGTGTAAGATCTGAGTATAAACTCATTATTTAAAACCTGACACCCGAAACCTGATACCTGTAACCTATTCTTAATGTTGCTAGAAATAATATCTCAATTTACCAAGGCTAATTTTTCTAGTAATAAATCTATATTAAAATGTTCTTCTATCAAATTTTGAACACATTCTACCTTAATAGTTTCGTGTAGTCTTACCCTGCCAAAAGCGTTATCGATAATTTCTACAGAAGTTAAGGTATCAAAATCTACGGTTAAAATTGGTATTTCTAAGTCTTCAGCCCTTGCTAAAATTAATTGTTGTGGAGGAGTATGACCTGTTAAAATTAAGCAGTTTGTAGAGCTTTCTAAGGCGGCTAATTGTAAATCTGTGCGATCGCTTCCTGTTACTACAGCCATATTTTGCCGTTGACGGAAATATTCTAAAGCGGAGTTGACATTCATTGCACCGACGGTAAGACTTTCTACCATTAAGTCCAAACGATCTTCACGACATAAAACTTTAGCTTTTAATTGAGAAACCAACTCACGGACACTTACACTTTGTAATAATCTATCCGTAGGTAACATTCCTAAAATATCGATATTTTGAGACTTGAAAAAAGGTTTAATGGTATTTTCTAAAACGTCTAATTGTTCATGAGGAATACTATTAATTAAAACACCTAAAAGACGATTTCCTAGAGATTTCTTAGCTGCTAAAATTTGGTCAATAATCAATAAAGGTTCATATTTCACCACTAATAATACAGAAGCGTCTATTTTTTGTGCAATTTCTTCTGCCGAAAGATTAAATAAATTTCCTTGGGTTAAATTTCCTGCACCTTCTAAAAGAATTAAATCTGCTTCAATAGACTCACAATATTCTAATAATTGATCTTCATAATTATTTTCTTTGCCAACATATTCAAGAATAGTTTTTTCGTTGAGTAATAGTAAAGGAGATTTTACTTGAGATGGTGACAAATTTAAAGTTTGAGTAATAAATTGTAAGTCTTGTTCATCTCTTAAAGTATCACAAGAGTTAAAACAAGTGCCGATAGGTTTACCGTAACCAAGTTTAATGTTTCTCTTTTGAAGTTGATGGGCAATGCCTAAAATTGTAGCTGATTTCCCTGTATATGGTTCACTAGAAGCGATTAACAAATATTTACTTGACATAATAATTACTGATAATATTTTTTTGAATAAAGACTAAATTACTACAAGACTCCTTTAGAGCTTGGTATTTCATGAATACGACGAGAATCCATTTCTACAGCCATGCGCATAGCTCTAGCAAAGGCTTTAAAAGTAGCCTCGATGATATGATGAGAGTTGATACCGTCTAGTTGACGAATATGTAAAGTAATTTGACTATGATTAACTAAAGCCACAAAAAACTCTCTCACTAATTGAGTATCATAATTACCAACTCTTTGGGTAGGTATTTCTAAACCATAGCTTAAATGTGGACGACCTGAAAAATCAAGGGCAACTTGAATTAAGGCTTCGTCTAAGGGAGCGACAAAATGTCCAAAACGATGAATACCTTGACGATTACCCACAGCTTGAGCGATGGCTTTTCCGAGGGTAATCGCTACATCTTCATTAGTATGATGATCATCTATTTCGATGTCTCCAGTGCCTTGAATATCTAAATCAAATAAACCATGGGAGCAAAGTTGATGTAACATATGATCGAGAAAAGGAATGCCAGTGTTAACATTACATTTTCCTTCTCCATCAAGGTTAACTTGTACTTTAATGTCTGTTTCTTTAGTAGTGCGACTGACAGAAGCAACACGACTTTGATGAGGGATAGATTCTAAATTATTAGTAATAACTGACATTATTTAATTTAAGTTTTAGTCCGATTTAAAAAATAAAAATATTAAATATAATTATGATCACTTTTTTTCCTAAAGAAAAGATAACTTATAAATTAATTAATTAATTGTTAATTGTTAATTGTTGATGATTAATTAATAGTAGCCATGTTCTGGTTGCATTTGGGTCATAGCTAGTTCAAAATTAGAAGGATCTCTTAAAAAACGAAAAGCCTCTTCTTCTAGGCGATGGATTAAGTAACCTTCTATGACGTTAGTAAGACGAAGACAAGTTAGATACCCTTCCATGTATATTCTTAACTCTTCATAGCGACTACCGCTTTGCCATAAATCCACCATTCCATCAGTTAATTTTTGATAGTATCGAATAACAAAGGGATCTGTTAGCATAATTTTTCTTGTTATCTGTTGATATTAATATTGACAGTTATGAAATACGATGCTTTCATTTTCTTATTCTAGCTTAATTACCCGGAAAGCCAACATACCAAAAATATGTAATCATTGGTATTAAAGTCGCTAATGCGACCAAAACGATCATCCAAATAGTGGCGCTACGATCATTAGTTTCTTCGGCGGTGGCAAAAGTTCCATCTATAGCTAATTCTTTAACTTCAGGAGGACCTGGATCTTCTTTTCCTGATAAAACGGCGATCATACGATTACTTACGTCTATTAGAGCTTGATTATATTGTAAATTTTTGAGGGGAATAACGGCGGTTTCTTTAAGTAAACTTTCACTGATGTCAGGAGTTAAAAAAGTCCTAGATTGTTCACCACTACGAATAGCAGTACGATTAGTTAAAGTATCTAAAACTAATAATGTTTGGTTATTTTGTTCTTCAGGAGTAGGATACCAAGACGTAAAAATATCATCAGTTAAAGAATCGATAGTTTGATCATAATCAAGACGATTAATAACTACCATGCGAGTTTCATTGCCTGTTTTTTGAGCTAAAAGTCCTAATTCATCACTCAATTGTGATTCTGTTGCTTTACTAATTACTTCTGCATTGTCAATAACCCAAACATTTTCACCAGCATTAACCACTGGTAAATCATAGACTCCTGTGGCGGCGGCATTATTAACATTTACATTTAGTAATAAAACTAATGAAAGAAAAAAAGTACTGATAATGGCGTTTATTTTCTTCATAAAATTATTTTTCCTTATGGTCACATTTTAAATATTTTTTTAATTATCTCATGTTATTCTGAGAATTGATCTTAAAAATAACGGAAGATTATTAACATATATTATCTGTGGAAAGTGAGATTTTTTTTACAGTACTAAAGAACTAAATTAGTCTAGTTTTAAAATTAATTTTTATTTTTTGGAAATCAAATTTGAGTTAAACCAATGTATGGCGTTGGCGATCGCTGTATCAATATCAGTTTGAGGTAATCCTAACTCTTCAATGGCTTTAGTGGAATTATAATACATAAATTGAGCCGACATTTTTACTCCTTCCACTGCTATAGAAGGGGATTTACCGAATTTTGTCAAGATATATTCATCAATCATCCCAATAGTTAAAGGAATCCATAGAGGTAATTGAATTTTTGGAGATGGTTTACCGCTAATGGAGGCTAATTTTAGAAGAAACTGTTGTAAAGTTAAATTTTGATTTCCTAAGATATAACGGTGTCCAGTTTTACCCTTTTCTAAAGCTAAAAGATGTCCTTTTGCTACGTCTTGAACATCAATAAAATTTAACCCAGTATTAACAAAACCGGGCATATTTCCTGTTAAAAATCTGACGATAATTTCTCCTGTAGGAGTAGGTTTTAAATCATAAGCACCGATGGGAGTGGTAGGATTTACAATAACAATATCTTGACCATTTTTGACGGCTAAATGAGCTTCTTGTTCAGCATAATATTTTGATTTTTTATAATTACCAATTAAATTTTCTACTGGAGATTGATAAGTTTCATCAGCTAAAATACCATCTTTTCTAACACCAATAGCCGCTACAGAACTTGTATAAACTGTACGTTTAATACCAGCTTTTTTTGCACATTGTAAAATATTTCTCGTACCTAAAACATTACTTTGATATAGTAAATCTTTATCTTTTAACCACAGAGAATAATGAGCAGCAACATGGAATAAATAATCACAATCAGCCATATTTTGAGCTAAATTTTCATCATTTAAACTTCCTTCTAATAATTCTACATTTAAGTTTTTTAGATTAGTTAAATCAGCATTTTTTCTAACTAAAACTTTGACTTGATATTCTTGAGACAATAATAATCTAACTAAATTTGCTCCCACAAAACCAGTTGCACCCGTGACAAAAACTTTTTCTTTCATTAACTATAAAAGCTCTATATTTATTATCAAAAACTATCAAAAATAGAGTATATTTTACGCAATTAGGTAATTTTAATCATAGAAAATTGATTCAATAGACACCTTAAATATATAATAATTTAAAGAAAAGCAACTATAAATTGGTTAGTACATATATTCTATCTGTTTCTCTATGCTCCTACTTTAATAAATAAGTAGTTTCCATTGCACACGATGGTTCATTATCGAGCATTCCGACAAGCCTTAATAGCGGTATCTTCGCTGATCTTGGTGCGAGCGCCATATTTACCGTTGACGTAGAGTAAACTTTTCATGCAATTAGCGATCGCCTCACCCGATCCTCCCGTATCTGATGTTCCCCCATTGGGAATGACAATGATGGAATTGGGAGAAGAATTATTTGGAGAGACTTGGGGCGAAGCAGGACAGCCAAAGGCATTGCATTTTTCTCCCATAGGCGGTTTAGGACAACCAAAGGCATTACATTCAGCGGCACTTGATTCAGAACACCCAAAAGCATTACAACCAGCATAAGCTATTTTAGGGGCAATACTGAGACTAGAGGCTAAAAAGAGAATAATACCGAATCCTTTTAAAGGGGTAATGGGGAGAAAAGAGTTGGCCATGGCATTTTTTTGGAGTATGTGAATAAATAGGAAGAAAGTGATTGCGTCTTTGGTTAAATGCTCTTTAATATTAGCATCAAGTATGATAAGATTTTATACTTAATAGATATAGTTTTAAGAATAAATTTTAATACATTTCAAATCAATTATTCTTACTTTTATTAATGAGCTAATGAATAGTAAATTTAACTGTTAGTGCAAAATATGACTTTACTCTATTTCTTCTCCCATTAGAATTTTTCGCCGATGCCAAAATGAATACGATTATCTCCCTCATTATTGATAGCATAATCAATACGAATAGGGCCAACGGGAGATTGAACTCTAACCCCTAATCCATAACCAAAGCCATCTCCGCTTAAACCTCTAACTTCAGAAGGTTTACCGATAACGGCACTTCCCGAACCTAGAGTTGTCCCATAGTCAAAAAACAGAGTACCCGCCAAGAAGGAAACAATGGGGAAACGATATTCTGCCGTAGCTTGAAAGAACGATCTACCATTACCTAAATCCCCTTCACCATAACCCCTGACAGAATTACTACCACCGATAACAAAGGCTTCATAGGGAGGTAAATCACCTAAAACCGTTCCTCCTTGAAAGTTAAAAGCAAGAGTTTGAGGACCTTTAACAAAATCAAAATTAATTAATTTCAAAGGCAGATAATAACTATAACTAGCACGAACACGATTAAACAAAATCGAAGTTAAAGGAAGACTTTGTTCCATGCCGAGTAATAATAAACTACCACTATTGGGACGTAAACCATTATCTCTGGTGTCTTGGGAGGCATTAAATCTAACGGTGAATATATCATCAATACCACTGTTATTAAATGCTAATTTTTGATTACCAAAGGCTTGTCCAGAACGAGGAGAAAGATTACTATCAGAATCCTGCACTTCTATGTGTTGATATTGAAAACCTGTGGTTAGAACCCAATCAGCTTTAGAGAAAGCATCTTCAGCTAAAGGACGAGATAAGGTAAAACCAGCACCAGTACGCACTACCCTTGGACTATCATTATTTCTTTCTGTACGAATAGTCTCTGTATCCGTACCATCATAAACTAGAGAAATAGATCTTCGACGAAAAATATTACCCGTGTAAGAAGTACGATAAGGATCTCCACCAATCCAAGGATCTTGAAAACTAACATCAAATAATAATTCTCTTTCTCCTAATTGAAATTCTAAACCTACGGTTTGATTATTACCGCCTAAATTTCTTTCTTGATAGCTAACTGTACCAAATAAACCGCTAGTGGAACTAATACCAGCCCCTGCGGCTAAAGATCCTGTATTATTTTCTACTACATCAACGTTCATGATAACTTGAGAAGGATCATCTCCGGGTGCAAAAGATAGTTTAACATCTTCAAAAAGACCTAAACCAAATACTCTTTGTAAATCTTCTTGGGCAGTACGACGGTTAAAAATATCTCCCGGTTTTAGCTGTATTTCTCTGGTAACAATAAATTCTCTCGTCTTACCTTTAACTTCTTCTTGCTCACTGTTAAAGTATCGCACTTGAATATTTTGTAATTGTCCTTCGGCGATAATGAGAGTTACAACACCATCGGGACTGATTTGTGGTGCACCAACGACTTGAGCCAAATCATAACCATTATCGGTGTACCATTTATTTATTTCTGTGATTCCTTCTTGTAAATCTCTTAAATTAAGGATTTTTCCGTATTGCTCTTCAAAGGCTTTTTTAAGTACTTCTGGAGGTAAAGGAGATTTTTTAGTGGTACTTTTTTCTGGGAGAGTTTGAATTTCTACTTGTTGTAAGATGGGATTAGGCACAACTGCAAAAGTAATTTTTACCCCTAGTTGGGTATCTTCTGGCGTTACTTTTACATTACTAAAATAACCAGTGGCATAAATAGCGTTAATGTCTTCTTGTAATCTTGATCTGGTGGTTGTACGCCCTGGATTAGTTCTAATGCTATTATATACTAAGTCTTTGAGTTCCCCTTCTACCCCTGTAATAGATACTTCTGATACTAAAACACGAGCTTCTTCGCTAGGGGTTTCTGTGACAGGAGGAGTCTGGGGAGGTGTAACGGGGGTTTCTGTGACAGGAGGAGTTTGGGGAGGTGTGACGGGAGTTTCTGTGACAGGAGGAGTTTGGGGAGGTGTGACGGGGGTTTCTGTTTGAGCGATTAAATTGGTTGGGGTTGATACTAAAGCGTTTTCTTTGACAGAGACTGGAATAGGAATAGAGTCAGTTTCTGATTTGGCAAATTTTTCTTGTGCAATCCCATAGTGTGCCATTGGCATCGTCTCATTTTCAGGATGGGTGACAGGAATAGGAATAGAAGCTGTAACAACATCCGAAGATTGAGAGAGAACATTAGTTTGTGCGAAAGCCTTTAAAGGAAAGGAAAAACCAAGAGTTGATAACAGTATCAAGAGTAAAGTTTTCTGCCACTGAGATTTATTTTCGACTAACATATTTTTATCAATGTCAGTATTAAAACGAAGAAGTCTTTTGTTCCCTTTTTGAGTGTCAAAAGCTAATATCACAGCAGAATTACTTTGATTAGCTGTTAAAGAATGATCTTGAGTTTTGTTTTTTTTCACTGCCACACACCAAATTTTAATTAATTGCAATAATTCTTTCTAAATATACTAGGTATTTTTCAGTTTTTCAATTTGAGTTAAAACTCTTTTTTGTACTTGCTGATATGCTGATTCAACTTTACCTAAATCTCGACGAAAGCGATCTTTGTCTAAGACTCTTTTTTCTGTATCTTGTTCCAAGTTATCCCATAAACGGCAAGTATCAGGACTAATTTCATCAGCTAATAGTAAATTCCCCTCAAAATCTAACCCAAATTCAAGTTTAAAATCGACTAAAGTAATATCACAACTACCAAAGAATTCTATCAGATATTGATTGATTTTTAAGGCGTTATCTTTTAACTGGTTAATTTGCTCAACAGTAGCTATATTCATGATATTAAGACGATCAACGGTTAAAAGAGGATCTCCTAAATCATCATTTTTGAGATAAAATTCTACTAAAGGAAAAGGTAATTTTTGTCCTTCAGGTAATGTTGTTTGTTTACATAAACTTCCTGCGGCAATATTTCTCACCACTACTTCTAACGGGATTATTTGCACCGCTTTAACTAACATTTCTCTTTCTGACTTTTGAGCCAAAAAATGAGTTTTAATACCCTTAGAGCCTAAATAATTGAGCAATGCTGAAGAAATTGTACAGTTAATCTCCCCTTTCCCCATGATTGTGCCTTTTTTGAGTGCATTAAATGCTGTAGCATCATCTTTAAAATAGGTTAAATATTCCTGTAAATTTTTCGTAGCATAAACAATTTTAGCTTTACCTTCGTACAGTTTAGAGGGTGTTGACATAATCGCAAACCATTACATAGAAAAAATATTCACATATCACCATATCATAACCCGTCAGTATTTAGGAGTTAGGAGATAGAAGATAGAAGATAGGAGATAGGAGATAGGAGATAGGAGATAGGAGTTAGGAGTTAGGAGATAGGAGATAGGAGATAGGAGA
>JAACUG010000075.1:0-22171 GCA_009993045.1 Cyanobacteria bacterium CG_2015-22_32_23
TTTTTGTTGAGAAATTTAACGGGAGTCCTCTTTTGACATTTATGATAGGAAAGTTGATTCCTATTAGAAAATTCACCGAAATAATATATATATAAGAAATTTACTATAATTTTATTGATTAATTTGCATAAATTAGCAAAGTGAAACTGATAAGTAAATAGTAGATTGTGTAAAAGAAATTTGCCCCAACATTTTCTATGCACTTTACAGATAAAGGAAAGGCTTAACGCTTTTAACATTATTAAATGTAAAGTAAAATAATCATTTATAATTATCTCAAAATTTTAACTAAAAATTATGGCTGTAGGATTACCAGAATTTGCCGATAACCCCGAAAATCGTTGTCCCGTTATTCTATTATTAGATACTTCAGGATCAATGTATGGTGAGCCCATTAACGCCTTAAATAGGGGTATTAGTACGTTTAAAGAAGATGTCATCAAAGACACTCAGGCAAGTTTAAGCGTAGAATTAGCAATTATTACTTTTGGTGATACCGTTAAATTAGCTCAAGATTTTATTACCGTTGATGAATTTAATCCGCCAAAATTAGAAGCTAGTGGGGTAACTCCTATGGGAGAAGCCATGGAAAAAGCTCTAATATTATTAGAAACCAGAAAAAGAGTTTACAAAGAGAATGGTATTGGTTACTATCGCCCTTGGATATTCTTAATTACCGATGGTGCGCCTACAGATAACTGGCAAATTCCTGCGGAAATGGTAAGAGAAGCCGAAGCCCAAAAACGTTGTCTTTTCTTTACTGTTGCGGTGGAAGGTGCAGACATGGATAAACTTAAACAAATTGCTCCCAGCGATCGCCCACCTGTAGTATTAAATGGTTTAGATTTTCGAGCTTTATTTCAGTGGTTAAGCACTTCTATGAAAAGAGTTTCAGGGGGAAAAGTGGGAGAAGCGGTGGCATTACCTCCCGTTGGTTGGGGACAAATTTCTATTTAGGAATTAATTATGAAAAAATGGAAAACGATTGTTAAATGTGCTGTTGGGGTTAGTCATCAACAACAAAACTTACCTTGTCAAGATTACGGTGATTATTTCATTTTCAAAGAAAGATGTTTATTAGGTGCAGTTGCTGATGGTGCTGGAAGTGCCAAATATTCGGATATAGGCTCAAAAATTGCCGTAAATACAGCTATTAGCTTTTTAAAAGCTTATTTTGATGAACTTATTGAGAAAAAAAGATTATTTCCACAAATACCTCGGCAAAATACTCCGAATATCAATCAAGCACAAAATCTTTACAGTGATTTATTAAAAGAAGTATTAAAAGCAATTAACGAAGAAGCACAAAGGCTTAATTGTTCTTATCAAGATTTAGCCTGTACTTTGATTATCTTTTTTGCCCTTCCTAATTCTATAACTGCGATGCAAATTGGTGATGGTTTTCTTGCTGTACGTCCTGTAGATGGAGATTTACAACTGTTATTCACCCCCGATAAAGGAGAATATATTAACGAAACAACTTTCATAACTTCTAGTAATGCTTTTGAAGAAATGCAGGTAAAAGTGTTAGAAAAGCCGTGCAGTTTTATTTGTGCTTCCACCGATGGTTTAGAAAAAGTGGCGATTAATTTTAAGGATTGGCAACCCTTCCCTCCTTTCTTTAATCCCTTAGAGGAGTATATGAAGGAAACTGTCGAAACCCATGAGGATGATCAATATATCATTGATTTTCTCAACTCGGAAAGATTAAATGCGCGTACTAATGACGATAAAACCTTACTTTTAGCTTTACTCACCGAATTAAATTAGTCTATGAATACCGTAGTTTGTGCCAAAACGAATCAAGATATTATCTTAATTGATCAAATTGCTGATAGTGGTGAGGGGGAAGTTTGGACAACTAATTGGAGTAGGATGTTGGCAAAAATTTATCATCATCCTACGCCCGATCGATTCGCTAAACTAGAAGTAATGATAACCCATCAGCCTGATGATCCCAATAAACACTTAAATCATTATTCTTTTGCTTTTCCTCAATCTTTAATTAAAGATAATCAAGGTAATTTAATCGGTTTTTTGATGCCTCAAATAACGGGAGGTATCGAATTAATTAATATTTATAACCCTAAAATTAGAAAATCAAAAAAGTTAGAAGTTGACTGGCATTTTTTGCATTATGTGGCGTTAAATATTGCTTCCATTATGGCGGCAATTCATCGAGAAGGTTATATAATTGGGGATATTAAACCACAAAATATTTTAGTAAATAGTAAGGCTTTACCCTCTTTTATTGATACGGATTCTTTTCAAGTTAAACATCCTTATCGAGATCAAATATATCCTTGTTTAGTAGGTACTGATGGTTACACTCCTCCAGAGTTAATTGGTGAAGATTTCCATAATATTGAACAATATATTTATCATGATAATTTCCGTTTAGCGGTATTAATTTATCAATTATTATTTAGTTATCATCCTTTTGCTTTAGGTAATTGGGAAGGTGCTGGAGAAAAACCCGAACAAAATGAGTTAATCAAACAAGGTATTTGGATAGAAAGTGATCATCATCTTTTAACCCATAATCAAAATACTATTCCCTTAAATATTGTTCATCCAGCCTTACAAAAATTATTTAAAAAATGTTTTAATGAAGGACATAATAAACCTCATTTACGCCCAAGTGCTGAAGATTGGTTTTATGGTTTAAGTCAAGGGGTAAATCATTTAAAAGTTTGTGATCAAATTGATAGTCATGTTCATTCTAATTTAGAAAATAACTGTTATTGGTGCGAAAGAAAAAGTAAACTAGGTGCTGATATATTTGCATTGCCAACGGGCATTAAATCAACATCTAAAATCAGAATAAAAAATACGAATAATAATAATCAGACTAAAAAAAATCTAATAATCAACCAAATATTAATAGCACAACTTCATCATTTACATCATTAAAACTATTTTCCGCTTTATATGCTAATGAAATATTGCTACAAGTGGGAGAAAATATTACTGTTATCGGAAAAATTTACAGTATTAAAGAATTAGGAAACATAAAAATAATTAATTTTAATAGTTACAATAAACAAGATAAACTTCAGTCTTTTAAAGCTGTCATTAAAAGGAATCAATTAAATAGTGGTTTAATTCAATTTAATCCTGTTATTGATTTAGATACTTTGATAAGTTGGGTTGGCAAATTTGTAATAGTTTCAGGCAAAGTAGAAATATATAATCATCCTACAAATGGCACTTTTCATCCTCAAATTATTTTAGTTGATTCTAGTCAAATTGAAAAAATAAAGGCAAAAGATGCCAATAATTTACTTTATTCAACAGTTGATAATAATCAAACTAATATACATGATCAATCACAACAAAAATCATCAAATCCGCCTGTTACTCCCGTTAAAGTATCTACTTCTCCACAACAATCATCTTCATCACAAAATACTTATAGTTATACTTACGTTAAGCCAAATGCACCTTCATTTCAAGCTCAACCTGCACCAAAAGTAACTCCTATAATTACGACAAAACAATCATCTCCAACGCAAAGTACTTATAGTTCTGCTAATGTCAAACAAAGTTCGCCTTCATTTCAAGCTCAACCTGCATCGAAAACCACTCCTATAACTACGACAAAACAATCATCTCTAACTAAAAATCAAAACTCTCAAAATACTCGATCGAATCAATCTAATTCTACATCAAATAGTAATGGTTTATTCGGATGTTTAGGTTTTTTAATAGTTATAATTTTGACATTATTTATGGTAATTAAATTAGGTATAGGTTGGGGAATCATGGCTTTGTTAATTACTTCTTTTATCTGTCTGTCTATTTCTTCTTACTTAGATGGAGATTTAGAAAATTTTAAAAACAATATAAGTTTATTTGTTTTACCCTTATCTTTTATGACGGGAATTACTTGGTTTTATGGTATAGGTTGGGGAATTTTAGGATTAATTATTTCTTTTATTCTGTCTGCTATTATTTTCTCATAATTTTTATAAGAGAAATCGTTGAATCTTCTTTAATTGATTACTAATTTATCAGGTTCGCTCGCGCAGCGAGGCTTTTAGCGATCAAACTATGGAAAAGATTATTATTGTTATAATACTATTAACATTATTTACACTTTAAAACATTATGGATGGTATTCAATATCTTATCAATGAAAATGGGGAAAAAAAAGCCGTTGTTATTGACTTGGAAAAATGGGGAGATTTATGGCTAAAAATTTATTCTCAAATCGAAAATAAAATTGAAGATAATCAACAAAATTGGTTAAATGATCCTATTGTACAAAATGATTTAGATCAAGCCTTAGAATGGAATTATAATAATCCTCCGCAAGTCTCTAATTTAGATGAAATAGCTACTAAATTAAACATTTATGAATAAAGTTTTAATCGATCTAAATAACCCCATTTTTCAAAAACATTTATTTAATTTATCTAAATCAGATTTAGTTGCTGTATTTAAAACTCTCAAAAAAATATCTAATTTAACATGGGAACAATTATATCAAGATCAAGGATTAAAATGGGAAATGATCAAAAATAAAAAAGGCAAAAATAAAGAAAGTTTATACACCCTTAGAATAACTCAAAAATGTCGTTCGATCGCAGTTAGAGAAGGAGATTATTTACGCTTACTATCTTTACATACAGATCATGATTCGGCTTATAAATAAAAACTTTTGTTATCTTTTTTTTGTGTTGGGTTACAGAAACCGTTGAATCTTCTTTAATTGATTACTAACTTATCACATTCGATTACTTCTTTATCTTTGTTAATTCTATAGATTTAAGAGTTAAATTCATCTAAAATAGCATTAATTTGATTAATAGTAATATCCTCTTGTTGAGATTTACTGTAAATTGTTAATAACAAAATACTTGTTTCTGATTCCATTAAATAAATTAATCTATATCCCCCACTTTTACCCTTTTGAATATTACTATTTTTTACCCTAACTTTATATACATAAATATCCGAGCCAAATCCAGAAAAGCGATCGCCCAATATATCACCTTTTAATAGTTGTTCAATAATGGGCTTAATATCAGCCTTAATGTTGCGATATTTTTTTGATAACTTGTATAAATTATTCTCAAATTCATCAGCAAATATCATGGAAAATCGATTATTATTAGTCATCAATTCTCTCCCATAACTCAGAAATTGGTCTTGTTTTTCCTTCTTTTCTTTCTTGCAAAGCCCGTCTTAAACTAGCTTTAATTTCTTCTACTGGGGTATCATCAGGATCAGACTCATTTTCATCGGACACTAACAGAATAACTTTAACTCTACTAGGTGTCACTAAATCCAAATGATCATCTAATAAAAGTTCTTTGTCATTATTTAGGGTTGCCATTACTTCAAATGCTTTCATAAACTTAACTCCATGACACGATAGGATGATCTTATCACAAGTGAATTAAAGACTTTTGAGTTATCCATAAAAGAGAGGCTCTAATTGATTTAGAGGTTGAACCAAATTATACCTAATCTTCTTGGTATCAATCATTTAAGAGCAATTAAAGCCTTTGAAAAAATCGGTTTTAAAATTATTCGTCAAGGAAAACATATCACCATCACAGATGGATAACATATTATTACAATTTTCAGAGCAAATCCTATTAATGCTTATACTATGGCGACAATTATCAAAGGTTCGGGTTTAAATATTAGACAATTTAAAGAACTTTTATAACTTGAAGAGAACTGAAGTTACGCACTAATTCAAATGTTTTTACTAGGTTTCAGGTTGCAGGTACTAGGTTTCAGGTTTCAGACACAAAAGAACTCAGGTGATTCGTCCGTCAAAAGATTTACTTCGACATTACGTTTAGAATCCTAAAGGCAAGTTAATGCAACTCTTTCCTCATTCTTCTACAAGAAAAAGAAGAAAATCAATAAACTTATGTTTCTTGTCGATTCTTTAACCCGACACCTGACACCCGACACCTGACACCCGACACCTGACACTTTAAACCAACAATTAATTCTATTTTTGCGTAACATCAGTTAGAGAATCAAACCAAGTCACAAAAAAAGTGGGCAATGCCCACCCTACATTAGAAAAGTCCCCAAAATTAAGGATTTAAGAAGCTACGCTACAGGTAAAACTTCACTTTCTTTTGCTAAGAATTTTTCTAATTCCGTTAACGCATCCGCATCAACTTTAGTTTGCATGGGACAGAATTTCGGTCCACACATAGAGCAAAACTCAGCAGTTTTATAAATATCTGCGGGTAATGTCTCATCATGATATTCTTTAGCACGTTCAGGATCTAAAGATAATTCAAATTGACGATTCCAGTCGAAGTTATAACGGGCTTCTGAAAGCTGATCATCACGATCACGAGCTCCCGGACGGTGACGAGCTATATCCGCCGCATGGGCTGCAATTTTATAGGCAATCAAGCCGTTACGCACATCTTCAGCGTTAGGTAAGCCTAAATGTTCTTTAGGAGTAACATAACATAACATCGCTGTACCGTACCAACCTGCCATAGCAGCACCGATGGCGGAAGTAATATGATCATAACCGGGGGCTATATCAGTAACAAGAGGACCTAACACATAAAAAGGTGCTTCAGAACACTCCTCCATCTGTTTTTTAACGTTAAACTCGATTTGATCCATCGGTACATGACCTGGTCCTTCTACCATTACTTGTACATCATGCTCCCATGCTCTGCGAGTTAGTTGTCCTAATGTTTTTAACTCCGCTAACTGAGCTTTATCAGAAGCATCATGGGTACAACCAGGGCGTAAAGAATCCCCTAAACTGAAAGAAACATCATATTTTTTGAAAATTTCGATAATTTCATCAAAATGGGTATAAAGGGGGTTTTGTTTATGATGATGTAACATCCAACGGGCAATAATACCACCACCACGGGACACAATACCAGTAATGCGATCGCGCACTAAGGGTAAATGTTCAATTAAAATCCCAGCGTGAATGGTCATGTAATCAACACCTTGTTGAGCGTGTTTTTCGATGATGTGTAAAAAGTCATCAGGGGTAAGACTTTCGATGTTGCCGTGGACACTTTCTAAGGCTTGATAAATAGGTACAGTGCCGATAGGGATGGGAGAAGCCTTGATAATTGCCGTACGAATTTCGTCTAAATTACCGCCTCCTGTGGATAAATCCATTAAGGTATCAGCACCATATTTCACCGCTAAATGTAGTTTAGTTACTTCTTCATCAATGTTAGAAGAATTGGGAGACGCACCAATATTCGCATTAACTTTACATTTTGAAGCAATCCCGATAGCCATAGGCTCAAGGTTAGGATGGTTGATATTAGCAGGAATAATCATTCTACCCCTTGCTACTTCATCTCTAATTAAATCAACGGGTAAATTCTCTCTTTTGGCTACATAGTACATTTCTTCGGTAATTACACCTTGACGAGCATAGTGCATTTGGGATACATTAGCTTGTCCACTACGTTTTGCTATCCATTCTGTACGCATATTTTATCCTCAATAAACAGCTTTCCTACGCTGGTATTACCCAGTCTCAGGTTCTAAGGGTTTTTCTCAGCCTATTTTTTTTAGACACCCCTAGCTATGTAGAAAATTGTATCATTTATTTACCAGTTTCGGTATTAGGTGTTATCCACTGTTTCAGTATTTTTAAGTAAGGTTACTCTTACATCATCAATAGCATGATTTAATTGGTTAATTTTTTCTTCTAAACTTAGTCTTTCGTTTTCAATATCTTCTTCTTCATCTATCATAGAATATTGACGATGTTTGATCGGTGATTCATTGTCAAGGTTACTTTTATTTTCTTGATTTTTATTGGCTATTACTGTTCCGATGATACCGCCAACTACACCGCCAATAATCGTTCCAAGAATAAATCCACCGCCAAAGTTATCTTTTTCATTCATATTTTTTACTTTATTTTTATGTTTATTTATTGATAATTTGTTTTGATTTATAACAATTTTTTAAAGTCATTTATGGATTATTAATTAGTACCAAAAGAGCGATCGCCAGCATCACCTAATCCGGGTACAATATAACCAGAGTCGTTCACTTGTTCATCAATCATAGCAGTATAAATATTCAAACTAGGATAATGGGCGCTTAATTTTTGTAAAGCAGGAGGTGCAGCGACAACGGATATAATGCGAATAAAATCTGGATTGCCACCTTTTTTGACGATTTCATTCATGGCGAACATTATTGATCCTCCTGTGGCTAACATGGGATCTAGTATCAAAATACGAGTATCATCTTTAAATTTAATGGGTAATTTATTCAAATAACAACTTGCTTCAAGAGTTTCCTCATTTCTGACTAAACCTAAGTGATAGGTAGTAGCAAGGGGTAATAAGGTTTGACAACCTTCCCATAAGGTTAAACCAGCCCTTAAAATAGGAATTGTGGCGATGGTGGTGTTAGGATCAATAAAAGTCGCCACTGAATCAGTTAAAGGAGTTTCTATGTCCACATCTATGGTGGGCAACCATTCTCGAATCGCTTCATAAGTCAACCAACGTCCTAATTCTACCATGGCGGTTTTAAAAAGAGTTGAAGGGGTATTTTTATCTCTTGCTATTCCTAACCAATGTTTAATTAATGGATGAGGTGGTACATAAATTCTTAGTTGTGATGGCATTTCATTAAGTCCTTTTGTGCAATTTTTCTCAGCTAGACAATTATACAAGACGATCATTGTACAATGGAGAGTTGAGAATTATTATTTTTCAGTTTTAAAAATGTCATCCCCCATTGAAAGAATTAAATTATCCAAAAAGGCTAAAGATCAATTAATGAAGTTAAAAAGAGTGACAAAAATAGATCAATGGAATATTTTATGTCGTTGGGCTTTTTGTCTTTCTTTAGCAGAAAAAAGTAATCCTGCGCCTTATCCGATTCCAGCGGATAGTAATGTAGAAATGAGTTGGCACACTTTCGGCGGTGACATGGGAGATATTTTACTTTTAGCTTTGAAATATAGATGTTACCAAGATAGGTTAGGTACGGATGAAGAAACTTTAAACCAACAATTTCGTTTACATCTTCATCGTGGTATTAGCTATCTTGCGGTAAATTCAGATTTACAAAAACTGCAAAATCTACTGGAAATGTCTAAATCAGCTAATTAATTCTTCATGGTTGAATTATCTTTTTGTACAGCGTCAATTAGAGCTCGAACTTCTTTAACTCCTTCGGAGGCTTCAAAATTAAAAGGAAATTTTCCTGCGCAGAGTAAATGTAAACCTAAAGGTGCAATACTTAATAAACCTTTGACGTCACGAAAATAATTCCCTACTACCATAACACCAAATTTACGCTCATCAATCCAACCATCTTTTTTAACTAAATTAATTAAAACTTTACGGTGACGAATAGGCAGACTGGAATTTTGATCCTTTTTCGCTAAAATTGCACTTTTTACTTTACTAATTTGATCTAGTGGTGCAACATCCATCGGACAAACTTCATTGCATAAATAACAACGAGTACAACCCCAGACACCGCTATCAGAAGAATCATATTTTTCTAATCTTTGTTCGGTGTTATTATCCCTAGAATCCGTCACTAAACGATAACTTTTTGCTAAAGCATGGGGGCCAACAAAATGAGAATTAACTTCTTTTGCATTGCACTCAGAATAACAAGCACCACACATGATACAATTACCAGTTTGTTCTAATAATTTACGCTGATCTGGTGTTTGTAAAAACTCTTTTTCTGGAATATTTCTACTATTAGAACTGATATAGGGTTCAATAGTTTCTAAATCATTCCAAAAATTACTCATATCCACCACTAAATCTTTTAAAACAGGTAAATTATTCAGAGGAGAAATAACTATTTCATGGATATTATTCTCTCCATTAGGATTAATAATTTTTAATTCACCAGCAATATTTTCTTTACAGGCTAAAGCAGATCTGCCGTTAATTTTCATGGCACAACTACCACAAATAGTATTGCGACAATTTTTACGGAAAGTCAGACTTCCATCTAATTCCCACTTAATTTTATTTAAACATTCTAAAATAGTATTATTAGGATCAACATCTATTGTATAGTTTTGAAATTGAGGGGTAGAATTTGATTTTTGACGGAGAATTTTAAAAGTAACTTTCATTTTAACTAGATACATTATTGATAAAGTTATTTCTATTGTCTTGTGTTAATTTAGAACTGACAAGAGTACAGGGGATCAATTTTCTAAAATTAATTAATATAGTAACTTATTTTATTTTTATACTCTGGTTTAAGTATTGCACCTAAGTAACTATTTTTATCCTTAGCTATGTAGAGAAAAACTTAACTTAGGAGACAAAATTAATAATAATCTTTCAAAAAAAAACTATTTAATGATGATTTAATGATCATTTTTTGTTATTATAAATTATTGTCAGAAATAAAAATAAGAAAAAACTAAAAAATTATTATGGGCGAAACAAATCCTATCCCTTTATCAGGAAAAGCATTATTACAAAAAGTTAAAGAGTTATCTGATATTCCTCGCCGTCAAAGAGCAAAAGCCTGTGGTTATTATACATTAGGAAAAAACGAAAAAGAAAGAGTAAATTTAACTGCTTTTTATGATGCTGTTTTAGCGGCAAAAGGAGTCCCTCTTGATCCTGAAAGAATTAAAGATGGCCGTGGCAGAGAAGCAACTTTCCGTGTAAGTGTGCATAAAAATGGTCAAATTGTCATTGGTTCTAGTTATACTGAAAAAATGGGATTACTACCCGGTGATGAGTTTGAAATTAAACTGGGTTACAAACATATTCATTTAAAACAAGTTGGTGCAGATGACGAATTTGATTAAGATTAATCAATGATTAAATTCTGTAAAAGTAACAACAAAATGACTATTTTTCGTAATAATTAACCTTGCAGATAAAAATGCTCAATTTCGAGGCTAACTTAGTAATTGCGCCATTGAATCAATTAAATTCAATCGTAAAAATAATTTTATTTTTGATAATATGGGCGGTTATCTGGTTTCCCATAGCAATTCCCCTGTCAAGGTTAGTAAAATGGCAAATAGCCGCTCCAATTTCCAACACACAAAAACTAACTTTCATTATTTCTCTATATTCTTTAGTCCCTGTTTTGATATGGGCTATGATTAGAGTAAACCAAACTACATTAGAAAAAATAGGATTGATTTTTCAAGTTAGTCTTTTTAAGTCTATCCTATTTGGCTATGGTTTGGGTATTGTTACCATGTTACTAATTTATGGTTTAGAGTTACTAATAGGTTGGTTAACTCTAAATCGTCAAAATATCTTAACTTTCAATCTTTGGCTTAATGTACTTTTACTTTTATTGGTAAGTTTTTTTATTGCTTCTATGGAGGAGTTAATTTTTCGAGGTATTTTCGTTAATTTTTTAGAAGCTGATTTTAATTTATGGTTAAGTGCCATTATTTCTAGTTTAATTTTTGCTTTATTACATCTAATTTGGGAACAAAAAAACACATTTCCTCAATTACCCGGATTATTTTTAATGGGAATAGTCCTTTTTTATGCGCGTATAATCAATCATGGTAGTTTGGGTTTAGCTATCGGTTTACATGGTGGTTGGGTATTTATTTTGGCTTGTGTCGATACATTTAATCTTTATAGTTATAATCCCTTATCACGAGGATGGTTAATCGGGAAAAAAGATCAACCTTTAGGTAGCATGGCTGGTTTAGCTGTTTTATTATTAACTTCTTTATTTTTAGGTTTGAAAAATATTGTATTTTAAGTAACGATAACTCGAAAGGTTAAATTTATTCTTGATGACACTGGTTTACTGGTTTTGGGAATTTGATGTAACCAATATTCTTGAGTTTTTCCTGCCATAATTAATAAACTGCCGTGGGTTAGAGTAATTTCTTCTCTGGTGTTATTTTTTTTGTCTCTAGGCTTGAGTAAAAATCGTCTTTCACCCCCGAAACTCACTGAAGCGATAATTGGTTGTTTTCCTAACTCTTTTTCATTATCGCTATGCCATCCCATGGTGTCTTTTCCGTCACGATAAAGATTCAATAACACGCTATTAAATTTTATTTGTGTTACAGGCTCGATTTTTTGTTTAATGGTTAATAATGGTTTAATCCAGTCATGGGGATACATGGTAATTCCAGAATAGGTATATATTTTATCTTGATCTCCATACCATGCACTTAAACGAGGTTGAGGATGAGTTTTACCGAATAAAGTTATATAATATTGTTGCCATTGGATGTTATTTTCTAAGTCTTTAAATAAAAAATTTGCCTCATTTAATGACCAAAAATTAGGATAATAAATAATCTCACTATTAGGTAAATGAAGTTTTAACATGGTTTAGATCAAGTTTTTTGATTAGTCTATAGATTTTAAATTATTCTTGGTATTTTCATCGGGATGAATATAAATAGCAGTGGGAAATTGTTGTTTTGTTAAATCTAATTTAATAATTTTTTGTGTAGATAAAGTATGAGAATTTTTTTCGCTAACGGTTTCTACTTCGTTTAATAAGGTAGCTAATTCTACTTGTTTTTCTAATAAATCTGTATAAGATACTAAGTTACTTAATCCGTTAATTAGTTTTCTTAAATTACGTCTAAATTCAGCATCTCCTGTAAATTCCTCAATTTCTGAGGTTATTTTAGCTGTATTTGCAAAGGTAACTCTAGCAGAATCTAAGGTTTGTTGTAAAGTTACAAGATTTGTAGGGTTATTTAATTCCTCCGAAAGTTTTAATAAGTTATTACTTATTTGGGTTAAATTTTCGCTACTTTTTTGGACATTTTGAGCAATTTTTTCGACATCGGCAGAATTATTAACTCTAGTCACTAATTGATCTGTATTTTTAGCCAATTGACTAACATCGGCGGTGGTTTTGCTTAAACTGGCGATCGCTGTACTTAGATTAGATTTATTATTATTAATAAGTTGATTCATATTCTGAGTCAAAGAACTAATTTCAGTAGAAACATTGCTATAATCATCAGCTAAACGTTTGACTTGTTCAGTGGTAACATTAGCAGTACGAGTAATGGAATCAGCAGTACGAGTAAAAGATTGTGTGGTATTACCAACTTTTGCGGCGGCGGTGGAAATTGTCCCAAGATCTTGTTTTGCTTGGGTGGCGAAGCCTGAAAGTTCATCGGTTAATTGAGAGACTTTATTTCCTGCTTTATCAAGATTTAAAACGGCATTATTAATGTTATTAAATATATCATCATTATCGAAACGATCGCTTAAGCGTGTTAAAGTTTCTACTAAATCTGGACTAGCTTGAGCGGAAATTTTTTCTTCATGACATAAAATTAAGTTTTGATCGATACAATTTTGACTTAAAGGATCAACTTGTTTTGCTTGTTCGGTTAGTTCAGTTTCAGGGATAATATTAACACTAACATCTCCTAACAATCCAGATCTAATGGTGGAAACTCTTACTTGAGAAGGAATACGCAAACTGTTATCAATTTCTGTCCAAATTTCTACCCCATTACTACCCGGTTTTATGGTAACAATTCTACCGACTCCCACCCCACGAAAAAACACTCTACCGCCTTCTCTTAATCCTCCCGCATTTTCAAACAATAACCTTAATTGATAGTTATTATTGCGAAATTTATGGCCTTTAAGAAAAAATACCATTCCCCCGAAAACCATTAATCCTAGTAATAAAAATAATCCCACAGATCCTTCTCGTACTAATCTTGATCGTAACATCTTTTTAAATCCTGAATTATATTCGTTATTTAATAGGTCCTTCTGTACTAGCACTAAAGAATTGTCGCACTAAAGGGTTATCTGTGGTATCAATTTCTTTAATTTCTCCATCCCATTGAAATTTACCCTCATAAAGAAAAACTAGGCGATCGCCAGTGCGTCGAATAGTACTATTTTGATGAGTTACCATAACATAAGCACTACAAGCCTCGCAAGTACTTTGTAAATGACGGACTAAATCTTCTACCACCGTTGAAGCAATAGGATCTAATCCAGCAGTAGGTTCATCATACAAAACAACTTCAGGTCGTTCTTCTGGTTTGTCGGGGTCAAAAACAATGGCGCGAGCAAAACTAACTCTTTTACGCATCCCTCCAGATAATTCCGCAGGATAAAGATTAGCAGTTTCGGTGGGTAAACTCACCATTTGTAAACTATGATCAACAATTTCTTTAATTTTATCGTGAGAAAGAGTTGAATGTTGATATAAAGAAAAACCGATATTTTCTCTGACGGTTAAAGAATCAAATAAAGCAGCCTGTTGAAATACCATACTAACAGCTAAAAATTCTTGATGATCTTCGATTAATCCTACTCTTTTTTTGCCTTTAACATAAATTTCCCCTTGGTCGGGTTCAATTAAACCTGCTATAATTCTCAAAATAGTGGATTTCCCAGTACCACTAGGACCTATTATGACTAAAGCATCACCTTCGTAAATTTTTAAATCAGCATTATCTAAAATAATTTTATTCCCAAAAGATTTAGAAACACCTTTTAATTCTATTATTGGTTCTGATGAATTCATTTGCTATTAAATAGTTAATAAACTCTTAATTAATTACATTCTTTTTCGACTTGAGCATAGATATTTTTCCATTGTCTTAGTTGTTTTTCATTTTTAGAATCAATGGATTTTAATTGAGAATTATCAGCATAAAAAATTTCGTTCGTTTTAGCGGTAATTCCTGCTTTTGAACATTCTTTAATCTCTTTAAACTCCATAGGTTTATCAACATCATTTTCTATAACATTATCAACTTTTTGACTCGATTGATTATCCGAAATTGCCGAAGAAGATTCGTTATTTGATTTTACTTCAGATTTGTCGATAGATTGATTTTCTTGTTTTGTTATTGATGCTTCAGTGTTTGTTTTTTCTGGGGAGGAATTTTTATCTTTATCTTTATCTTTATCATAATTAGAGTTAACTTCTGCATTAATTTTCAAGTTTAAACCATCTAAGGCTTCACGATCACAACCTACCACAAAAGTACTGATGATTAATAACATCGAAACAATAATTTTCATAGATTTTATATTCACAATCAATTAACTTATTAATCTAATATTATATAACAGACATAAATAATTGGTAAAAAATTATCAACTGAGAAAAAGAATATAAAATTAATTATCTTTTATAGATTATAATTGAGAGGAAAAGAAGTTATTATTTTTACTTTTTTGAGGAACATTAATAATTAATTATCCATAAATAAACGGTTTATTTAACTACGAAATAAACGACTATATAAATTTTCATGTTTCATACTAGCTAAGGATAAACCCCAACTACAACTAGATAATTCATCATCTTTTAAATTAATAATTGTTTCTAAATTTAGTAAGATTTCTTTATTTATATTTAATAATAACTGTTGTCCTTCTGTTTGTCCCAAAGGAATTAATTTTACCCCTACATTAATCAAATTATTAAGCCAATTATGAAGATAACCTAATAATATATTTTCTATTTTTATCTCCCAATGAGCCGTAATTAAGCCAAAAGCAACGACATAATTACAAGAATTATTTAACCCTTCAATAACTGATTGTAAAGATTTATTATCAGTTTCAAAGGTTTTAATTAATCTTAATAAACTTTTCCCCATTTGCCAACTTTGTTGCCTTAATTCTGAGGTTTCTCGACTAGCACTATACCAATTATTCCAATAAAATAAATTGTCTAAATCTTGTATTAAATAACTATTATAAATACGAATTATGATTGCTAATTCTATTCTAATAGAACCATATTTTAACTCATTTGTCAACCAATTATTTAAACTTTTACTATCAATAATAATGTTTTCTTCCACAAGAGTTTCTAAACCTTCGGAATAACTATAAGCGCCTAAAGGTAAAGTAGAATTACAAAGTTGTAAAAGTAATAATAATTTTTCTGACATCAATGATGATGAATGTAAAGTGTGATAAAAAATATTATATCGCAATGCTATCAGGTATCGGGTATCAGGTAACCCTTTTTTGTCATATTCCGAGATAAAATAACCCTCTTTTGTCAAACTCCGAATCAACTATCAAAAAATAGAAACAATTATCCTGTAGGAAAATATAATTTAGAACCATGAGTAATCGATAATAAATTATTCAATCCTTTTAATAATCTTGATGAATTTACCATTTTTAACCATGGTGTTATTAACCAAAATAAGATTAATGGCTCATTTTATTGTTGTGCAATTGTCACTTAACAAAATATGAAACTGTAAAAAATCTTAATGTAAAATGACATTGATTCAGTTTAATGTAAAAAACTAGCAATAAAAAATGTTTTGTAAATTTTTATAATTAAAATCTTAGAAAGTAAGGATAGTAACAAGAATGAGCGTTAATTTAGCCACAATGTTGAAAGAAGGTACAAAGAAATCCCATTCTATGGCAGAAAATATGGGTTTTATTAAATGCTTCCTGAAAGGAGTTGTTGAGAAAAATTCTTATCGTAAATTAGCAGCCAATCTTTATTTTGTTTACGGCGCAATGGAAGAAGAAATGGAGGGTTTAAAAGATCATCCTTTAGTTAGTAAAATTTACTTTCCTGAATTAAATCGCCAACCTAGTTTAGCAAAAGATCTTCAATTTTTTTATGGTGCTAACTGGAGAAATGAAATTGAAATTACTCCTAACGGACAAGCATATGTAGATCGTATTCATGACATTGCTAAAAACAACCCTGAATTATTAGCAGCACACTCTTATACTCGTTACTTAGGGGATCTTTCAGGAGGACAAATCTTGAAAAATATTGCTCAAAAAGCGATGAATTTAGATGGTGAAGGTACTGCTTTTTATGAGTTTGAAACCATCAGCGATGAAAAAGCCTTTAAAACGATGTATCGTCAAGCGTTAAATGATTTACCTGTTAACCAAGAAACCGCCGACAAAATTGTACAAGAAGCAAATGATGCTTTCGGAATGAACATGAAAATGTTTCAAGAGTTAGAAGGTAACTTAATCATGGCGATTGGTAAAATGTTATTTAATACTTTAACTTCTCGTCGTCGCCGTAGTAGCACTACCCATGATAATGGCACTGAATTAGCTACTGCTGAATAATATTTTCTCCCTCCTTCCTCTTTATTTTTAATCCCCCAAATTTGGGCGCAAAGGGCAAGGGGCAAGGGGCAAAGGGCAAGGGGCAAGGGGGGTACATTACCAACTCCTATCTCCTATCTCCTATCTCCTATCTCCTATCTCCTATCTCCTAACCCATTAAGGTATCATATTAGTTAGTGTCACTTTCAAAACTAACTTTATGACTAATTCTACTCCTGAATCTCCTAATCCTAATTCCCCAGAGTCCACACAACCTCAAGATAGTTACGTTAAGTTAGCAATGCGTAATATGGTAAAAAAAAGAGGAGTTTCTTTAAAACATTTTTTCTTGACAACCTTCGGTTTATTAGGCTTTTTAGTAGGGATTTCTTACTTAACTCGATAATCTTTTCTGTGATAACATTCAAAAACAGGCTAAAGTATAATTGTTAAGTTTTATAACGATTGAGGTAAGTTGATGTTAGAACTATATCAATTTGAATTGTCCCAGTTTTCCGAAAAAGTTAGGTTAATTCTCGATTTTAAAGGATTAGAATATAAAAAAATTGAAGTTACCCCCGGTATTGGACAGTTAGAAGTATTTAAACTTTCTGGACAAAGACAAGTTCCTATTCTCAAAGATGGTGATACTGTCATTGCTGATTCTACCGAAATCGCTTTATATTTAGATCAAAAATATCCAGAAAAACCTTTAATCCCTGCGGATTCTCTCCTTAGAGGGCAATGTTTATTAATGGAAGGATGGGCAGACGAATGTTTAGGATTGAAAGGGCGTAAGGCTTTTATTGGTGCTTTAAATCATTATCCTAATTTCCGTACTTCTTTTTTACCTAAAAATACCCCTGATATTCTCAAAACTTTTGTTAGCGCTTTTCCCTCAGAAATTTTTAATGCTATTGGTGTGGGTTTAACTTTTGGCACTGATATTCTCAAAACGGCGGAAAAAGGTTTAAAACAAGATTTAGATGCTTTAACTTTAATTTTGCAAAATCAACCTTATTTAGTGGGTGACACACCTACTTTAGCGGATTTAACCGTAGCGGCTTTAACTACTATCATTAAATTTCCTCCTGTTACTTACTTTGATTTGCCTATTGATTTAGAAGGTAAAGGTATCCCCGGATTAGCTGATAATAGCAACTATGAGTTTTTCTTTGAGTGGCGAGATAGACTTTATACCCAATATCGTCAACCTGTTAATAAATCTAATAGTAATAATTTTGGCGGCGGTAGTAACGATAGTCAACCTACTTCCATCGAAATTGAGTAAATAACTGGTTTTAAGTAATAACTAAAAATTCTCCAATACCTATTAATAATTCTGTTTAATGATTGCAACAAATGTTATCATTTTTCTAATGAAGACAATTATAAAAACTGGAGTATAAAAAAATGGATTGGAGAATATTAATCGTTGCATTGCCTTTAGCGGTAGCAGGTGGTTGGGCAATTTATAATATCGGTGCATTAGCTATTAATCAAGCACAAAAATTCTTAAAAAAACAAAGCTAGATAATAATTGACAATTAACAATCAGCAATTGAATAAAGCAAGAGGCAATAATTCATTAAGTATTAATTAGTCATTTTTAATTATTTGATGATTTTACTATTTGCTTTTTGCTTTTTTTTCCTTTTAGATAGTGTCGTGAAAAAAATAATTCAACAAGAAACTATTGTAGCGATCGCTTCGGCGGTAGTATTAAATCAAGGTAGTATAGGTATTGTCAGATTAAGTGGTGTAACGGCATTAGAAATTACCCAAAAAATTTTTAAACCTCAAGGAAAACCGTCATGGGAATCTCATCAAATCCTTTATGGTTATATCAAAAATCCTGACACAAAACAAATTATTGACGAAGTTTTAGTCTTATTAATGCTATCACCTCGCTCTTTTACTCGGGAGGATGTCATCGAATTTCACTGTCATGGTGGTATAATTCCAGTGCAACAAGTATTAGAATTATGTTTAGAATTTGGGGCAAGGTTAGCTAATGCAGGAGAATTTACCTTTAGAGCCTTTTTAAACGGTAGAATTGATTTAACCCAAGCTGAAAGTATTGCTGACATTGTCGGGGCAAAATCTCCCCAAGCCGCCCATTTTGCTAATTCAGGATTACGAGGAAAATTAGCACAACCCATTCGTAAAATGCGTAATTCTTTGTTAGATATTTTGGCAGAAGTAGAGGCTAGAATTGACTTTGAAGACGATTTACCACCTTTAAATGAAGCTCAAATTAAACAAGATTTACAGGATAGTTTAACTAAAGTTAAGCATATTTTAGCCACTAAAGATCAAGGAGAATTGTTACGCAGTGGTATCAAAGTTGCCATTGTTGGGCGCCCAAATGTGGGGAAATCTAGTTTATTGAATGCTTGGAGTAAAAGTGATAGAGCTATCGTTACAGAATTACCCGGAACAACTCGTGATGTGGTAGAATCTCACTTAGTGGTGCAAGGTATCCCTATTCAAGTCTTAGACACCGCAGGAATTAGAGAAACCCAAGACACTGTAGAGAAAATAGGTGTAGAGCGATCGCTTAAAGCAGTATCACAAGCAGATTTAATCCTTTTTACTATAGATGCTACTGTAGGATGGACACAAGAAGATCAAGAAATTTATCAACAAATTCGAGATTTAAACTTGATTTTAGTGATTAATAAAACCGATATTGCCATAGCTTCAAGAATGGTTAAATATCCCGTAGAAATTAAACAGATAGTCAAAACTGCCGTAGCGATTAATCAAGGTATAGAAGCCTTAGAAAATGCCATAGTAAAGACAATTCACACAGGGGAAACCATAGCACAAGATTTAGATATTGCCATCAATCAACGACAGGCGGCGGCTTTAACTCGTGTAAAATTAGCACTAATGCAAGTAGAAGAAACCATTGAAAACACACTACCTCTGGATTTTTGGACTATTGATTTACGCATTGCTATTCAAGCATTAGGAGAAATCACGGGGGAGGAGGTAACAGAGTCAGTTTTAGAGCGTATTTTTAGCCGTTTTTGCATTGGTAAATAAGATTATTATTTTGAATAATTTTTTTATTCTAAAACCAACATTTTTTGATTATTAATTAAAGTTATAAAAAACATAACCAGATGATTAAATATCTCTATTATTTAAAATTATTATTGCTTATTATTACTATTAATTTTGGGTTATCAGGGTGTTTTAATAGTAAAGTATCAGATTGTCGTGAGGTTATTAAAATAAGTACTAAATTAGCGGAAGAAACTCAAAATAATTTAACCACAAAAGATACTAATAAAATATTAGAAATAGCAGATATTTTTGATAAATCAGCACAACAAATACTAGCTAAAAATTTTCGAGATGAGCAATTAGTAGAATATAGTAAAAATTTAGCTATAATTTACCAAAGTTACGGCACATTAACTAGAAATTTTGTCACAGCTTTTCAAACTAAAGATACCGAAAAAGCCATTAATTATAAACAAGATATTATCAATTTATCTCAAAAACAAAAAGATTTAGTTAATAATATTAATAACTATTGTCAATAAAATTAACCTCAAATTTATGATTTCTCTATTACCTGAAGATACCCGTAAAAAATTGGCGATCGCAGATCAAATGTGGTATAATTTACGCCATGATAATCAACCGATAAAAACAGTAATTGATACTAATAAAGAAACCCTCAAAGATGTGGATTTTGATGTGATTATTTGTGGTGGCACATTAGGAATATTTTTAGCAACAACATTACAAAAAAAAGGCTATAAAATTGGTGTAATTGAGAAAAGTATTTTACAAGGAAGAGAGCAAGAATGGAATATTTCTCGTCATGAATTAAACTGTTTATTAGAGTTAGAATTACTCACCCCTAATGAATTAGAAATGATTATTTTTACGGAATATAATCCTGCTAGAATCAGTTTTCATCAAGGGTATGAATTATGGATTAAAGACGTGTTAAATGTGGGAGTTAGTCCAAAATTATTAATTAGTATAATTCAAGAAAAATTTTTACAATTAGGAGGAATTATCTTAGAAAATACAGCTTTTAATAATGCAATGGTTAGTGAAAATGGTGTAATAGTAAATACAGATAAACAATCATTAAAAACAAGATTATTAATTGATAGTATGGGACATTTTTCCCCGATTATTAAACAAGTAAGAAAAGGAGAAAAACCAGAAGGAGTTTGTTTAGTTATGGGTAGTTGTGGTAAAGGATTTAGTGATAATGAAACAGGAGATTTAATTGCTTCTTTTACACCCATTCAAAATCAATGTCAATATTTTTGGGAGGCTTTTCCAGCAAAAGATGGGCGCACTACTTATTTATTTACTTACGTTGACTCACACCCCGACAGAATAAGTTTAACGGAGTTAATGACAGAATATTTGCGACTTTTACCAGAATATCAACAAATAGATTTAGAAGCCATCGATTTTAAGCGATTTTTATTCGGATTTTTTCCTGCCTATAGTCAAAGCCCTATTAAAATTAGATGGGATAGAATCTTAACAGTGGGAGATAGTAGTGGCAGTCAATCTCCTGTGAGTTTTGGCGGTTTTGGTGCGATGATGCGTCATCTAAGCCGTTTAACTAACGCCATTGACGAGGCTTTATCAGGAAATAATCTAAGCGCTTCGGATTTAGCCTTAATTCAACCTTATCAACCAAATATCTCCGTTACATGGCTATTTCAAAAAACTATGAGTGTTGGCGTTGATATTCAAGCAAATCCTAATCAAATCAACGACTTAATGAGTGGCGTATTTCAAGTTATGGATAAACTAGGAGATGATGTCTTAAAACCATTTTTGCAGGATGTGGTGCAATTTTCAGGCTTAACGAAAACCCTCCCCCTCGTTAATCCCAAATTAGTGTTACCGTTATTACCCCAAGTCGGCTTACCTATCTTTCTCGACTGGTTAAAACACTACACAAATTTAGGCATTTATAGCGGTTTATATCCTGTGGGTAAGTCTTTACAACCTCTCACCAAAAACCTCACCTCTCAACAAAAATATTATTATCATCGTTGGTTAGATATGTTGCAATATGGTGCAGGATTTAAGTAAATTCGGAGATAGGGAGATGGGGAGATAGGGAGATGGGGAGATGGGGAGATGGGGAGATGGGGAGATGG
>JAACUG010000075.1:22182-68394 GCA_009993045.1 Cyanobacteria bacterium CG_2015-22_32_23
GGAGATGGGGAGATGGGGAGATGGGGAGATGGGGAGATGGGGAGTTGAGAAATAGAAGTTGAGAAATAGAAGTTAGATTATATATTTTAAAATTAATAAAAATAACTAATAATCTTTGTTACCTATTACCTTCTGCCTACTTATATTTATTTTTAATACCAAAATTGACAGCTTTATTTATCAGTATGTTTTCTATACCCTACCTTTATCACAAGATTTTTTTCAAAACCTATAATTATCATTAACTCAACCTATCAAAAAGTCACGCTAAGATAGATAACGAAATAAAACTTAAAGATAATTAATGTTTATTAATATTTATCAACAGACTAAAATCAAAGAATACATTGAAGAGAAGTTATTATTTGGCAATAAATTAACCCCAGAATTTACCGCTATCCTCATTGTCTATTTTGTGCAAGGTATTTTAGGATTAGCTAGACTTGCCGTTAGTTTCTTCCTCAAAGACGAGTTAATGTTATCTCCAGCACAAGTTTCCGCCTTAATGGGTATTGCGGCTATTCCTTGGGTAACAAAGCCGATTATCGGTTTTTTGAGTGATGGTAAACCCTTATTTGGTTATCGCCGTCGCAGTTATTTATTTCTCTCTGGTATTTTAGGAGCATTAGCGTGGTTAGCTTTAGGTACAATAGTCAATAATGCTTGGAGTGCGACTATTGCCATTTTATTTACCTCTTTATCCGTTGCCATAAGTGACGTTATCGTTGACTCGGTAGTAGTAGAAAGGGCAAAAACTGAATCTTTAGCTAAATCTGGCTCTTTACAATCCGTAACATGGGGGGCGTCTGCTTTAGGAGGATTAATCACTGCCTACTTTAGTGGTGCATTATTACAACATTTTAGTAACAATCAAGTATTTTTAATTACCGCAACTTTTCCTCTCTTAGTAACAGCCATTGCAGGGTTAATTATCGAGAAACCCACGGAAAAACAACCCCTATCTAATCCATTTAAAGGGCAAATTAAACAATTATGGCAAACCATCACCCAAAAATCTATTCTTGCACCTGTTATCTTTATCGCTTTATGGCAAGGTACACCTAGTGCCGATTCTGCCTTTTTCTTCTTCTCCACCAATGAATTAGGATTCACTCCCGAATTTTTAGGTAGAATAAGATTAATTACCAGTTTAGCCGCACTAATAGGTATATTTTGTTATCAAAAATGGTTAAAACAAATTCCCTTCCGAATGATGTTAGGTTGGTGTGTGGTGTTATCTTCTCTGTTAGGCATGACAAGCCTTATATTAGTTACCCATTTTAACCGCAGTTTAGGTATTGATGATCATTGGTTTAGCTTAGGAGATAGCCTTATTTTAACGGTAATGGGACAAATTGCCTTTATGCCTGTATTGGTTTTGTCAGCTCGTCTTTGCCCTGAAGGAATCGAAGCGAGTTTTTTCGCTTTATTAATGTCGATTTGGAATTTAGCAGGATTACTTTCTCATGAGTTAGGTGCATTACTTACTCACTGGTTAGGAGTAACACAAACTAATTTTGATAATCTTTGGTTACTGTTGTTAATTACTAACTTGTCGAGTTTATTACCCTTATTTTTACTTAAATTATTACCTAACGAAGATCCACAAATACACCATAACCTTCAAAATTTACCAACATCAGAGATTTATGAACATCATAGCTCAGGTGCAGTTTTCGGTCAAGACATCATGCCTGACGTAATTATTGATATATCTTCTCACTCCGTCAAAAATAACCAGAAATCTCTCAATTGACAACTCCTCTGCCTGAAGGCGAGAGGATTCTTGGGCTGAATACTGCCTCCACCAACAAGCGTTGATTTTGGTCTTACACATTCATTCTAGTCCGACACAAATATCGCTATTTATGCCACTTAGCGGAGCTACTCCCCAAGGGTAAATTTCGATGTGCCCCACCGTATTTAATTGCTGTAACGCTCTTACTGTGTGGACTCTACCATTGACAGTTAGAGGTTTAGGGGTTACGGAGTGTCACTTGTTTCCTGCGTTCCCAAAGTCAACGACTTATTTATATTCTAACATACTTACGTCCTAAAGGACGGGGTTTTAGACCCAGTATTTTTTGATAAATTATTAATTCCCCTTGCTTTTTTAAAAAATCTAAGTTATACTGGTTATTGTTGTGAAAAAAGCAACCAAAAAGGGGTCGCTAGCTCAGCGGTAGAGCACTCGGCTTTTAACTGATTGGTCCTGAGTTCGAATCTCAGGCGACCCATTTTGATAATACACTTTGATGTTTTTAAGTCTCCGTTTAAAATATGTCATATTAAAGCTAACATGACCATAAAATCTTTTCCCATTATCAAAAAAATGTCATCGTGGAAAGACTAAAACACTTTTAGAAGGGGGAGAGTTGGAGTTAGTGTTATCTGAAAAATTAGTTATTAATAAAATTGGTATAGTTAGAGTTGTAAAGGCGATAGCTGTACCAATAATTTCTATACTCATTTGTCTAGTGGTTTTCTTTTTCCTAGACGGTTCACCAGCTTCCATAGATTTGTTAAATTAATTAGTTGACTTTGTTAATAAAAAAATAGTTGATAAATTTATCTTTCTACTTATTCCATATAATAACAGATATTTTAATACTAATTGTGATCAATTTAACCATCAGTTACAAATTCCTAGTAGATAGATGATTTTATTTTTTTTATCCCCTACAGTGTATAATATTTACGAAATTTTAACCATTAAATTGAGGAAGATGAATTATAAAATTACTACCTTTATTAATACTACTTTCTACCTTGATTTTTCCTTGATGATTTTCGACAATGGCTAAGGCGATCGCTAATCCTAAACCAGTGCTAGAATTATAATTACTATTACCACGACTACGAGCAAAATCTCCTCGATAAAATCGATCAAAAAGATGAGGTAAAATAGATTCATTAATACCGATACCATTATCTTTAATAGTAATTTGATAAAATAATTTATGTTGTTTTTTAATCAATTCTAAAGTAACTTTTATGGTTGGTATTTCCTTTATATCAGAAGAAAAACCATGAATAATACCGTTACTAATAATATTAGTAAATAAACGGCTAATTTCTCCCCAATCACCATAAATAATAAATAAATTCTCTGATAATAACTCACCATTGATAATATCTAAAGATAAGTTAATATTTTTTTGTTGTGCAATAATTTTTTGTTCTTCTACTACTTCTAATAATAAAGCATCAAGGGGAATAGATGCAAAATTAGGTTTAATAATACCGCTATCACTTCTAGCTAAAAATAATAAATCATTAACTAAATTGTTTAATCTTTCTGTTAATCTTTCGACAATTTTTAACTGTTTTTGTTGAGTTTGAGAATCAATTTCTGGATAAGATAATAAACTTTGAATATTAGTTTTTATGGTAGCAATGGGATTTCTTAATTCATGGGAAGCATCGGCGGTAAATTGTTTTAAACTTTGATAAGATTCGATAACGGGTTTAATGGCAATTCCTGATAAAAACCAGCCGATTCCTGCTACAGAAATAATCATTAAAATTATACCTAAACTTAAGTCAATAATTAATTGTTGAATAGGTTTAATAACATCAAATAAAGGATGACTTACCCTTAAATATCCTAAGATATAACGCCCCATTTCTACTCTTTTGGTTATTTGTCTTAATAAATAATCATCAGAAATGCGAATAGTTTTTCCTCCCGAATTAAAGGAAAGAGGAATAGGTAAAGATTCATCTAAAGTTTGCCATAATAATTCACCATTAGGACTAAACCATTCTAAATCAATATGGTCATCTTCTACTTGATTTGTGGTGTTAGGATGTTGATAAAAACTAGCTTCTAAATTAACTCGATATTTACCGTCATTAATGCTAACTTCATCTACTATTAAAGATGGTTCAATAATTTCGATAACGTGTTTTAAAGTATCATCAATTCTATCAATTAAAGTTTTATAAACATAACCATAAATTCCCACCGCAAAAATAATTAATAACACTGCCGTTACAGTAGTGTACCAAATTGCTAAACGACGACGAGTGATTTGAAACATCAATAATAATGACTTTATTACTTCTGTTGGTGATAAATTTTTCCTTGAAGAAGGTATCAGGTATCAGGTGTCAGGTGAAATGCAAACTGTCAATCTATAACAAATTTAATTGTTAATTCTTATAGTCTTTAGACTTCTCCAATAATTATTTTGATAGGATTGAAAATCATAATACACTATATTAATTTCATGATTTCGATATTGAAATTGATTTAAGGTTTCATTTTTGGAGATGTCTTTTATACTGCCAACTTTATAACATTTATTTTATCTGAATTGATCATAACTACTGTAGTCAAGATTAGAATTATTAATCATCCATTTTCATCTTACCTAAATACTTAGATAAATAGGGAGAAAAAACTTCATAGATAAGAGTCAATGGTTTGCCACGATGCCAAAATAAATAATGTCTTCCCCAAAATGCGCCTTTTTCCCCAAAACCTTCTTCTAAAGCCTCTGATTTTCCGTAATAAATTCCTTGAATATCTCGATATAATTCTGTATGTAACTTAGCTAAACTTTCCCATATGGGTAAACTACGATTTTGTAAATATTCATCAACATTATTCCCATTCCACCAAGAAGTCGCATAAGCTAATCTTTTCCCACTGGCAGTTTTTAACCAAACTTGTCTTCTGAGTCTTGGAGTCGTTATATTTTCGATACCTTTTGGTGCATTATCTAATATATCACCTATTAATGACATATCAATTACATCAACTTCAATAGTCTCACTGGTTAATAATCTTAAGTGTCGAGTAGGTGAACCATCCCCTAATAATAGTATCTGCCATGGTGGCGCTAATTGAGTGTGGGGTAAACCAATTTTAATTAATTCTTCTCCTCCTTGCCAAATAGGTTGGAGTTGATGCCATGTTGTGATAATGGTTTCAGGTTTGATGATCATTTCTCTAGGTTACTTTACAAAACTTAATCTTATTTTAACCGTTGAATTCCTTTCTGTCAAAAATAGAGAGGTAATAGAAAAACATTAAATCAATTTGAATATCGAAATCATTAAATTAATATATTGTATTCTCATTTTTAATCTGTAATAGACAATAAGTATCAGAATTAATCAAAAATGTCAGTTAGATGAGTGATATAATCTACTAATTTAAAGGATTAACTCTTGATTAATTATCCATAAATAATTGATTGTTTTTATCTTAAATTTGACACAACTATCAACTATTAATTATCTATGTTGCTGAGTGAAGAGTTATTATTTCAATATAAACGTTGTAATCGTAGAACTTTCCTTAATGTTTATGGTGAAGAAAGTCAGAAACAACCAGAAAAAGAATTTACTTTAAAGTTAAGACAAGAAAAAGAATTTCACAGCAAAAGAGTTTTAGAAATTTATAATTTACGTTACTATCAACCACAGGTTTTAATTAAAGATACAGAAAATATTTTAAAACTAGCATTGATGACAGAAGATTTAATGGCGATAGGAGTTGAATGTATTTATCAAGGAATTATTGCACATAAAACAATCATAATTAATGAAGGAAAAGAAGAAGAAATTACTTTAATTGCTTTTCCCACTTTATTGATTAAACAAAATATTCCTTCTCGTTGGGGTAATTGGAGTTACTTTCCTGTCAATACTCCTCTGGGTAAAAACATCAAGGCGGAATATAAAATAATGTCTGCTTTTGGAGGGGATATTTTAAATCAAATTCAAGGGATTAATCTTTCTCAAACCCATATCTTTTTGAAAAATAAATACAAACCTTATCATCTTAATTTGAATATGTGGATTTCTTCTTCAAGGGATTTAGTGAGGGAATGTGTTTCTATGTTAGCTAACAAAAATGAGCCTGAAATATTTATTTCTCGTCAACGTTGTGGGTTTTGTCAGTGGTATCAAAGTTGTTATAGTTTAGCTAAATCTCAACAAAATTTATCTTTAATTCCTGGAATAAGTCCAAAAAAACAAGAGTTATTAATCAAGAATAATATCACCAATTTTTCTTCTCTTTCTCAAATAACTTTATCTGATTTAAAGCAAGTTTTCCATGGCGAAATAGCTAATAATATTTACCAACAAACTCAATCTCTTTTTACCTCTAAAGCAATTTTAAAAAATATTTTACCCAAAATTCCTACTAATAACATTGAATTATATTTTGACATAGAAGCTGAACCAGAGCGCAATCTTGACTATTTATTAGGGGTTTTATTAGTTAATCATCAAACTCAACAACAGAAATATTATACTTTTTTGGCGAAAAATATTGAGGAAGAGGAAAATATTTGGCAAGAATTTGTTACTTTTATTAATCAATATGAAAATTCACCTATTTTTCATTATTCTCCTTATGAAGTCGAAACTATTAAACGTTTAGGTTATCTTTATAAAACTTCTTCTTCACAATTAAAATCAATTTTATCTCGTTTATTTGATTTACATAAAATAGTTATTAATTCTTTCTTTTTACCTGTGGAAAACTATTCTTTAAAATCTATTGCTAATTGGTTAGGTTTTCATTGGCGAAATCCAAAAACAGGAAAAACTCTTTCTAATTATGATAAACTGGGAGGGGATCAATGTGTATTTTGGTATGACCAGTGGTTACAAACAGGTGATCGCCTTTGGTTAGATTATATTCTAATTTATAATGAAGATGATTGTTTAGGAACTTATGAATTAAAAAAATGGTTAACTAAATATCAAGATAAATTAGCTTAAATAATCATATTTTCTTCTTGACAATTTGAATATTAAGAGATGTGAAGTTTTATAACAATTGAATTATAAGTATCGAATTTAATTTTTATTTATCCCAAAAAATGTTAACTTATAATCACAACTAAGAATAATCAACACAAAAAAAACTGTTACTTTATCTATATTAAGAAAACATTAAATTAACATTATTTAGCTGTTGTATTCTGCCACTTTTTAGGGTGATGATGATGATGATTTCTTTATTCATGATGCTTTTATTTTTAACTACCATAATTAGTGCATTTATTTATCAACGTACTAATCAAGACATTCATCTCGTTTTAGCGATTTTTACCGCTATCATATTCTTCGTTTGTGCATTAGCGATGGCACATTGGTCAATACATATGTTTGCTTTATTAACTTTATTGTGTATTCGGATTCCTTTTTTTAATGCTAAAACTGTTAATATTTACGAAGAAATCTAATAATAAATTGAGGATTAATTAGGTTTTATATTTTTTATATTTTTCCCTAATAAAAAGGGTAAATAATTATTTAAAAACTTAGATATAGGTAATAGAATAATGATAGCAAGTACAGCATAAATTAAACCAAAAATATTATATTGGTTATCAATAAAAACTTTTATAAAACTTAATTGAAACAATTTGATATACTTTCTCTATAAAAAAATTTATTTCTTAGGCAGTAAAATAAATCTGATGGGAAAAAAAAGAAATTCTGATAGTATAAAAATCTCTGGAACAAAAGACTTCAAGTAAATTGTGTAATTAACTACATTATATAAATTGTTACATTGTGCTATAATTATTTTTAAGCATTATCACGAGTAAATAATACCTATGAGTAAAAGAAGAAGATCACGGAATTTCATTGGTAGTTTATTGTTTGTATTCTTATTATTGAATCCATTATTAGCCTTTGCTAAACCGAAAGCAAAACCCAAACCCAAACCAAATCCTGTCTCAGAAACACCTTTACAAAAAGCTCAAAGAGAATTACCAAAAAACTATTTTGTTGTTTATGCCATTGTGGATAAAATTGCCCGAGCGAATGGCTTAGATAATAAACCTTGGCGTATTGTTGTTACTTCTAACTATAACGTTAATGCCTATGCTTCTGATACTAACTTACTAACTTTTGAAGCTGGTTTGATGGATCAATTAGAAGGTAACGCCTCCGCTTTAGCCTGTGCGATCGCCCACGAAATGGGACATCATACAAGACAACATTTAGGTTATGGTCCAGCTAAACAAGAACAAGCTAAAAGAGAAGAAATAGAAAAAGCTGAAAAAGCTAAAATAGTTGAACAACAAGATGCTCAAACTCAGGCTTTAATAGGTGCTGGAGTGGCAACGGGCATGGCTGCGGCGGGTCAACAAGTAGGGGGTATTGGCGGAGGATTGCTTCAACTGGGCGGTTTATTATTTGGAGGTGCAAGTCAACAAAAAGCACAGAATATTGAAGCTATTAAAGCCAAAATTGAACAAGAAGCCGAGACTAATTACAATAAGCGTTTAATGGAAATTAGTCAAACTCAAGAATTTGAAGCGGATGAAAATGGCTATATCTATAGTGTTACCGCAGGATTTGATCCTAATGGTTGTATTGCCGTTATGGATATTTTAGGAAGAATGCCAGGCGCTCAATCAGAAGGTAGTAGTCATCCTTCTCCTGAAAAACGCACTCAACAGATAAATGCTTTAATGGTGAAAAATCCCCCAGAAACATTAAAAGCTAAAGGGAAAATTTTTCTAAGCACAAAACCGACTCCTCTTAAATATGAAATTTTTAGTTATGAGCGAGAAGGTGGTGGAACTTCTTCTGGTTTAAAGGTTTTTCCCATCACAGGTTCAACCCAAGAGGACTTAAATCGTTATCTGAATTAAACATCAATCAACATCAACCTATATTCTCAACCTTAAAATTATGTCCACAAAAAAAGTTTCTCTTTGTATTTTCTCTCTCGTCATGGTGAGTAGCTCCATCAGTTTTGTTTCTCCTAGTGAAGCTGGATCTATTCAATTTGAATGTTCGGTAGATAATAATAATAATCCAACTACCTATGTTCAAACACAAGGTGGTGTTGTTGAAATATTTAAGTGGAAAAGTAACTACTTTCAAGGTCCTTATACTCCCATGCAACGCTGTTTAGAAGTGACTCAAAGAATGAATAAATTTCAACCTAGTTACTTAGTGGCAGGACGAGTTAATAACTATAATGTTATCTGTGCGGGAACTAATTGCGATCGCGCTGGGAATAATGTACTGTTAACTTTACGACCCGATCAAAATCCGAACCAAGTGTTAGCAGAAATTGATAATACCAGAGATGGTGCTGGAGGTCCTTCTATGCAATTAAGTGGTTCTTCTGGAGGACAAAATACGGCAACAAAACAGAGTAACTTAGTGAAAACTCAAAACGGATCATTAGCACTAAATTTAGTTAGTTATATTGAATCTGCTCCCAAAATCCCTAAAAATCTCTCAGGGAATTCTAACAGTAGTAATACGACAGGATTAAATGAAGAACCTATCATTGTCCCATCCAATGCTGGTCAAAAACCTACCTCGTCACCCGGCATTAAATGGTAATAAATTTTTAAGAAGAGGTTGGGTAAAACAACTGATAACCCAACTTTTTTTATAATCTGTTAGGTAGAATTAAAAACAAATTAATCGATATTTACTCTCAAATATTTTATTACTTTTTAAAACTATTAAAACCTAACTTTTCTCTGTTTTACCTTATCAAAACCTATGTTATGGGCAAAATTTTAGCTACGGGTTTATTTGGTTTAATCTGTTTTTTTACGGGTATTTTCACTCAATATATTCTCCCTGTCAAAAGTGTTGACACTAGAATTGAATGTAAAGAAGTACTTATTTCTAATACTTCTATTCAGAAAAACCAAGAAAATCCTAAAAACTTAACGAAGCTAGAAACTCAGGAAAAATCTTCAGAAAAAGAAAAAGACATTGAAATCTATGCTCGAAAAATAACGGTAAAGGTATTATCGGGGGATAATTCAGGATCTGGAATTTTAATTAATCAAAAGAGTAATATTTATCAAGTTCTTACTAATAATCATGTTTTATTATTTGGACAACAAAATCAATCCTATAAAATTAAAACAGAAGACGGTAAAATTCATATAGCAAAAGTAGTTAAAGAATTAAATTTTCAGAACTATGATTTGGGAGTATTAGAGTTTGAAAGCGAAAATAATTATCAAGTAGTTTCATTATCCCGAATGTCTATACCATCTGTAAATGAAGTTGTTTATGCAGCAGGTTTTCCCTATGAATCTAATAATTTTACCTTTACCAGTGGACGAGTTGATTTAATTAGTGATTTATCTTTTCGGGGTGGCTATCAAATAGGCTATAGTAACGATATTCAAAAAGGCATGAGTGGCGGTCCTTTATTTAATGCTCAAGGTGACATTATTGGCATTAATGGCAGACATAAATATCCTGCTTGGGGAAATCCCTATATATTTGAAAATGGCAGTGTGGCAACTCCAGAACAAAAGGAAATAATGAGTCAATCTAGTTGGGCAATTCCTATTAAAACTTTTTTACAATTTGCCCCTGAATTTGCCCTTAAGGATAACCTTAATTAAAGTAATTTAAACTAATATTTAATACTATGAATGGGCTATATAAATTTTCGTTTTTTAAAGTTTTATGTTTTTGCTTATTAAGTGTTTTTTTCTCGTCAAATTGTATTGGTTTTAATAAAAATAAAAATGTTTTAGCTCAATTTCCAAAGGCAGAAACTAAACAAAATTTTCCTAAAAATAATGATGATATTGGTAAATTTATTCTTAAATATGAACCCACTAATTCTAATCCAGAAATTCAGAGAATATTTATAGAAAGTCAAATTTTTGACAAAATCATTAATAATCTTAACAATTCAGGATTAATTATGAGACAAAATATTCCTGTAACTTTTCAAGATTGTGGAGATCCAAATGCTTATTGGAGTTATAAAAATAAAGAAATAATTATCTGTTATGAAAACACAGCTTATGATTTATTTCTCTTTCATGAAAAGGCAAAATATCCCATAGAAAAAGCGATGGAAAAATCTATTAATGAAACAATATTCGCATTTTACCATGAATTAGGACACGCTTTAATTGATACATTAGCATTAAATGCTGTGGGGCAGGAAGAAGATACTGTTGATGAATTTGCATCGGTAATGTTATATCGAAATCACGACAAAAATTTTGCAGCAGAAGTTGTTTTAGATTCTTCAGAATATTATGAATTATTATATAAAGAAAAGGAAAAAAGTCCCAGTTGGGATGAACATACACCTCATGATAAAAGATTATTTAATTTAGTTTGTTTTGTTTATGGTAGTAACCCCGAAAAATATGAAAAAATATTCATTGAAAAATTTAATTTACTAGATGAAGAAAATATAGCTTCAGAAGATAATTTAAAAGCAAGAAAGGAAAAATGTCAACAAGAATTTACTAAAAAAACTGATAGTTGGAATCGATTATTATTACCCCATTATGCCATTAAAAATAACTATCAAAGGTCATCTTTTCCTATCAATAATTCTCCCGGAATGTCTGAGAGAGGAATTTATTGGTAAACTTTATTAATATTACTATAACTTTTTTTTAATTAATTAACTAATTATGAATGTCAATACACCTTTATCTCAAGAAACTATTTTAGAAAATAAATATCGGATAATTCAAAAATTAGGAAAAGGGGGTTTTAGTCGAACTTATTTAGTAGAAAATATACAAGAAAATCGTAAACATTATCTATTAAAAGAATTTTTGCCCAATCATAATAATAAAACAGAATTTAATCAAAAATCCTTAGAATTATTTTATCAAGAAGCCTCTATTTTATCTAAATTAAATCATCCTCAAATACCTAAATTTTTAGATTGGTTTCAAGAAAATAATAATTTTTTCATCGTTCAAGAATATATTAAAGGAGATAATTATTGGCAATTACTTTGTAAAAGAAAAAGAGAACAAAGGTTATTTTCAGAAGCCGAAATTATCCAATGGTTTAAAGATTTATTACCCTTAATTAACTATCTTCACGAGAATAAAATAATTCACCGAGATATTTCTCCTGATAACATTATTTATTCTACTGAAATTAATAAACCTGTCTTGATTGATTTTGGTGGAGTTAAACAAAAAATGACAGAAATTATTAATCATGGTTATGAAGAAATAAAAGGGACAATTATTGGTAAAATAGGCTATTCTGCACCAGAACAATTTAAAGGACAATGTTATGAAAATAGTGATATTTATGCTTTAGGAGTAACTGGTTTAGTTTTGTTAACAGGAAAAGAACCAGAGTTATTATTTAATAGTTATAGTCGAAAACAATCTTGGGTTCAAGATCTAAATATTAGTGATCAATTTAAGTTAATTTTTGAGAAAATTTTAAAGGAATATCCTGATGAAAGATATGCTTCTGCTATGGATGTTTTAAATGAAATAAATAAGATTGGAACTTTAAATAATCAACCACAACAAAGCATAGGAAGTGAAAAAACTATTTTAATTGCACCATCAAATGATCACAAATTTGAAAAAGATCCATATCTTATATATCCTGAAAATATAACTAAAAATGAAGAGAAAAAAAATGAAGATAATTCTTTGAAAAAAGTTATTTTATTCTTGTTAATGACGCTATTTGGTTTAAGCATTATTGGCTTAGTTTTACAAGCTCCTCATATTAATGCTATTTGTAAAAAACTAGATAATTGTGCTAAAGATAAAGAATATCAGAAAATTTTTGATGAAACCTTAGTAGATGGAAAAGAAGTAATAAATCCTAAACAAACTGTTAAAAATATTAATGATTTACAGTCACAGCAAAAAGATTTACAGGAAGTCATAAAAGATTTCAAAGAAATTCCTAATGATGTTAAAGTTTATGATCAAGCTCAAGAGGAATTAAAAGTTTATGAAAATAAATTAATAGAACTTGATGAGAAAATAAAGAAAGAAAATAAGGCTAATTTAGAGTTTCAAGAAATAGTCAAAAAGATGGATAATTTACGCCAAGAAACGTCCCTAGCTAATAATACTAATAAATATCAAAAATTAAAAGCTGAATGGGAAGGATTAAAGGCAAAATTAAACGAATTTGATGGTAATTTATTCATTAGTCCTCAAGTGAGTAATCAAATAATAGAATCAGAAAAAAATATTGCCAAAATAGATGATAATTTAAAGATTTTACAGGCTCAGGCTAAAGCTAAAGCAGAACAAATCGCTAGGGAAAAAGCTAAAGCAAATACCTATAAGCCGTCATCTCCTGTCGTTAGATATAAACCACAGCAAAATGCCCCTAAAATTGCTAGACAAATACCTAAAAAATCTCCAGTATTATCTAATCATAAGCAAAATATTACTAAACCTCAGAGAAATTATTATCCAAAGAAAACTCCTTCCGCACCTCCCCAAAAAAATATTTCAACTCCCGGGTCTGTTTGGTAGTATCGTTAGGTTAAAAATAAAATAATTGATCAAGATAAGTAAACAAAATTAATTATACCCTTGATAAGTTATTAAAAAGTCTAAAAATTAATCGTGAATAGTTCAGGCGATCGCCTATATCTTTCCAAAAAAAAATAATTAAATCTTATTGTTGAGACAAAAAACTAATAGCAGTTTGATATTGAAGATCTTTTTCTGTGCCAATTTCAAAGTAACTGATGGGATCTTGAGTTACAATTTTATCAGGGGTGATACCTAATTTATTAATATCTTTGTGGCTAGGAGTCTCATATTTTGCTACTGTAACGGCAATTCCAGCACCATCAGGCAATTCAAATAAAGATTGAATCAAGCCTTTTCCGAAGGTTTTTTCCCCGATTAAAATTCCTCGATGATTATCTTGTAATGCTCCTGCAAGAATTTCACTAGCACTAGCAGAACCCTGATTCACTAATACTACTAAAGGTTTATCCGTTAAAGCCTCTCCATCGGCATCATAACTGTCTAAAACCCCTTGACGATTAACTGTATAAACAATAGTACTCGGTTGCAACCATAAACGAGCAATTTCGATACCAGCTTGTAATAAACCTCCCGGATTATTGCGTAAATCTAAGATGTAGCCTTTTGCACCTTGTTGATCTAATTTTACTAAAGCATGGGCTAAATCTTGAGTAGCATTAGCACTAAATTGGGTTAAACCGATATAACCGACAGGATTTTTAGGGTTAGAATTATCTAGGTGAGAGTTAACCGCACTTAAAGAAAGACGATCACGCTTTAGTTCATAGGTTCTAATATGGGATTCCTTTTGGCGTTTAACTTCAAGTATAACTGTAGTGCCAATTTCTCCTCTAATTTTATTGGCGGCTTCATCTAAGGTTATCGTATTAGTATTAATACCATCAATAGTTAGAATTTGATCTCGTGGTTGAATACCAGCTAATTCCGCAGGAGAACTAGGTAGAGGTGTTACAACTTCTAATTGACTATTTTCAGGATTAATACTAATTTGTAAGCCAATACCTGATAATTCTCCAGAGGTAGTAATTTGTAAATTATGATAATTTTCTGGTGGTAAAAGACGAGTATAAGGATCATCAAGAAGTGCTAACATTTCCTTAATAGCAGTATAGGTTTCTTCTCGATTATGTAAGGGTTTTTTGATAAATTTTTGCCTAATAGTCCACCAATTCTGATGATTAAAAGTATCATCTACATAAGCCTCATTTACCAAGCGCCAGGATTGTAATAAAACTTTTTCTTCTTGAGTATAAGCGAAGGCGTTAGATGGATAAATAAAATTGGAACACAAAATCAATAAAAGAATCACTAAACTTGAGTAAATTTTCTTCATGAGGATATTAAGTAAAGTAAAATTAATGGTACATTTTATTTGCCTTTAACCTTTGATAACAAGAGGTTTTAACCCCTTGCTTATATAAAATTAATTTTGCCTGAATACTTATGGGTTGGCTTAAGGCACTTAGTCAGCTAAAAATATTTTTAATAGATTTACACTTATAGTAAAATAAATTTTGGTTAGTTTTTTCACTACTAATAAAAGATTGTTGGGTTTTGATTTTACACTCAACCTGCGGATTAATTATTAAGAGTTAAAATTTCCACACCACCGCTAGTTACAGCTATGGTATGCTCAAATTGTGCCGATAATTTACGATCTTTTGTTAATGCAGTCCAACCATCTTCTAATACATCAGCCTCCCATGTTCCTATATTTATCATAGGTTCGATGGTAAATACCATACCTGGGCGAATTTTTTTTCCTGTACCTTTTTTACCATAGTGAGGCACTTGAGGAGGTGTATGAAATACTCTACCAATTCCATGACCTACAAAATTTCTAACGACAGAATAACCAAAACTTTCAGCATATTCCTGAATGACAGCCCCAATATCTCCAATTCTACCTCCTGGGCGTACAGCTTTTATACCTCGATAAAGACATTCTTCTGTTACTTCAACTAATTGTCTTGCCTCATCGGAAGGAGTGCCTACAAAAAAAGTTTTCGATGTATCTCCATGATAGCCGTCTAAAATCGGCGTAACGTCAATGTTGATAATATCTCCATCTTTCAATATTTGACTTTTATTAGGAATGCCATGACAAATTACTTCATTAACGCTAGTACAAATTGAGCGAGGAAAACCATGATAACCTAAAGGAGCGCTTTTTGCTCCATGTTGTTTTGTCCATTTTTCCGCTTCTTGATCAAGTTCATGGGTACTAATACCCGGTTTAACCATCTTTCCTAAATGTTCTAACAATTGTGCTGCTAATTTTCCTGCTTGACGCATTTTATCAATTTCTCTAGCAGATAAAAGTACTATATTTTCGTTACCCATGGTTAATTTTTATAATTTTTTATACCTTACTCTTTATTATTTTAATAGACTTGTGAATAATAACCAAACCACTATAATATCTCGTCACAAAATTTTTTTTGCTCTTTTATAACATCTCAAATAAGTTGTATTTAGCTATAATTTTTCTTAAAGTGAAATAGGACTTTTTTTAAAAATTAATAGTTTTAATACCTAACATTACTAAAGAAATTAAACAACCCAGAAGTAAACTCATACCACTTAATGAACTAATGCCGAAACCTAGAGTTCTTTTTTTCGCTTCTTGATAGTAACCCCAAGCATATAAAACTCTTCCTAAAATCCAAATTCCTCCCAAAATTGCTCCCCATAATTCACTTACATAATAGGAAAAAATCCACAATAATGGTAAAAAGAAGATAAGTTGTTCTAACATATTTTCTTGCACTCTTAATGCCCTTTCAAAATTAGGATCTCCAGACATAGCAGGAGGCATTACATTATATTTTACTCTTGCTCTTCCTACATTAATAATTGTCACAAAATAGACTAATAATGCTGAAACTGTGATAATACTTGCACCTAATAGCATAAAAAATTACTCCTATTTATTAATATTAAAAATTTGATTATTGATAGTTTTGTTAAGGTTTTTGAAATACATAATTTGCTACTTGATTAATTTTTTTTTTAGTAAGAATATTTTTAAATGGTGGCATCTCTTGTTTACCGTTAATAACAATATTAGTAATTTTATTTAAAGAATTATCTTTTTTTTGTAAATTTTTTAATTTATGACATTGTGAACAATTATCGATAAAGATTTGTTTTCCATTTTCATTTATAAAAGTTGTGCTTTGAGTAGCTGGTATTAGATAAATATGTAGAAAAAAACTAATAATTAAACTAAAGATAAATAAGAAAGTTTTTTGCAAAATCATTAATTTCTTAGTAAGAAAAAATATGTACTCACTTAAGATCATAACATTGATTTATCATTATTTAACTAAACTTATATTAAATAAGATTCTATCAAAAAATCATCACCTATTTTCTGAATTTCACTATTTTTAAGTAAAAATGCCTCATTCATATTATTAATATTCAAATTACCAATAGGTGTAGGTGCATTTTCACCGCCGATAATTTTAGGTGCAATAAAGGCATATACTTTCTGTATATTCCCTGATGTTATTGCTTGAGAGGCTAAGTTACCTCCACATTCCCATAAAACTGTATTTAATCCTCGTTGATAAAGATTATTCATCACTATAGAAGGAGTAATTTCTTCTATTTCGATGATTTCTACACCTTGAGCTAATAATTGACTTTTAACCATAGAATTAGATTGAGGAAGGGTAAAAATAACAGTTTTTGCTTGTTTTACATCCCAAAGTTGACAATTTAAAGGTAAATCAAGGGTTTTCGTCATTATTACTCGTAAAGGATTATGACTGGTTACTCCATGGGTGGTTAACTGTGGATTATCACGTCTAACGGTGTTACCACCAACAATAATAGCATCACAACTACTTCTTAAATGATGAACAAAATTTCGAGAAGTTGAGCTTGTAATCCATTGACTATGGCCTGTATTTGTGGCAATTTTACCATCTAAAGTCATGGCATACTTAAAAATACCAAAAGGGCGTTGATATTTTACACGATGAATAAAACCCTCATTAAGTTTTAAACAAGCATCTTCGGCGATACCTACTTTCACATCAATTCCAGCCTCCATCAATCGCTTAATACCACTTCCTGAAACACGAGAGTCTGGATCTATCATTCCCACTATCACTTGTTTGACTTTAGCCTTAATTAAAGATTCCGTACAAGGAGGAGTACGCCCATAATGATTACAAGGCTCTAAATTAACGTAAATAGTGGCGTTTTCGGCATTTAAACCAGCTTCTTGTAGTGCGAATATTTCGGCATGGGGTTTACCTATTAACGGATGATAACCTTCACCAATAATTTTACCATCTTTGACTATAACTGAACCCACAAGAGGATTAGGAGATGTTTTACCTTGCCCTTTTTTCGCTAACTCAAGGCAACGTTGCATTATTTTACTGTCAAAATCAGTCATTTATTAGACCTCTTGCAAAATAAAAAGTAAAATCTATTTTAGGATGGAAAACGTTAATTTCTTGACTCATTACTCATTACTCATTACTTATTACTCATTACTCCACTTCTGCAAGAAGTCTAATCTACCTTTGCATCTGGAAAAACCGATTAAATTTTTATGAATCAATAGTTTTGACTCTTTTTTTTTGTATATTAGAACACATTTATTATGCTGCCACAAGTTTTAATTAAATCAAGGATCAGAAAAACCGTCAAAAAAAAGTTTTACAAAACTTAAACCTATGCTCTATGATGATAAAGGATCAACTTTCCTATTATGCCGTAACTAATCCGAGTTAGACAAGGTTGATTTCTCGCCATAAGGATATTTTATTACTTAAAAGTCTGAAAATTTGCTGTCATTAACGCATTCTTCTGTATAATTTTAATTCCTTATATATTATTAACTAATCCCAGTAGAGAGAGATATTTTTTATGCAACCCCTATCTAAAAACATTGATACAATCCGTATTTATTTAAAAGAAATTGGACGAATTCCGCTATTAACTCAAGAAGAGGAGATTATTTTAGCTAAACATATTCAAGAGTTAGTTATCCTCGAAAAAAAACGAGAAACTTTGAAAAAAAAACTCAATTGTGAACCTTCAAAAAAAGAATGGGCAGAGGAAGCAAAAATTTCTGAAAAAAATCTTGATATTAAAATTAGTCAGGGTGAAAAAGCTAAACGTAAAATGGTAGAAGCAAATTTACGTCTCGTGGTTTCTATTGCTAAAAAATACCTTAAACGTAATTTAGATTTATTAGATTTAATTCAAGAAGGTACTATCGGAATGCAAAGAGGTGTCGAAAAATTTGATCCCACCAAAGGCTATCGTTTCTCTACTTATGCTTATTGGTGGATTCGTCAAGCTATTACAAGGGCCATCGCCGAAAAAAGTCGAGCTATTCGCTTACCGTTACATATCACTGAAAAATTAAATAAAATTCGCCAAACTCAAAGAAAATTATCCGAAGAAAAAGGCAGACCCGCAACCATTGCTGAGTTATCCGAAGCACTAGAATTAACCGCCGAACAAGTTAGGGAATATTTAGGTAGAGCTCGTCAACCCTTATCCCTAGATTTAAAAGTAGGAGACAATAATGATACTGAGTTAGGAGAATTATTAGAAGATAAAGGACAATCACCAGAAGATTTCACCGATTATTCATGTCTTCAATTCGATTTAAACCGCATGATGTCAGAATTAACTCAGCAACAACAAGATGTAATTAAATTACGTTACGGTTTAGATGATGGTAAACCCTTAACTTTGTCGAAAATCGGAGAGATTCTCAAAATTTCCCGTGAAAGAGTTAGACAAATTGAAAGAGAAGCCTTAACGAAACTTCGTAAACGAAAAGAAGTTGTGGAAGAATATATAGCTAGTTAAAATGATTGATGGTTCATTGTTCATTGTCAATTGTTCATTGTTGACTGATAATTATTTACTGTACGCAAGGATTAAAGAAAAATGCAAGATAAATTAATGTTGATGATTCCAGGTCCAACTCCTGTGCCTGAGAGAGTATTATTAGCTATGGCACAGCATCCCATGGGTCATCGAAGCGGTGATTTTAGCAAAATTATCGGGGAGTTAAACGAAAATTTAAAATGGTTACATCAAACTAAAAATGAAGTTATCACTTTATGCTCTTCGGGTACAGGAGCTATGGAAGCTGGTATCATCAACTTCTTAAGTGCTGGGGATAAAGTTTTAGCGGGCAATAACGGTAAATTTGGCGAAAGATGGGCTATTTTGAGTCGTGCCTTTGGTTTAGATGTAGAAGAAGTTACCGCACCCTGGGGACAACAATTAGATCCTGAAGATTTTAGAGCTAAATTAGAAAGTGATACCGAGAAAAAAATTAAAGCGGTGATTATCACTCATTCTGAAACTTCTACTGGCGTTTTAAATGACTTAGAAACTATCAATAAACACGTTAAAGCTCATGGTGAAGCCCTTATTATTGTTGATGCTGTTACCAGTTTAGGGGCAGTAAATGTACCGATGGATGAATGGGGTTTAGATGTAGTGGCATCAGGATCTCAGAAAGGTTATATGATTCCTCCGGGTATGGGTTTTGTGGCTGTTAGTGATAAAGCATGGGAAGCCTATAAAACTGCAACTTTACCTAAATTTTATTTAGATTTAGCACCTTATAAAAAAGCCAACGCCAAAAATAGCTCACCTTTTACTCCTCCTATCAATTTAATGTTTGCTTTAAAAGCCGCTTTAGAGATGATGAAAGAAGAAGGATTACAAAATATTTTTGATCGTCATAAACGTTTAACTCACATTACTCGTGAAGGAGTTAAGGCTTTAGGTTTACCTTTATATGCTAGTGATGAAGCTGCCGCTTTAGCTATCACGGCGGTAATACCCGATAAACATGACCCAGAAGCCATCAGATCCACTATGCGCAAAAAATATGACATTGCCTTAGCAGGAGGACAAGATCATCTTAGCGGTAAAATTTTCCGTATGGGACATTTAGGTTTTGTATCAGAAAGAGATGTTTTAACAGCTTTAGCCGCCTTGAAAGAAACGTTATCCCAAGTAAGCTAGACTTAGAGAGAAAAGAAAAAAAAGGACGTAGTGCGCTACGTCTATACAGAGAATAATAGTTAATTATTTTTTGCTTTTTTATTTGCCAATCTTTCTTCTGCCGTGGCAAAAATTAAATCTTTTTTCTCCATAAATTCCCCGGGATAAGTTTCTAAAACCTTAGTAGATAAAGAAATACGATTTTTAGTCTCATCAATTTCTAAAACTACTACTTTGATTTCTTCCCCGATTTTAAATAACGTATTAAGAGAACTAATTTGAGCTTCACTAATTTGTTTAATGTGGAGTAATCCAGCAATACCGCCGAAATCAATAAAAACTCCATAGGGTTGAATTTTGACTACTTTTCCTTGTATTACCTCATTTTCTTGTAGCGTTGACATCGCTGCTGTTTTCGCTAAATCTCTTTGAGTGAGTACAATTTTATTTTGTGCTCGATCAATTTGTAGAACATTAGCAGGTAAAGATTGATCAATGAGATTATCAAAATTATCTTTTTCGATGAGATGAGAGCGCGGAATAAAAGCCCTTAAACCGTCTATTTGACCGATAACTCCTCCACGATTAACCCCTGTTACCAACATTTGGACAACTTTACCTTTTTCTTGAATTTCCGTTAAGTTATCCCATGCTTGTTCAATGAAAAGTTGACGACGAGATAATTTCACCTGTCCTTCAGAATCTTGTTCTTTAATGATCAAAAATTCAAATTCTTCCTGAAGAGGTAAAACTTCTCCCACATCAGAAAAATGTTGCCAAGAAGCCTCACTCAGAGGTACAAACCCCGGAGATTTTCCGCCAATATCAACATAAACACCACTAGAATCATGCTGAAACACTTTCCCTTTGACTATCTCACCCTTATTAAAATGATAGTCATACTGTTCCTGTTCTAAGGCTTGAGCAAAATCATCCATTGAAAAGGGGCTAATTTGCTGTTCAGAGGGATTAGAATTAGCGGTCATAATTAATAATAAAATCAGTTAATTAAACAAATCACTTTTATTATAGTTGTTTCTGTCTTATTCTGATTAATTTTATTTAAACACTTTATCTAATCTTTATAAACAATATGATTGTAACCAAAGTTTATAATTTTAATTTTTATGACTATAAATATTCTGATCAAAAAATAAGTATAATTACTCAATTTGTTTCTGATCAAAGTGCCAACTTTATAACGTTTATTTTATCTGAATTTATCATAACTACTGTAAAACAGTCATAACTAATTTACTATGGTTATTATTCATGGGTAAATTTTTGTTTTTTTATTGGTTAATTATTTCTTCTTTTTGGAAAATTTTGATACATAAAATCAAAGAGTTTTACCTGAAAAACTAATGACAAAATGAAGGAAGAACTTTTAAAATAATTCTCATAAATGTTACTATACTTAAGAATATCCGTAAAAACCGCCATCAAAATATTAAAAATAATATGTTATTTAATCAATTAGACAGTATCGGAGAAAAAACTATCAATAAAATTGCGGAGATGGCGTTTAAAAGTCAAATCAAAAAAGCTGAACACTTAAGTGTACAAGTCAAAATTGAACCAAGTAAGTTGGCAAAAGGAATATTAGAATCTTTACATATAGACGGTTATGGTTTAACCATGCAAAAAGATTTACGTTTAGAGAAAATGAAAATTACTTTAAATAATATCTCGGTTAGTCCTTTAAAAGCGTTAATGGGAAATGTACAATTAACAAAACCTAGTCAGGGAAAAGCCAGTATCGTTTTAAATGAAAAAGACATCGAAACTGCTTTAAATATCAATAATCTTAATCAACAGTTACAAAAATATGATATTCCATTAGATAACAAACTGGTAAAAGTTAAGTTTTATCGTGCAGATTGTCGCATTTTAGCCGATGGCAGAATTGTTGTTAAAGCTAAACTCAAAATTTTGAATACTCAAATCATCGAAAGTATTTGTTTAGTTATTAAACCTCGTATTTGTCATAGTGGGCAAGGAGTATTGTTAAGTGAAGTAAGATGTACTCAAGGAAAACAGTTTTCATCCACATTAACTAATCTTATTTTAGAGGAATCGGCTAAGATATTTAATCTTAATCATTTTTTGATGGATGGAATTTCTTTAGATGTCAATCATTTAACCACCGAAGACGGCAAACTTAATTTAATGGCAACCGCAGGAATAACTCATCTTCCTATGGGTTAATTTTACAGTTTCAAATTTTTTCTAACTCCTATTTCTCTGATTTACAGAAATTTTTGAAAAGTTAAACAACCAAATTGTTGCTAAAGTACCTTAGAATAGATCCACAGAAAATAAATTTTAAAGTAAATTAGATAATCCGTCAGAATAAAAACTGACAAATTTTTATGATGAATCAACCTATATTATCCGTAAGAAACTTAACTGTCAATGTTGATAACACTCCTATTCTAAAAGGTGTTAATTTAGAAATTAATGCTGGTGAAATACACGCTATTATGGGACGTAATGGATCGGGAAAAAGTACTTTTTCAAAAGTATTAACAGGGCATCCTGAGTACGAAGTCACAGGAGGTGAAGTAATATATAAAGGAGAAAATTTACTAGAAAAAGAGCCTGAAGAAAGAGCATTAGCAGGAATTTTTTTAGCTTTTCAATACCCTTTAGAAATACCGGGTGTTAGTAATTTAGACTTTTTAAGAGTAGCATATAATGCTCGTTGCAAATATTTAAAATTAGAGGAGTTAGACGCTTTTGATTTTGAAGATTTAGTAGAAGAAAAATTAGACATAGTAAAAATGGATTCTGCTTTCTTAGCTAGAAGTTTAAATGAAGGATTTTCTGGAGGGGAGAAAAAGCGTAACGAAATCTTACAAATGGCTTTACTTGAGCCGACTTTAGGCATTTTAGATGAAATAGATTCTGGTTTAGATATTGATGCTTTACGGATTGTTTCCGAGGGTGTTAATAAACTGCGCAAACCTGACAATGCTTTTTTATTAATTACTCATTATCAACGATTACTTGATTATATTACTCCTGATTTTGTTCATGTTATGTATCAAGGAAAAATAGTTATGAGTGGTGACAAAGACTTAGCTTTAGAGTTAGAGAAAAAAGGTTACGATTTCTTAGAAGAAGAAAATTTAGTCGCTAATTAATCAAAGAAAATAGTTAATAATTAACAGTTAATAATTAATAGTTGATAATTCCTCATTACTCATTACTCATCCCTAATCAATCCTGTCTATGACAATGTTAAAATCAGATACTTATTCCCAAGATTTATTACAACTGACTGAAAATCAAACCTTAGATTTTAATAGTAATTTAGCTAGTCTAGTAAAAGAAATTCGTGTTAAAAGTGCGAATAACGTAGTTAAATTGAATATTCCCTCTGATAAAGATGAAGATTGGCGTTTTACAGATTTATCTGATTTACAAAAACAAAATTGGTGTTTAGCAAATAAAACTGACTTAAATTCTTTTGTGTTAGATGGATTTATTTTAGAAGAAGCATCTCATTCTCGTCTAGTTTTTGTTAACGGTTTTTATGCTGCTAATTTATCGGATATTTCGGCTTTATCTGATGAAAATATTTATGTAGGAAATTTAAGTAATTTAGATGAAGATAAAATTGGGAAAATCAGTGAATATTTAAGTAAAAATGAGCCTAAAAATGAAGTTTTTACTGCCTTAAATTCAGCAGGAATAACCGATGCTTTTGTGATTTGGGTAAAAGCCAATACCAAAATAGTCACTCCTATTCATTTATTACATTTAACCGCCAGAGAAAATTTTTCTTGTTTCACTCAACCTCGTATTTTAGTAGTTGCCGAGGCACATTCTAACCTTAATTTTATCGAATATTACGGCGCGGTAGCTTCTGGATGTTCAGATTCTGTCAAACAAAATTACTATTTAACTAATGCAGTAACAGAAATTCATCTTCAAGATAACGCCGAAATTCATCATACTCGTATTCAGCGTGAATCAGGAGATTGTTTTCACATAGCCAAAACTACGGCATTTCAAGATAAAAATAGTCATTATACTATCAATGAAGTGAGTTTAGGAGGTAAATTTTATCGTCATAATCTCCATATTCAACAACAAGGAGAGGAAACTCAAACTAATCTTAATGGTTTAACCATGTTGCAAGGAAAACAAATGGGAGACACTCACAGCGAAGTTAGTTTAACTAAACCTCATGGTACGATTAATCAACTTCATAAATTTATTATTGATGATTCAGGGCGCGGTGTTTTTAACGGTAAAATTCATGTACCTAAATTAGCACAATTAACCAATGCAACTCAACTTAACCGCAATTTATTATTATCTTCTAAAGCGCGGATTAACACTAAACCAGAATTGCAAATCACTGCTGATAACGTAAAATGCGCTCATGGTGCAACCATAAGTCAACTAGAAGCTGATGAGATTTTTTATCTTCGTAGTCGTGGTTTAAATGAATATGATGCCAGACATTTATTAATGGATGCTTTTGCGGCAGAAATTATCGATAAAATTCCCTATGAATCTTTAAAACATAGATTAACTCAATGTGTCACTTGTCGTACTTTAGAATAGTTTATAAATGAGGTGTTAGGATTAATCCTTCTCCTCTTGTGTTTTTCTAGTCTTCATTTCTAAAAAAAATAAAATAAATTCAAGGCAAGAAATTCTCAATTTTAACTACGATTACTCATTTTATATTCTGATGCGCTGATTTATCAAATAATTCTATTGATAATTGTTGATGGTTAATTGATAATTGTTAATGAATAAGGGATGATTGATAATTGTTAAGGGAGAAAATTTTGTTGGCAACACTAAAAACTATCAAACAGTTAAGAAATAGTCGCATTTTTTGGTATGGCATCGCTATCAGTTTTACCATTAATTTCGGATTTTTTGCTTTTTTAATGGGTAAATGGAATCAAATTAATCGAGATTTACCAGAAAATGTGACTAATATTCTTAATTATTCTCGCCCGAATACTCTCACCATTAAAGCTAAAGATAATACCATATTAGCTCAGTTTGGAGATATTTCCTACGAAACGAAAACTATTGATAAAATTCCCGAAAAGTTACAACAAGCCTTTATCGCCATTGAAGATAGTCGTTATTTTAATCATAAAGGAATTGATGTCCAAGGTATTTTTCGTGCAGGAGTAATTAACTTACAATCAGGGAAAGTAAAAGAAGGGGGTAGCACAATCACCCAACAACTTGCTAGAATTGGATATTTAGATCAAGATCGTAGTTGGGAAAGAAAACTTAAAGAAGTAGTTATTGCTCAAAGATTAGATAATCAACTCACAAAAGAACAAGTTTTACAAGCCTATCTTAATCTAGTTTATCTTGGTTCTGGTGCTTATGGTGTATCCGATGCTTCTCATCGTTATTTTAGTAAACCTTTAACTGAACTTACTTTACCAGAAATTGCCACTTTGGCTGGAATAACTCCTGCGCCTAGTCTTTATTCTCCTTTAGTCAATCCTGAAGCGGCAACCTCTCGACGAAATTTAGTTTTAACTCGTATGGCACAACAGGGGTATATTACCCAAGAAGAAGCCCAACAAGCCATAAAAACTACCTTAATCACAAAATCTAGCCCTTTAAAACGTAACATAAAAAAAGCACCTTATTTTGTTAATTACATTGAAGCAGAAATAGGCAAATATCTAACTTCTCAACAATTAGCCAAAGGTGGAATTATTATCAACACAACCTTAAATCCACAATGGCAAGAAAAAGGAGAAGAAATTGTCGAAAAGACGGTAGAAAGATATGGTAGATGGCAACAATTCAAACAAGGTGCATTAGTTGCAATTGATCCTCGTAGCGGAGAAATCGTTACAATGGTAGGAGGCACAGATTTTCTTACTAATCAGTATAACCGAGTTACCCAAGCCCAACGTCAACCTGGCTCAACTTTTAAAACTTTCGTTTATGCTACCGCCATTGCGGGGGGGATGTCTCCTTATAAAAGTTATTTGGATGCACCTTTAGTAGTTGACGGTTATGAGCCAAAAAACTATGGTGATAGTTATAAAGGAGAAGTATCTATTTCCCAAGCCTTAACTTCTTCTTTAAATACCGTTGCCATTAAAACTCTTATTGATGTTGGTTGGAATCCTATTATTGAAATTGCCAAAAAAATGGGTATAGAATCAACTTTACAACCTACTTATTCCCTTGCTTTAGGTGCGTCGGAAGTCAATTTATTAGAATTAACTAGCGCCTATGGTACTTTAGCAAATCAAGGACAACATTTTCCAGCTCATGGTATTAAAAGTATTGTTGATAGTGAAGGAAAAATTCTTTATCAATCTAAGCTAATTCCTACTATTGCTTTAGATAAAAGTAGTGCTAATATTACAACTTGGATGTTGCAAAAAGTGGTACAATCAGGTACAGGTATTCCTGCACAAATTGGGCGCCCGGTGGCAGGAAAAACAGGCACTTCGGATAAGGCAAGAGATTTATGGTTTGTGGGTTATATTCCCCAAATGGTAACAGGAGTTTGGGTTGGGAATGATAATAATAAAGCAACTTTTGGCAGTAGTGCTGTTGCCGCTCAAATGTGGCGTAAATTTATGTTGACAGCTACCGAAGAAATACCTATTAAAAATTTTCCTCATCCATCAGGTAAATTGATTGTCAAAAAGGCAACCATAAAATTTGAACCTCTTAAACCTAGACAAATATATAATAAAACTACTGTAGCAGAAGAAACTCCTATTCAAGAGCAACCTCGTAAATATCGTCGCCGTCGCCGTAGATATAATAATGATGTTTAAGTAAGTAGGCAAAATTAATTGTATGTTTACTTTATGCTCATGCAATACGCAACAAAGATGATTAGTTTGATTAATTTTAAAATATACAATTTGCTATATAGTAATCCTAAATCAGTTGTGAAATATTTAAAGATAGGAAATAATTTTTTACCTATTATTTAACAAGAGACTTTATCCCCTTGCCTTTGAATTTGTAATGCTTATTTTAAATGTTTATTTTGTAGGATTACTATAGATATTTTTTAGTTAAAACTATTGCTAATTTTAAGTATAATTTTATTGTTATAATTTCTTCTTTAATGAATAAAAAAGCGGTAATCATTTTCACTCGTTATCCTGAAATCGGTAAAACAAAAACCAGATTAATTCCTGCTATTGGTGCTAAAAAAGCGGCGGATTTACAGCGTCAAATGACAGAAAAAACTTTATTAGAAATAGAAAAATTAAATCAGCTTTTAGATATAAACATTAATATTTATTTTAGTGGTGGTAATTTAGATTTGATGAAGGCTTGGTTAGGAGAAAAATATCATTATTATTACCAAATAGATGGGGATTTAGGGTTAAAAATGTATTCCGCTTTTGAAGATACTTTTAGTCAAAATAACCAACAAATTATCATTATCGGTGTGGATTGCCCTCAATTAAATTATCAGATTTTAAAAGAAGCATTTATGGCTTTAAATAATCATGATTTAGTTATCGGTAAAGCTACCGATGGCGGTTATTATTTATTAGGTTTAAATCAACTAAAAAAAGACTTATTTGTTAACATAAATTGGGGAGAAAGTCAAGTTTTTTCTCAAACTATTATTAAGAGCAAAAATCTGAATCTGAATATTTATGAATTACCAATTTTAACAGATATAGATCGCCCCGAAGATCTCAAATTTTGGCATAATGAAATATAGTCTTAAATATTTTATGAAAAATTGTCATGAACAATGCAAAAAATGTATTAGGTAAACCATTAGAAACTTGTTGTAACTCGCCCATGACGGGTTTTTATCGTAACGGTTGCTGTGATACAGGTGTCGAAGATAAAGGACTACATTTAGTTTGTGCGCAAGTAACGGCAGAATTTTTGGCTTTCAGCAAAAGTAGAGGCAATGATTTATCAACTCCCGTGCCGATGTTTAACTTTGAAGGATTGAAACCCGGTGATAAATGGTGTTTATGTGTCTCCCGTTGGCACGAAGCCTTACAAGCTGGTTTTGCACCTCCTATCATTCTAGCCTCTACCCACGAAAAAACTTTAGAATTTATTGCAAAAGAAGTTTTAGAAGAACACAGTTTAATTAATTAACCATTAAATTAGGCTTATTATTTTTAGTTTTATGTTGTGAATAAAATAGATTATTTAAGAATTAGTTTAATCGATAAATGTAATTTTCGTTGTCAATATTGTATGCCTGAAGATCAAGAATTAAGTTATCTTTTATCTTCGGAAATATTAACAAAATCTGAGTTATTAACTTTAATAAAAGAGGTTTTTATTCCTTTAGGTTTTACTAAGTTTCGGTTAACGGGAGGTGAGCCTTTATTACGCCCAGATTTACCCCAAATTGTGACAGAAATTATTAATTTACCGCAAACAGAAGATGTGGCTTTAACTACTAACGGTTATTTATTACAAGAAAAATCTCATTTATTATTTAATGCTGGATTACGGCGAATTAATATCAGTTTAGACTCTTTAAATCCACAAACTTTTGATAAAATTATTGGTAATAAAAATAGAACTCGTTGGCATAAAACTTGGACAGGAATACAAACGGCTTATGAAGTAGGATTTAATCCTTTAAAGCTAAATGTAGTGATTATTCCAGATGTTAATGATCATGAAATCTTAGAGTTAGCAGCGTTAACTATTCAACGTAATTGGCACGTTAGATTTATTGAGTTTATGCCTATTGGAAATAGTCAATTATTTTCAGAGAAAGCATGGATTCCTTCTTCCGAAATTAGGACACAAATTAAAGCTAAATGGGGTTTAGAAGAGTCTAATATTAAAGGAAATGGCCCTGCTGATGTTTTTAAAATTCCCCATAGTAAAGGCACTCTAGGTTTTATTTCTCAAATGTCTGAATGTTTTTGCGATCGCTGTAATAGAATACGATTGTCAGCAGATGGTTGGTTACGTCCTTGTTTATTAAATGAGACAGGACAAATTGACTTAAAAACTGCTTTAAGACAGGGTATGAAAAGTGAAAAAATGAGAGAAAAAGTTGCCGAATTGTTGTTATTAAAACCAGATATTAATTTTAAAGAAAGAGATTCAGGTACTCAAAATAATAATTATATGCGTACAATGTCGCAAATTGGAGGATAAGAAATTTTACCCTAGTTTTCGTTGAAAATTATTACTGATTTTTTAGCTTAATAATTATTACGAATTGAGTTAAATATTTAAGGATAAAAAGGCGATAGCACTTCTAATCCATTCTTCAACATAAGGATTTTTTTGTAATAAATTATCTTGACTGATAACAGAAATTGCTTGTTGTATTTCATTTTTAGTATAGCCTAAAGCAAGTAAAGTCATTTCTAAATCTGCAATAATTTCACCATTAGCTAAAAAGTGATTTGTTTCAAAATTAATTCCAGCACTAATACGCCATTGTGCTAATTTTGTTTTTAATTCTAAAGCAATTCTTTCTGCAGTTTTTTGTCCAACTCCCGGAGTTTTTGTTAATAAACGAATATTTCCTGTTACAATGGCTTGTACTAAGTCCTCTAATCCTAAAGTATCAATTAGGGCAATGGCTGATTGTGAACCAATACCAGAAATAGCCGTTAATTGACGAAATAAATCTCTTTCCGCAGCAGTAGAAAAACCATAAAGAATAGGTTGATCATCTCTTACTTGAAAGTGAGTAAAAATCTGAATTTCTGTTGTGGAATTAATATCTAATTCTCTAGCAAAACGACTAGGTATTTGTATTTCATAACCAATATTATTAATTTCTAAAATCACAACATAGCGATTATTATTAATATTAAGATTATTAACTATTCCTCTAAAATAACTAAGCATGAAAAAGACAATTTATTAAGATTATCTTTATATAATAATTGACAATGAGCCTAAATATAAAATTTGTAAATAAAAAATATTTTCCATAAAATAAAAATACTTTTTACGGACTTTTTATACTTCATTAAAAAATATTAAGCACCCATTGCATAAATTCTAAAAATCAACCTGATAAATAAGTAGTAACAAAATAATATTTTTATGAGAGTTTATTCTATGCAAACCATTCCAGATAATGATCTAAGTGCAGGTATATTAGGGGTAATTGTAGGGGATGCTTTAGGGCTTCCAGTACAATTTGAAGAGCGTGAAGAAAGAGACATTAAACCCGTTACGGAAATGATCGGTTATGGGGTATTCAATGTTCCTAGTGGTAGTTGGTCTGATGATTCATCCTTAACTCTGTGCTTAGTGGATGCCTTAACCAAAGTATCTCCCCACCAAAGACAGCAATTTCTTCAGCAACTAGGACAAAATTTTTGTCAGTGGTTAGACAATGGATATTTGACACCCTTTGGTTATGCCTATGATGTGGGTGGTGCTACCTATAAAGCAGTTAGTCGCTTACAAAAAGGGGTGTCTCCCTTAGAATCAGGAAGTAAAAAGGAGTATGATAACGGTAACGGTAGTTTAATGCGAATTTTGCCCTTAGCTTACTATTATCAACAATTTTCACCCGAAGAATTGATTAATCTTACCCATGAAGTAGGTAGTATCACTCATGGTCATCTCCGTGCTAATATTGCCTGTGGTATTTACATTACTATTGCTGTGCAATTACTCCAAGGGAAAAGCCCTCATCAAGCCTATACTGATTCTCTCAAACAGATCAATACTCTGTATAGTAAACCCATTTATCAACAGGAATTAGCCTATTATCATCGTATTTTAGCTGGAAATATACAGGATCGATCGAGGGATGAAATAAAATCTACTGGTTATGTAGTGGACACATTAGAAGCGTCTTTATGGTGTTTATTAACAACCAATAACTATGAAGAAGCAGTGTTAAAGGCGGGGAATTTAGAAAAAAATACCGACACTGTCGGGGCTGTAACAGGAGGTTTAGCAGGAATTTACTATGGGTTAAAAAATATCCCTGAGCATTGGTTAAGTCAAATTCAAAAGTTAGATGAAATTATTGATTTAATGGGATTATGGGATAGCGTAATGCAAACAACTTAATCTTTAAAGTTCGATCTTCTCCTTTCATGTTTCATCAATAAATATTAAGCAAACTGCATAAATTACTAAAATCGACTGGATAAATAAGTAGTAAGTAGAAATTATTCTATCAATTAAAATCAAAGGACTAAAAACCATGACAGAACAAATCAACTCCATAACAAATCTTACCGACACGAATAAAACCATTGAAGAATTATTATCAGAAGGCTATCAAGGGGTAAATTATGAATTAATGGACAATGAAGGCTTTGTCGCTACTGCTAATCATTTCGCCGATAAAATTCAATGGCTTAAAACTTCTCCCGATGAAGATGGAGATATAGGTTTAATGACTCTTGATCTTCAAGCATTCGATGAATTATTAGACTTTATGCTCGATAAATTCGGTTGGTGTCCTAAAGTTTATAGTAATAAATCTGCCCCTGAAATTCATATTTTTACTCCCCAAAATGAACTAGAAGAAATGGCGATCGAATTAACCACAGAGGGGGAATATGGTTGGAAAGGTTCACTTTATCGTCTCGCTTATGGGTCGAAATATGAAAATAAAATCGGCTTAATTTTTGCGACAAAACCAGAAGATAGTAACGAACAAGATTGGCTTTTAGTACAAATTGACCAGAAAAATAAAGAGCGTGGTTGGAGTGTCCATGACGGGACTTTAGAGCAAGTTTACTATATTATGGCGGAGGATATAGAAATTCCTGAACCTAATTACAACCCAACACCTGAGCAAATAGCAGAAGCAATCAAAGGTTTATCACCGAAAGATGATGATTTAATCGAGTTTGAAACAACGGGCATGATTACCGCAGAGAAAGCCATTGAACTCTCAAAAGCCTATATAAAAGCAGAAAAAGACAGAGACGAAGAAAAATGTATCGCCTATTATCAACAACTTAACGCTCAAAAAAAAGCCAATAATTTAGAATATGATCCTGAAATAGAGGATTACATTATTGATTTTCCTTTTTATTTAGATGGACTTATTGACTTATTAAATGATGAAGAAGCGCTCGAATTTCATCGACAAATAGCTGATAACTTAAAGGAAGAAGATTATACAAGTCTTTATGGTTATGAACTAGATACAGGGGATTTTTCTGGTTTAATAAAACTGTGGAAAAGAACTTATAAAGTTTTAGAAAACGATTACATTGACATAATTCCTCAAGCGTATATCATTGTCACCGATGCTTTTTATTTTGGTTATGAATTTTATGACGATTATGGGAAATTAAAACTCACTGAAAAAGAAGCATTGGAAGCTAAAGATTTTGCTATGACGGCAATTACAGAGTATGTATTTGAAGAAGTTGATGATCGTGTTAATCCTTATTACGATTTTGAACAAATTTTACGTTTTTTAGCAAACTCAGAAATATTAGATGCGGTGATTTTAGAAGGTTTTAATGAAGCTACTTATTCTCATTATAATCTTGAGTCGGCTTTAGAAAATCGTAATTTAAGTGAAAAATGCTTATTATTTATCCTTGATTTTTGCTGTAGTAATGATTTAAGTAATTATGATTGTTACGACAATTATCAATTCACTATAGATGAGGAAATGGAATCATTAGAGAAGTCTATGCGCATTAAACTTTTGAAAGGAATTATTGAACATCCTAACGTTACTCAAGAAATTTTACAGAAATTAACTGATTCGGAATATGAAGAAATCGCAGAATTTGCCAGTGAAAAATTGCAAGAGTTTGAGTAATGGTATTAATAATCGAGTGTCACTTATGGAAAAATTATTGCTAATAAATAATAATCAAGAAGATTTAATCGAATTAATCAAATCAGTAAACGAAGAAAATAAAATCTATGAAAGGGAATAAAAAATGACTACTTTGGAATTAAAACTAGCAAAAAATCAACTGAGTACATTATTAGAACTTGTCATGAAAGGAGAAGAAATTATCATTACAGAAAATAATGAGCCTGTGATTAAATTAAGCCCTTTGAAAATGGAAAAAAAACTCCCTCGTCAACCCGGAAGTGCAGAAGGAAAAGTATGGATAGCGGATGATTTTGACGCACCATTAACGGATTTTGAAGAATATATGTAAAATTGTAAAACTGATGAAAATATTAATTGATACTCATATTTTTCTTTGGTATGTCACTAATAATAAAAAGCTAAATAAAAGCACAAAACTTCTTATTAATGAAAGAGAAAATCTTATTTATCTCAGTCAGGCTAGTATATGGGAAATAGCCATCAAAAATAGTCTAGGAAAATTAACTTTTAACTCTCCATTTCGAGAATTTATTGAAGAACAAATTACAGTCAATGATTTTAATATTTTAAGTTTTAATTTATCACATTTTGAACAAGTAACGAAATTACCTTTTCATCATTGAGATCCTTTTGATAGGATAATCATTGCTCAATCAATTATCGAAAAAATATCTATTATTAGTTATGATGAAATGTTTAAATGTTATGATATTCAACTTTTAGATTAATCAAAATAATTTAAATTAATAAAAAAACTTTTTTCCCTTTAAAATTAATATAATTTCGTAGTAAGAGCTTGGTTTACTTATTTTTTAGAAATGTGGTAGATTTTCGAGTTTCCTCACAATGACAAAATACTGTTGTCTTTGACGATCGATCCTAACCAAAGATGAAATCGAAACCCTCTCTTTTTAAACTTCATCAAAAAATATTAACTACATAGTGCATAAATGATCAAAATGAATAGGATAAAGAAGTAGAACTTAAACAAATCAACAAATTATACGAGAAAAATAATGAGTGAACAAATTCCAGTAAATCTTTTAAAAGAAGGCAAAATCAATGATTGGAATGAATGGCGTTCTCAACATTCAGATCAGCATTTAGATTTAACTAATACCGATTTATCAAGTCTTGATTTAACAGGTGCTAATTTCAGCAATTCAAATTTAAGTGGCGTTGATTTAACCGGTGCTAATTTACAGGATACTGATTTTACGGAAGTATCAAATATAAAAGATATTATCATTCGCAATGAGAAAGAGGATGATTTTCGTAATGCCTGTCGCCTACTACTTGAAACTGGGGGAAAATTTTTCTCTATTAACTTTGATGATCAATCTGGTTGTTATGAGAGTGAAGCTGGATTGGAAGCAATTTTTTATGAATATTTTAATAATTATTACCAATCTATAGATTATTCTAAATACGATGAATTTTTAGGTGTCTATATGGTTGATTCAGAAACTGCATCCTATTTTGCTGTCATTAATTGGGGTAAAGCTCACGAAGATGAAGACGGAGGTTGGTCTTTTCAATATATAGATACAACAGCAGAATATAATGGCGAGAATATTTCCGAATCGATTCCTTTTTTAGAAGAGCAATATGGGGGTGAACATCCTCCTGATGTAGACAAAATGGAACGATATTTGATAAAAATGTCACAAAAAGGAAGAGATTTGAGCAATACTAATTTAGAGGGTGCTAATTTAGAGGGTGTTAATTTAAAAAATGCTAATTTAAAAAATGCTAATTTAAAAGGTGCTAATTTAAAAGGTGCTTATTTAAAAGGTGCTTATTTCTTTGATGAAGATGATCCTGAAATTGAATATGAGTACAATGGGGATATTGACCGTTACTTAGATAACATCAAATTATGTTTAGAAGATGCTAATTTAAGTGATGCTAATTTAAGTGATGCTAATTTAAGTCGTGCTAATTTAAGTCGTGCTGATTTAAGTCGTGCTGATTTAAGTCGTGCTGATTTACAGGGTTCTGATTTAAGCAATGCTGATTTAAGTGGAGCTAATTTAAGTGGAGCTTATTTAAGTTGTGCTGATTTACAGGGTTCTGATTTAAGTGATGCTAATTTAAGTAGTGCTGATTTAAGTAGTGCTTATTTAAGTGGAGCTAATTTAAGTAGAGCTAATTTAAGTGGAGCTGATTTGACGTATGGTGCTGATTTAACCCGTGCTGACTTATCTGGTGCTGATTTAAGTGGTGCTAATTTGACGGATGCAGATTTAACCGATGCCAATTTGGAGGAGATTATTACTGATGAAAATACCATCATAGAAATCCCTGAAGAATAATATTTATGGGGAAGGTTCGACTTTTTGGAGTGGAGTTCGATCGCACCTAAACAAGAACTTAAAATATTAAAGAGAAAAATATGCCAGAAATTAGCCGATTTTTAGGAATTATTATCACCATGTATTATAACGATCATTCCCCACCTCATTTTCATGTGAGATATAACCAACAAAAAGCAATTATAGATATTGAAACATTATCTATTTTGCAAGGAAAATTAAGCCCTCGAATTTTAGGAATAGTAATTGAATGGGCTTTATTACATCAAGCAGAATTAAGAGAAAATTGGCAATTAGCACGACAAAATCAACCATTACAAAATATCGAACCTTTGGAGTAAAAATGTTAAAAGACATTATTCAAGTTAAACCATTAAAAAATTATCAACTTTATCTCAAATTTGAAGATAATAAAGAGGGAGTAGTTGATATTAGTAAAATTATCGAATTTACTGGTATTTTTACACCTTTAAAAGAATTAGATTATTTTCAAACAGTTAAATTAAACTCAGAATGGGGAACAATTTATTGGGATAATGGTGCGGATTTAGATCCAGATGTACTTTATTCTGTTATTACAGAACAAAATTTACCGCAATTTTCTAGCAAAGAATTAATTAATTTGTAATTTTGTTAATTAAAACAAAGTTAATGAGATAATTATTTATCATCTATACAAAATAAAATTAGGAAAAATATTATGACAATTAAAGCAACAGAAGAACAATTAAATAAGATTTTTAATTTAACCAATTATCAATTTGAAATTCCATCCTATCAACGCCCTTATGCTTGGGGAAAAGATCAAGTTTTAGAATTAATTGATGATTTATGCGATGCTTTTCCTTATCCCTTAGAAAGTAATCATCCTGACTATTTTTTCGGAAGTATTATCTTAATTAAAGAAGAAGGAAAACCTAATGCTGAAGTTATTGATGGACAACAAAGATTAACTACTTTGACACTTTTATTATCAGTATTTCGTCATCTTTTACCTAGCAATCATAAAACCCGTTATAAAATTAGTCAATTATTAGAAGGAGAAGACATTACAGGAACAAAAACTGAGTATGGTTTACAATTAAGAAGTCAAGATAATGAGTTTTTTGGGGAGTATATTCGCAATGATGAAACCCTAGAAAAGTTATTGACAAAAGATGCTGGTTTAGAGACTGATAGTCAAAAATTGTTAAGAGAAAATGCTCTTATTTTAGTTACAGAATTAAAAGAAAGATGTCCTGATAATTTATTGATCGAACAATGGATTTTACATTTATTTACTAATCTATTAAATAAGTGTTATTTAGTGGTAGTTTCTACTGATTCTTTTGACACAGCTTATCGCATTTTTTCCACCATTAATAGTCGTGGTTTAGACTTACAATTAAATGATATTTTAAAATCTGAAATTATCGGTAATATCACAGAAGAAAAAGAAAAAGAAAAATATACTCAAATTTGGGAAAGTGAGGAAAAAGACTTAGGAAGAAAAGATTTTGAGACGTTATTTTCTCATATTCATCGGATTAAATTAAAAGAGAAACAAAAAGTAGGTTTATTAACAGAATATCGTCAAAAAATTAAACCTCAAAATAATCCTACTCAATTTATTGATGAAGTTTTAAAGCCTTGTTCAGATATGTTTGAGATGATTAGAGATCTACAATTTAAAGGAGAAAATATAGAAGATGTAGAAGAAATTAATCGTCTTTTTGGATGGTTAAATCGTATTGATAATTCTGATTGGTTGCCTCCTGCTATCTATTTCTTAGTTAAACATTTTCATCAAACTAAAGATATTAAAAATTTCTTCATCAATTTAGAAAGATTAGCGGTAGGATTGATGATTTTAAGAGCAGATATTAACGAGAGAATTAGAAAATATGCAGAAATATTAAGGGCGATCGAGCTAGGGTCAAAAGAGGCTATAATTAAGACAAAAGAACTATTATCTCCTGATGACCAGAAAAAAATTATTGAAGTTATTAACGGTGATTTATACCTAGAAAAAAATAGCACTCGCATTTATACTTTATTAAGATTAGATTCTGCTATTAGTGATGGTCAAATTAGCCCTAGTTTTAATGCTAAAATGATTTCGATCGAACACGTTTTACCACAAAATCCCAGAAACTCTAGTCAATGGTTAACAGACTGGAAACAAGAAGAAAAACAAAGATGGGTACATCGTTTAGGTAATTTAGTTTTATTACCAAGACGGAAAAATTCTAAAGCTGGAAATATGGAATTTGAGCAGAAAAAAACAGAATATTTTAATCCTAAAGATGTTGTTACTTTTCCGATAACTATTAATGTTATTAACCTGAAAAAATGGACAATCACAGAAGTAGAAAATAATCAAAATCACTATGTAACAAAATTAGTTGAACTTTGGAATTTAAACCATAATCATAGTTAATCATCTAACATCTTCAATAAATTTGAAAAGTACACAGCATAAATTCTTAAAATGAACAGGATAAATAAGTAATAAGTACAAAATATACTTATTTTTAATAATATTTCAAAAAAGTTAAGTGCGTAGCATATCCAAGGGAAATCGTCTTTCTCAATTCACATTTTATCAAGAATTATTGAGATTCTGTTAAATACTTTCACATTGAAAATTATAATACTTGTATTCATACTAAATCCATTAATGGAAGGGGAAAAGCCATGTTTGGAATATTCGGCGGTGATGATCGTAACAAAAAAAACAACAAAGCCAAAACAAAAGATTTAGCAACAGTAGATAAAGGTTATCGTTTAGCAGACAAATACGAAATCATCAAAAAGCTAGGGGAAGGCGGTTTTGGGGCGGCTTTTTTAGTCAAAAGTTTAACCGCTAATGTGGTGGTTAACTACGTTGCCAAAGCCCAAAAATTAACGGATAATCCTGCACAAAATGAAGATTTAATTACCAGATTTAAAAGAGAATCTAACACTTTACAAAAGTTAGGTAATGCGCATGGACAAATCCCTTCTTTATTCGATTTTTTTGAATTTGAAGGAAATTTTTATCTCATTCAAGAGTATGTAAAAGGGCAAACTTTATCGGATGTTTTAATAGCAAAATTACAGAAAAAAAACACATTTTCACCCCAAGAGGCGATCGAGATTACTTTATCATTATTAGAAGTATTAATCAAAGTTCATGACGAAAACGTTATTCACCGTGATATTAAACCGCAAAATATCATTTTAAGAGAAGGAGATAATAAACCCGTTTTAATCGATTTTGGCTTAATAAAAGAGTCAAACCGGCACTCAAGCAGGAACAATGGGATATTGCCCATTAGAACAAATGTGTGGCAAAGCCATGTATCAGAGTGATTTATTTGCTTTAGGAATGACGATGTTAGTGTGTTTAACAGGGATTGGCGCTCATGCTTTTAGAATCGAACCAAATCCTATTGTTGATCCGCAAAATGCTAGGGTAATATTAGATGGTTTAGAAGATATTATTGGGGAATTTTTAACTGGTTTTATTCAAGAATCTTTAGCTGTTTTACCGCAAAACCGTTTTGAATCTGCTCAAGAAATGCGCGAGACATTACTTCAGATAAAAAATGCTCAATATATGGCTATGGGAGCTAATCTTGCCAGAAATGAAATGGAAAAGATGCGCAAAGAAATTGAGAGACTTAAAAAAGAATTAAAAACTCAAGATGAAGATTTTCAACCTGAAAAATCAGGAGTTACACAGGTTGTCATCGACACGGGAATTATCACTACTCAAAAAGAAGTAAATGGGTTTAATATTATCAAAAGAGTCATCAAAAATGGTGGTTTAGATGAAACTCGTTTATATTTAAAAGATACCGTTGAATTTTGCGGAATTAATATTGATAATGATCAGAAAAAAACTTTGATTAGACTATATTTTAATGATGAAAATAATCTTAGTTTTGCCATTGTATTAAGTAACGGAAAAGAGGATACATATAATATTAATACATTAAAAGGAATTGCACCAAAAAAAGAGCAAATTCTAGATCGAGCTAAAGAATTAATAAGTGGTAAAAAACCGCCCGTAAAGGTAAATAATTCTTTACTAGACGAAGCTATCCGTCAGACGGGATACACACCAAAAGAAGAAGTTGAGGAGAAAAAAGAAGACGTTGGGGGGAAAGATTATACAAAATATACTCTCAATAATGGTGTTGAGAAATATGCTAAAAATCGTCTAATTTTAGCTGTAGTAAGAGAATATATTAGACAAAATCCTAAGACGACTTTGACACAATTAAAAAGCGTTTTTCCTGATAATTTACAAGGAAGTTTAGGAGTTGTGCAAAAACTTTCAACTGTTGCCAAAAAGGAAAGATATTTTACAAAAAAAGAAGAAATTATCTTAGATGGTAACAACGAAAAAATAGTAGTCTGTAATCAATGGGGTATTGATAAGACGACAAAAAAAGGTAATTTCACTGATTTTGTAGATCATGCAAGAAAATTAGGATTTGTAATTGAAACAGTTTCTAAATAATTAAAATATCTTATCTATCAAACTAAAAAGTAGGGCGATACAGCGCCCACCAAATGATAAAAATTATCGATTTATACAACATAAATAGACAAAAAATGAGTAAATTAACAGTAAGAGTTAGAACCAGAGATAACTTAACCCAACTATTAAAAGAAGGAGGTAGTTGTTGCTGGAACATTGGTAAATTTAGAGAACCAAATTTAGATAAAGTTGAAGTTTACAACTGGGATGGAAGTCTAGTAATTAAAGGCGAATATGATCCAAAAACCAGTCAAAGATATGAAAATAGTAGATTACTTATCGGTTTTAAAAATGCTAAAATTGAGACAGTTAATCCGCCCTTAAAATGGCATGGACAAAATCCAGTTAATTATGTAGAAGATAACCCCAGTGACAGTAAAAATTTAAAAGTAAAAATAGATCATCGCCTAATTGATAAAAATTTAGAAGAATTAATCGCAGGGGTTGTTGACAAAAAAATCAAAGAAATTATACCGACCAAAATAGAAGAAAAACCTGAGAAAAAAGAACCAACTCGCAGAGAATTATTACAGGATTTATTAAGTAAAAATTACGATGAAGAAATTGAACTTTTAGACTATCAAATAAATAGAAATATAGTCAGAGGTTGGTTTATGGAAAAACGTAGAGAATGGTATTTTGACTTTGAATTAGACTTAGGAAGAAAAGATTTAGGTTATAAACCCCATGACTTTATCCGCAATATGTCCGATGAAGCATTATACGAAATTTATCCCAGTTTAAAAGAGAAGGAAAAAGCCTTAATTTTCAACTTAATTCGCTTAACATTTAGCTACGGTGGTGAAGTTTTATTACTCACAGAAGATGAATTTCCTGAAGATATAGAAAAATATGGTTTTATCCCTCAATCTCAATGTTTCCCTATAATTATTTACAATAATCAAAAATATAAAATATTGGGTGCTTTTGATCTGTTTAATAACTCAGAAAAATCTTTATCTTAGCAAATAATTGCTGATAATAACGATGATAGTGTTAGAGTTTTTGAGGATTGGGAAAAGGCGTTACAACAGTTAGTTAAAAAGATGAACTATTACCGTGCCGAAAGTTAATGTAGGAGAAATAAAATTAAAAAAAAGAAAATAATTATCAATGTATTGCCTTAATTAGTAAAGTACAATAAATAACCCATTTAATTACCTCTTTTAACCGCTTCATCAAATATTCTTATTTCTTCTGGAGTAAAATCACTTAGTATTCCAGAAACTCAAGATAACGACAACAGGCTTTTAATTCTTTTTGCTAATTCTTCCTCAGAAATTTCATTAAGATCAGGTACATTAATTAGGGTAGAATTTTCTTTCATTATTTCGATCATTTCCTGTCGATTTAAGTTTTCTTGATAAAGTTTTTCTCTATCAATTAATTTTTCAACAATTTCTGTTATTTTTGTTTATTTACTTACTTGAGAATTTATCAGTTGATTCATCTTCCTATCTCTTTTTTTGACCTTAAATAAATTCTATATTAATTTCAAAAAAAGTTTTAAGGTTTGTTGTTACCGCTTTAGGAATAAAATGCGAACATCAATTATAATAAATATTGACATTTTTCATTGGCAGTGTTATTGTCAAAGTATGAACTTAAAAGAATTAGAAACCAGTCATCAAGAATGGCTAATTGAAGAATTTGTGGAGGTAGTCAATCAATTATTACCCCAATATTTGCCTGACAGTAAGGGAAATAATAAGGTGAAAGAAGAAATTAATCCTCGTCTAGTAAGACACTATACCACTCTCAAACTGATGGATGAGCCTATTCGCAAAAATCGCTATGCCTATTATAACTATCGCCATCTGTTGCAACTATTACTGGTGAGACGATTATTAAGTGACGGTATTGGTGCGATGGCAATTAATGATTTATTAACCAGTAAAACTAATGAAGAATTAAAAAATTTACTCCTTGGTGGTATCTCCATTAATATCCAAACAACTCATCCTAATTTAGTAGAAAATACCAATAATTATTTCGCAGGAAATACCAGTAATTCTGCTTTAGAATATTTAGCTAATCTGAAAAAAGTTAAAGAAAATAAATCTAGTCTTAATCATCAAAATCAAAATAGAGATAATCTCAATTCACCCATTGATATAGACTATAAATTATCTAATCAACAGGATTTAAGAGAAAATCAATCTTCTAATTTTGTTATCAGTAAGTGGAATCATTTACAAGTTTTAGATGGTTTAGAATTACATATTCGAGATGATTTTATTTATCCCAATAGTGTTAAAGAACAAGAGTCTTTAAATCGTTATTTAATCGAAAAATTAACTGAATTTTTAGGAAGTAAAAAACCATGACTATGCAACCAGAAATCACGTTTATTCCGTTGAAAAATGCCGTAGCTTCCGATGTCGTTACAGAATTAGATTTAATCCTCAGAATTACTGTTCCAGAAATTAAAACTACTAAAGAAAGATTGCCCTTAAATTTAGGTTTAGTTATTGACAGATCTGGCTCAATGGAAGGCAAAAAGATAAAATATGCTCGAAAAGCCGCTTCTTATGCAGTGAATCAGCTTTTATCAACGGATAGAATTAGCGTTACTATTTATGATGATCAAATAGAAGTAATTGTGCCTAGTACTTTGGCGAATAAGAAGGAATATATCCTCAATAAAATTAAGTCCATCACGGCACGAAGTATGACGGCGTTATACGATGGTTGGCTAGAAGGTGCTACTCAAGTTAGTAAATTCAATGAACCTGAGCGGTTAAATCGTGTTATCCTTTTGTCCGATGGTTTGGCTAATGTGGGGGAAACTAATCCAGATGCGATCGCCACGAATGTTAATGGTTTAAGTAAACACGGTGTTAGCACTACTACTATGGGTATCGGTGACGACTTCAACGAAGATTTAATGCAGGGTATCGCCCTTAGCGGTGACGGTAATTACTATTACATTCAAGATGCTGAACAGTTACCTAATATTTTCGAGAATGAGTTACAAGGTATCATAGCAACCCTTGGGCAAAAAGTTTCGATCGGCATTAAAACCTTAGCAGAAGTGCAATTAGTGGATGTCTTCAACGATTTAGATAAGACGGAATACGGTAACTATAAACTACCGAATCTCATCGCAGGAAATACCTTTGATTTGGTGTTACGGTTAAAAGTACCGACAATGACGCAATCCATGACATTGGTGGATTTTCGTTTAGCCTATGATGACATGGAAACAAAATCGAGAAAAGTATCCCATGCTCAACTACAGTTACCTGTTGTCACCAGTGCCGAATTGGCAACCTATCCAGAAAATGAGGAGGTTAAAGCTAAAGTTTTACAGTTGAACGTAACACGAGCTAAGGAGGAGGCTGTAAGAAGACTTGACAGAGGCGATGTAAGGGGTACAAGAGAGCGTTTACAGGAGGCTAAAGAAGAAATGATGGCTTATGAGGTGTGTTTTAATATGATCGAGCCAGAAATAGCGGAAATGGATAATTTATTAGAGGATTTGGATACTGGTAAAAGTAAATCCATGCGTAAAAAAGCCCAATTTCAAAATTATAATAAACGTCGTAGTCGTCCATAAAAAGTTTGATCGATGTAAGCCCTTCGGGGCTTCATCAAAATTTTTGAATATTTGATAGTTAATAATCTTCCCATGTTTTTCCTCGTAACTTATTCGCTAAATCTTTGGCATCAGTGACGTTTAATTTGCTAATATCAAAATATTTTTTACTTCCTTGCATTCCACCTGAACTATCTTTTTTAAAATCAGTATCAAATAAATCACCCAAAATAAATACTCTAGTTGGATATGATAAATTTCCAACTTTTTTACGTTTTTCTACAGCAATTTCTTTTAATTCTCTGTCTGATGTATCACAATTTTTCCAAAAAATATTATGCTCATCTTCCGATTCTAAATCTACTACTGCTTCAATCTTCGCAATCTTTTCAACACATTTATTGCGATAAGTTCCAAAGTACAGACTCCGACGATGATTATATGAGCCTCCTTGGGTTGGACAATTATAAATATTGTATGACACTACATCTTCAAAACCGATTTTGCAATTAACCACATCTAACCTATACTTCCAAGAAGGTAATAAGTTATTTTCATCGAAATATTCTCCTAAATCCGTTATGGCATCAACTAAAGTTTTTGGTAGATAAGGTAATTGAATCGCCTGAAGTAACTGTTCAAAGCTAACACCGATAAAAAAAATACGTTTTTGTTTTGCAATTTCTTCAATTTCTGAGAAATCAGGATGATAAGGATTGTCCTGTTCAAAATTTCCTAAAGCAATTAAAACTTTTTTTCCCTGCTTTCCTTCAAGAGTTTCTAAATGCCTTATCAGTTGAGTCTTGTCAAAATCTTTTCCCAGTTTTGTTTCAATGAAAATTGAGAAAGGTTCTTGTATAATTTCTCCATCAGGAATACATCCATTGCCTTTTCTTTGTTGCATAAACTGAACCCCTACTGTACCTGAGAATGTTTCGTCTAATAATGTACTTAGTGCCTCTGACAAAAACTTTGGGTTTTCCTCATACATCATTTTGAGAATTAAAAGACAATGATTTGTCGTTTGGTTTTCTTTGTGGGAATAGGTTGGGAATAAACGAATATTACGACTCATATTTTATTTTTTTATTTAGTTATGTTAAATTAATATTGTAATATTTGTCTTTGATAATTTTTATAATGATTAAATCTAACAAGTAAAAAAGATTTGCCAAAAAAAAGAACCTTACCAACTAATCAGTATGTAATTCTTTAAATTTTTGAATGCTTATATTTATTTGATCTTTAATTTTTAGTATTTTTTGATCATATTTATTTATTTCATCCTCATATAACTTTTTCAAACTTGTTTCATCTTGGGGTAATCTATTGAGATAATTGTCAACACAAATTTTAAAATCCTATAATTTGTTTCATCTAGTGGTATCTTTTGATCCTTCTGATGACTTAACCCTAATAACATAAGAATTATTGCAATTAGCAATAGGACAATACTAAAGATAAATGAAAATGACAGTGCAATAAGACCAAAAATAAAAGTAGGTATTACAAAACATCCAAAGATTATACCTGAACTATCATTTACTTTTACGGTTGATCGACGTTGTTTTAATGTTTCAAAATCAATTATTTTATCGTTGTTAAATTCATCAAAACTACTGAATAGAAATAACTTACAATTTTTTTTAGCTGTTTTTATTTGTTTTTCTAGGTCTTGTATGTCATTTTCTAAAAAAACAATAAAATCTTTTAAAAGTTGCCTATCTTTTTCGTTTGGTAAATCTAATTTTCTTTGTAATATGTCATAGTTATTTAAAAGGTTTATAAGTTGTTGTAATTCTTCATTAGTCCATGTATTACCACAGTCTAAACAATATATATATCTGTCGTGAAGTACTTTAGTGTTGCTATTCGTTTGAGATTTTATATTTGTTTTAGAATTACTGAAATTACTTGTTAAACCTAAAACTTTTGTCGAACTAGATATTAAAGTATTCAAAGTAACACTTTTAGAAATTGTTGTAGATTCTATATTAGTACTAGAAACAGTATTAAACCCTGCTACTTCATTCACTAACTGAATATGATCAGAACCACATGAAGGACAGTTTGCCATATGATTTATAATTTTATGATTTAAAGGTTTGTATATAAGTTTTATATATGAAAAGAATTATATAACATTTTAAAATTATGTGATCAATTTTTTTGTTCTATCCAGTTAGGGATAGAATTGTATTAAAATTTACTAGATTTTAACGGTCAAATTAGACCTCTAAGTGATTTAGTCCCATAAAATTAAGAAAAACAGTTCGATCTATTCAATCTATTTCTGTAGGGGAAGTTCGATCGACTTTTTGGGGAGGAGTTCGCACTGCGTATCAGATCTCTTCGGGATCGAATTGCTAAACTAAAATAGTATTAATAATAGAGTGTCACTTATGGAAAAATTGCTCATAAATAATAACCAAGAAGATTTAATCGAATTAATTAAATCAGTCAACGAAGAAAATAAAATCTATGAATTAGAAGGAGTTAATGCTTCGGCAGTGTTAATCTCTCAAAAAGATTATGAAAGTTTACAAGAAACGATCGAGCTATTATCAATTTCAGGCTTAAGAGAAAGTTTACAACGTTCCCTTGAACAAATATCAAATAATGAAACTTACTCTTTAGAGGATGTCTTGGGAGATATTGATTGATGGTTTATGAAACAAGATTTACCAAAGAAGCGAAAAAAGATGTCACTCAACTTACCCAAAAACAGAAAGAAAAACTCAAAAAAATTATTGAAGAAAAACTAAGTATTCGTCCTTATGATGGCAAAAAACTGCTAGGCGATC
>JAACUG010000001.1 GCA_009993045.1 Cyanobacteria bacterium CG_2015-22_32_23
AAATTCATCCCACGCTCATTTCATGGGCGGTTTTTTAACGAAAAATAGAGCGTGGGACTTCTTTCTCCATTTTTGTTAAAAATATTATAACTTCCATTTAACTAAATTTATTTCTTATCAATAAAAAAGATAGGACTTAAATTAGGATCAACTTTATAAGTATTTTTTTCCATCACTTTACGAGTTAATTTAGGATCAAAAGTATTCCCAAAATCTTCTTCTAATTTTTCTACCCTCGGTTGAATTTTTCCTATTTCTGCATCAATTTCTTTTAATTTTCCCTGTTGTTCTAAATGGTAAGGTAAAAGTTGTTTAATACTAAAAATAGCTAAAATAGAAATACCTAAATTAACAGAAATCTTCAAACTGGTTTCTATGGCTTTTTCAAAATTAGCTCTTTTTTGTTGTATTTGTTCTTTTTTTAACGCTCGATTAGCTAATACTGAATTACTATGATGATTATGATTGATTGATGTTGATCTTACTCTCTTTAACGGCACATTAGAAGTCATTTATTCTACCTCACAAAATTTTTATAAAACTTATTTAAAATTGTAAATCTTTAGTGGTTTTAATACTCTGTAATTCTTGTTGAATTTTAGTAACTCTATTAGAAATCATTTTCCAATTTTCTCCTAATAATAAATCTTGGGGAAATAAATCTGTTGATAATCCCACGGCGATGGCACCTGCTTTGATATAATCAGGGGCAGACTGTATTGTAACTCCACCAGTGGGAATGAAAGGAATATGACTAATAGGAGAGCGAATAGCTTTAATATAATTCACTCCTCCCACGGCTTGAATAGGAAAGACTTTCACCGTTTTTGCACCTTCATTAAAAGCATTAATAATTTCTGTGGGAGATAACCCACCCGGAATGTATGGAATATTGTTATTATGTGCTAACTTGAGTAAATTTACATCAAAATGAGGACTAAAACAAAATTGACTTCCCGCTTCCATCGCAGTAACCAAATCTTGATGATGAAAAATAGTGCCAACACCAATATAACAATGGGGTAATTTTTCCCTAAGAATAGTAACTAATTTTGCTGGTTGATCACTATTCCATGTAATTTCGATTAGTTTAACACCACTATCTGCTAAAATAGAAGCCATTTTTTTTCCTTGTTCAATATGATCACATCTAATAACAGCAATTAGACGATAATTTTGTAACGTAGATAGCCAATTTGCCAACATAAATTAAATAAAAAATAAAAATTGATTATTCTTCATCTATAACTAATAATTGATTAATAGTAAATTGTTTAGGAATAAGGAAAGTGAAAATACTGGTGCTATCATGGGAATTTCCGCCTAGAATCGTGGGAGGTATCGCACGTCATGTAGCCGAATTATATCCTGAAATTGTCAAATTAGGTCATGACGTACATTTAATTACCCTCGAATGTGGCAACGCTCCTAAATTCGAGATTGTTGAAGGTATTAAAATATATCGTCTTTCAATACCTCACAATGATAACTTTTTTCAGTGGATAGCTCATCTTAATGAAAGTATCATTATTGCTGGGGAAAATTTAATCTCTCAAATTGGTACTTTTGATTTAATTCATGGCCATGATTGGTTAGTAGCTGATAGTGCTATTTTTCTTAAACATCGTTTTAAAATTCCCCTAGTTGCTACTATTCACGCCACTGAATACGGGCGACATAACGGCATTCATAACGAAACCCATGCTTATGTTGCTAGTAAAGAAGGTACTCTCGTTTATGAATCATGGCGAGTTATTGTCTGTAGCGGTTATATGCGTCATGAGTTAAATCGAGCTTTAGGTTGTCCTTGGGATAAAATTGACGTAGTTTATAATGGTATTCGTGCCGAAAAAAAACTGCGATCGCCAAGTTTTAATTGTGGGGAATTTAGGCGTAAATTTGCTGGGGATGACGAAAAAATCATTTATTATGTCGGTAGAATGACTTATGAAAAAGGGATTCATATATTATTAAATGCCGCACCAAAAATAATAGAAGCCTTAGAAAGAAAAGTAAAATTTGTGATTATTGGCGGTGGCAACACTAACTATATCAAAGATTTAGCCCAAAATTTAGGAATCTGGGATCGATGTTATTTTACTGGATTTATGTCCGAAGAAGATCTTAACAAATTTCAGACAGTGGCTGATTGTGCAGTTTTTCCTAGTTTATACGAGCCTTTTGGTATTGTTGCCCTTGAAAGTTTTGCGTCGAAAGTTCCCGTAGTCGTTTCTGATACTGGAGGATTACCTGAAGTTGTAAGACATGGTCAAACAGGGATGGTTACAAAAACTAATGATCCCGAATCTTTAGCCTGGGGAATATTAGAAGTGTTAAAAAATCCAGACTATGCACAATTACTTGTTCATAATGCCTATGAAGATTTAAGCAAACGCTTTCAATGGGCAAAGTTAGCTGAACAAACCGTTGCTGTTTACGGCTTAATCTTACATCAACGACAAGAAGTCACTTGGGAATAAATTTAAAAAAAAAATCAGAAATTTTCTTGTCAGGGGTTGCTTTTTATGTTATTATTTAGATAATGGAGATATTTTAAATTTTAGATATAAAAGCACAGATTACCATCATCAGATATACTTCTATTATTACCAAAAAAAAAGAAAAAGTCAAGAAGAAAATTAAAAATTTTTTTATAACTCACAGTTTGTGAAAAAGAATCAAAAAACCGTGAAAATGAGGCATTCTCGATTACCTGAAAGAGAATCATTGACAGTTGATTCATAATTCAGATAGGATAAGCACAGTAACCGATAATATGATTAATAATATGGCTTATCAATTACCAACTCTTCCTTTCGATTACACAGCATTAGAGCCTTGTATCTCTAAAAGTACCTTAGAATTTCATCACGACAAACATCATGCTGCCTATGTAAATAACTTCAATAATGCAGTAGCAGGTACAGATTTAGACTCTAAATCCCTTGAAGAAGTCATTACAATCACGGCTACTAATCCTAGTCAAGCGGGTATTTTCAATAATGCTGCCCAAGCATGGAATCATAGTTTTTACTGGCAATGTATCAAACCTCAAGGAGGTGGTACTCCTAGCGGTGCGTTAGCTGATAAAATAGTGGCTGATTTTGGTAGTTTTGACAAATTTGTAGAGGCTTTTAAAACTGCCGGTGCTACTCAATTTGGTAGTGGTTGGGCATGGTTAGTATTAGACAATGGTACTTTAAAAGTTACTAAAACTGGTAATGCTGACAATCCCTTAACTGTAGGGCAAATTCCTTTATTGACCATGGATGTATGGGAACACGCTTACTATTTAGATTACCAAAATAAACGTCCTGATTATATTAGTGATTTTCTTGGTAAGTTAGTTAACTGGGATTTTGTTGCTGAAAATTTTGCTAATGCCTAATTAGGAATAAGCAATTAATAATTAATAATTAGTCTGTAAATTTTTTTATGGGCTAATTTTTTTAGCTCTCCTACAGTAGTTATGACAAATTAATAGAAAATAATTAATGTAAATTTTAATCAGTATGGCTTTGAGTATTTTAAAAATGCAATTATTATAAATTAACAGTTTGAATTTAACCTAATACCTGATACCTGACACCTTTTT
>JAACUG010000002.1 GCA_009993045.1 Cyanobacteria bacterium CG_2015-22_32_23
CGCTTTTTTCAATGGTTAAAAGATAATATTGAGGTATTTACTAATTATAAAGCAAGTTTGGGCTTTGTTTGGGCATAATTTTTGTTTAAGTACCGATAATAATCAAGTCGATTCTGTAGCGACTCAAGACGGTGACAAACACTGAAGTTGAGTTGTCATATAGTAAATTTACATACTGAAAAATTAGTCGGGGTTGAGAAATCGATCGATTGCAAACCAATCATCTTTCTATTGTGTTTTGTTTGCTATCATTTAGGCTCGATTGATCTTTATTCCTTATTTTTTATTTGCTTACTTTCGGCTATAAACCACTTTTGTAATTCTTCTTCGGTTATTGTACTACTAGCTAGTGCTTGAATTATGTTTACCACTTCTATTTCTGAGGCGGTAAATTGATAACCATTGAGCATTAAAAACGTTACTCCTGCAATGAAACCTGTTCTTTTATTACCATCGATAAAGGGATGATTTTTGACGATGCTAAAGGTATAACTTGAGGCTAAGGAGGGAATATCAATAATTTTATTGTAGTAATATTGATTTTGTGGACTCATTAAGGCTGATTCTAATAAACCTTTATCCCTTAAGCCATTTGCCCCACCGTGTTCGTTAATTTGTTCTTGGTGAATAGCCATCGCCAACCGTAAAGATAGCCAATGAATGTTCATTTTGCTAACTCTCGTAAGGGGTTGCGATATTGTTTCATCACCTGTCGTGCGGTGTCCATTTCCTGTTCAAATTCGGGATTATAAGGGGTAATTTCAAAGCCATTAGGGGTAGGGGTAAGATAAAGGTTATCCCCTTTTTCTATGTGCATTTTGGCTAATACTTCTTTGGGTAAAACAACCCCTGTAGAATTACCGACGGTAGTTACTTTTAGTTTAAACATTGTCTCATCAAATATTAGTTATAACTAATCTTATAATATTTTGCCCTTAAAATTATGGCACAAATAGTGATAATTTTAAGGGGAACAAAAAAGCGGAAACTATTATCAGTGATGACTTTAACCCTGATAACAACCGCTACAAAAATGACTCTATATCATATAATAATCAAGTCAATTCTGTAGCTATCAATAAGGTTACAACGGAGGAGTTAAAAGAAGGGGAAAATTGCCAAATAGAAAAGGAATCGTACGGGGGTAATAAAAACTCTGAAACTATTATTAATAGTGAATTTGATGGGGATAATAACCGCTACAAAAATGACTGTAAATCATATAATAATCAAGTTAATTTTGTAGCGTCTTTTAAGGTTATAACTGGGGAGTTGGCGGAGACATAGGGCTCGTGTCATGGGGTAAAGCTAGTTTACATCTAAGTCTTAATTTTTTTTTGCTAATACGTCGCCAAAAGGCTTTGATTACTTTGAATTGATCTATGGAATGTAGAATAATGAAAGCTAAAAAAGTATAAGCTAACCAAAAATGAATACTTCTACTCAAATCAACTAAATCTTTATTTTCGGGGAACAAATCGGGGACAGTAATTCCAAAAAATCTCACATTATTACTTTTAAAAGAATTAGAGAAAAAAAAGCCACTTATGGGAATAACTAACATAAAAATATAAAGGGAAGTATGCAAAAGGAATTTTTGTATCCATTGAGGAGTATATTTAGGTAATTTTTTTGTGTATTTTTTCCACCAAACTTGTAATAAAGTTAATATTCTCCAAGTTAGTAATGCCATTGTTAAAATACCTATGGATTTATGGAAATCATAAAGAAGGGTACGCCCAAAAACTTCTCTGGGCAAACGAGACATAAAAACACCGCCAACAAACAAAATGATGTAACAATAAAACATCCACCAATGAATTGACATTAAATTTTGATAGGCAGAATTTTTTCTGGACTTAGTAATAGTGGGCATAATCTGAGCAATAAAACAATACTATTAATTGTTGACCCATACTAACAAGTTAGATCTGAGTTTTTTCTCGTCACAAACTACAAACAGGGGATTTGAGTAGTAAGATAGAGACATTAGACAGTGTATATTTTAAATTAGACAGATGAAGAAGTATTATATTAATGATTTACAAGAAAGATATAATCTCAAGACTAGACAATCTGTGTACGATAGACTTAAAGCCATAGGAACACAAGTAGAGAAAGAAGGGAATAAAAGCTATGTAACCGAGACTGTATTGGGTAAATTAGACCAACTCCAAGAACATTTAAACTTAGGGGGAAGCATCAAAACCTTTACTCCTACTGTTAAAATTACTGTCCATTCCAAAATAGACAATGAAAATTTTGAGTCACCAATAGACAGTGTAAATTCTGCACTAGACAAAGCTAATTCTTCTCCAGATAGTGTAAATTCTGCACTAGACAAAGGTAATTTCTCCCTAGACAGTAATATTCAATCTGTACAGTTAAACTTATTTGACAGTCTAATAGGGAGAGTTGAAGAAGTAGTGGAAAGAATGATACCAATTAACCCTATCAGCCATTGGGAGAAATTAGATTTAGCAGTGGAAAGGGGATATATACTCAGCACCAAAGAAGTACAAACTCTCCTTGGTACTAAACCTAATGGTACAACATGGACAAGGGGAGCATTCATTTTTACCCGAACTGGAAAGATAGGGAATCAGGCAGGGTGGATGATTAGTCGGCTTTGAGGTTGAGGAGAAGTTTGATCGAAGTGGAGGCATAAAATTAAATTCTTATAACCCACATTCCGCACGTCAATTTGCACTATGCTATGTAATACCTTGACGACTTGTTTACAAAATATTCCTCAAGTAATAAAACAACGAAATCGAGATTAAACAAATATAAATAGTGTCAAAATCTGTTTTTGGCGATCGCCAACTGTCACTATGTGATCGCCAAAAACAATAAATATATGTATTACCTATAGTAAAGTTGCGTAAAAGTCATTAAATATGATTGTTTTCTAAAAGAACATGCGGAATGTGGGTTATAACAATAGCATGGTAAATTATTAAGCAGTCATGATCGATCGTACCTACGGGGAATGGTAAAAACTATCAGTAGATCGTTCATATTGACACAGCAAAGGGATAACAGAATCATACCACCGCCACCATGCGCCCTGCCAATCATGGAGAGAAATAGTTAAGATTCGTCACCCTGTTGCCTTTACCTTTTAGCGAGGGAATGTGAATTAAAGATTAACAGCAGTAAGTAAGAAAGAATTAATACTTTTGCTTTTACTAGCCTGACTCTGATGATTGTAAATAGTATTAAACATATTGACACTATGGCGCATACGGTGAGCCGCCGATGCTTTCACATTTTCTCCTGCACTTTCACATTCATTGATGTAAGTGGCGAAGATGTGTCGTAACTGGTGTGGGTTGACTTCTACTTCAGCTTTTCTCTTAAAGAAACTTTTGAACATACTCAAGATTGAAAAACAAGTATGTTGGTCGCCTTTTTTCTCTCGGACAAAGAAAGTCTGAGTATCACCTTTGACTAAATATTGTCTGTATGTACCCCACCAGAGATTGAGATAGTCATAAACGGGTGAGCGAAAAAAGGGGTGGGGAGAGATTAACAAAGTTATCGGTTATGATACTA
>JAACUG010000005.1 GCA_009993045.1 Cyanobacteria bacterium CG_2015-22_32_23
CTGTCGAAATTCATCCCACGCTCATTTCATGGGCGGTTTTTTAACGAAAAATAGAGCGTGGGACTTCTTTCTCCATTTTTGTTAAATCAATAGACATCTCCATTAATTGCCAAAACAAGGGCTGAAGCCCTCACTACGAGCCAATCAAAAATCTTTTCTGGAGAAGTCTAATTTTTCTTATTCTTCTCTCCTGTCTCCCGTCTCCTATATACTCAGGTTATGGTTTACTGTTTTTGATTCTGTGTCATGGTGAAAGTCTTACTTGATTGTAGTTCGATTCGAGATTATCCTAGTGGAGTTGGCTTTTATACTTATAACTTAATTAAAGGATTAAAAGAGCAAGAAAATCAGACTTCTTTTGCTTTTGAAATATACCGTCAACCTTCTTTCAAACATTGGTTAACTAATAATCATAATCTTCCCGATATTTTACAGGATATTTCTCCTTTAAAATTTTTATTTTTACCCATTACTATTAGTAATTTATTGGGGAAATCAGCAGGTTTATTTATTAATAGAAATGATGCTTTTTGGCAAAATTTAGATATAATTCATGGTACAGATCATTATGTTTTCCCTTTTCCTTATGGTAAAAAAGTAATGACAATTCATGATTTAACTTTCTTAAAATTTCCTTTTTATAGTAATAAAATAGTTAAGACTTATACTAAAAGAATTAAAAAATGTTTACAGTGGACTGATTTAATAATTACGTTTTCTGAAAATACGAAACAAGATATTATGGATTATTTTGGAGTTAAAAGTGATCAAATAGCGATTACTTCCGAGGCAAGTAGATATAATATTAACTATTTAAAAGACAAAAATATTGAGGAAATTAAAAGTAAAATTGATTATGATTTTCAGCAACCATTTATTTTATTTGTTAGTACCATTGAGCCGAGAAAAAATATCATTAATTTAGTGAAAGCCTTTAATCTTATTAAAGAAAAATATGCCGTTAATCATCATTTGATTTTAATTGGTCAAAAAGGGTGGGAATATGAGAAAATTTTTGCTGAAATAGAGAACTCTAATTTTCGAGAAAAAATACATTATTTAGGTTATTTATCAGATGAAACCGTAGCCGTTTTTTATAGTTTAGCGGATGCTTTTGTTTATCCTTCTCTTTATGAAGGTTTCGGATTACCCATTTTAGAAGCGATGACTTTAGGTACACCCGTAATTACTTCTAATACTTCCTGTTTGCCAGAAGTAGCTCAAAATGCCGCTATGTATATCAATCCTGATGATTATGAGTCCATAGCCACAACTATTTATGAAGTAATTAGTCAACCTGATTTGCAAAAAGATTTGATTATTAGAGGCAAAAATCGGGCAAAATTATATTCTTGGGAAAGAGTAGCCCAAGAAACTCTTAAGGCTTATGAATTGATATTACCTTAACTTTTTTTAACGAGAATAATCAGCGATGGCGGAAATATAGATTAAGTGAAGTAATAAAATTCCACCCCAAATAAAGCTAAATTGATTTACCCAAAACCAATCGGGATGATTAAAATTATGGAAAAACCACACTCCAGAATTACAAGCAAGAAATAACGCTACATGAACAGCGAAATTCATACGATCGTCTAATCTACGATATTCTGGGTCATTTTTACGATCTGGTTCACGAGGCCAACGTGGAGGCATAATTAATATTATCAAAAAAAGAAGATTACTAGATCAATTTTAGTCGAGAATAAATCAACTATCAACTATTAACTGTGAACTATTCAGGTATAATTGATGATTTGAGAAGTAAATAAAATAAATTGTAAACTAAATGATCTACGATATTTTTATGCCCGCCCTAAGTTCAACTATGACACAAGGGAAGATCGTTTCATGGGAAAAAGCACCAGGTGATAAAATTGAAAAAGGAGAAACCGTTGTTGTCGTCGAGTCTGATAAAGCCGACATGGATGTAGAATCCTTTTATTCTGGTTATTTAGCCACTATTTTAGTTCAAGCAGGAGAAGAAGCCCCCGTTGGTAATGCGATCGCCTACATTGCTGAAACAGAAGCAGAAATAGAAGCCGCTATCAAAAAAGCAAATCAAAGTCAAGTATCTACATCTACATCGACACCACAAAAAGAGAACGTTAAACCTGAAGTAGCACCAGTTACTGTTTCCACTCCTACGGAAATACCCACGCCAAAAACTAGCAGTAGAATAGTAGTCTCTCCTCGGGCGAAAAAATTAGCCAAAGAATTAAAAGTTGATTTAAGTAATATTACAGGTACAGGACCAAACGGGCGTATTATCGCTGAAGATGTGGAAAAAACGGCAGGAAAACCTCCTAAAGTAGCACCCATTCCCGTAATAACAAAAGTAGTCTCTACCACTCCAGTACCATCCATACCTGTTAATAACTTAGCAGGAGAAACAGTACCTTTTAATACCTTACAACAAGCCGTTATTCGTAATATGATGGCGAGTTTAACAGTTCCCACATTTCAAGTAAGTTATACTATTACTACCGATGCCTTAGATAACCTTTACCGTAAGATTAAATCAAAAGGTGTCACCATGACTGCCTTACTTGCTAAAGCCGTAGCTGTCACCTTACAAAAACATCCCGTTGTTTATAGTAGTTTCACCGAAGGAGGAATTAAATATAACGAAGGGATTAATATTGCTGTAGCCGTAGCCATGCCTGATGGTGGTTTAATTACTCCAGTGATCAAAAATGCTGATAAAATTGATATTTATTCTTTAGCGCGTAATTGGCAAGATTTAGTCAACCGTGCGAGGGCAAAACAATTACAACCTGATGAGTACAGTACTGGTACGTTTACTTTATCTAACTTAGGAATGTTTGGAGTCAATGATTTTACCGCTATTTTACCACCTGGGCAGGGCTCTATTTTAGCGATTGGCGGAGTTCGTCCTACGGTTGTCGCTAATGGTCATGGTTTATTTGGTGTCAAAAATCAAATGACTGTAAATATAACTTGTGACCATCGTATTATTTACGGTGCAGACGCAGCAGGATTCTTACAGGATTTGGCAAAATTAATTGAAAATGATGTCCATTCTTTAACTCTTTAAATTCTTTGTATTAATAATTAGCAATTATCTATCAACTAAATATGTATGATTGTATTATTATTGGAGCAGGTCCTGCTGGTGGCACTGCCGCTTATCATTTAGCAAAAAAGGGGCATTCTGTTTTAATTTTAGATAAAGCGAATTTACCCCGTTATAAACCCTGTGGGGGAGGAGTTTCTTCTATTATTCAACAGTGGTTTGATTTTGATTTTACTCCAGCTATCTCTTTAAAAACTGATAGGGTTTATTGCACATGGCAACATCAACAAGCCATTGCCGTCAATACCCAAGATTATCCTATTTGGATGGTAAGACGGGATATTTTTGACTTTTTTTTAGTGCAACAAGCCGTAAAACAAGGAGCAATCTTACAAGACAAGACAGAAGTAACGCAACTTGAATTTAAAAATGATAAATGGATAATCAAAACCCCTCATCAAGAATTTTTGGGGCGTTATTTAATTGCCGCCGATGGTGCAAAAGGTTCGATGGTGAAATTATTAGGTTTCAAAAAGCAAAAAAAATTAGTGGCAGGGGCGCTAGAAATTGAAATTCCCTATCATCATCAAAACAATGTAGATACTTATTTTGAGTTTGGCTTAGTAAAACATGGCTATGCTTGGAATTTTCCCAAAGCTGACGGTTTTTCTATGGGTGCAGGAGTTTTTACTAACCAACGTAAACCACAAAATTATCATCAAATCATCGCACATTATGCTAGTTTATTCCATCTTAACCTCGATGATGCCACAGAACATGGACACCCCATCGCATTATGGAATGGCAATCAAAAATTACATACTGATAACGCCATTTTAGCTGGGGAAGCGGCTTGTGTAGTTGATCCTTTTACAGCCGAAGGTATTCGCCCCTCAATTTTTAGTGGTTTAAAAGCCTCCGAAGCTATCCATCACCGTTTAGGAGGAGATATTAATGCTTTGGTAAAATATAGCGAAATTATGGCTCAAGAATGGGGAAAAGAAATGATATGGGCACAAAAATTATCACAGATATTCTATCATTTTCCTCGATTTAGTTATGGAATAATCGAAAAACATCCTTCTTGTGCAAATACCATGACAAAAATTTTTAGCGGTAAATTAACCTATTCTCAAGTAGCCCAAAAAGGTATTAATTTGTTATTGGTTAATCATTAGCAGTTGCCTCATAGTTTCAGTGGAATAGGGAGATAGTAGAGAAGTTTATTACTAACACCTGAAACCTGAAACCTTCAATGTAAAATATTTTGCTTTGGGCTGACAACATTTATATTAATTATTTTCTTCCTTTTATGTCTTCATTGTTAATTTTCGTTACAATAAATTAGGTAAGATTATAACTTCAATTTATCATGAAACCTGCTCGTATTAGTCGAATTATTCCTGATTCCATCGCCGCCGAAATGGGTTTTGAAATAGGAGATTCCATCGTTACTATTAATGGAATTATACCTAGAGATTTAATTGATTATCAATTTTTATGTGCCGATGAATTTTTGGAATTAGAAATAGTTGATAAATGGGGAAAAAAACATCTTTTAGAAATAGAAAAAGACTATGATGAAGACTTAGGTTTAGAGTTTGAAACAGCACTTTTTGATGGTTTAATTCAGTGTAATAATAAGTGTCCTTTTTGTTTTATTGATCAACAGCCTACAGGCAAAAGGGATACACTTTACCTCAAAGATGATGATTATCGCCTTAGTTTTCTCTATGGTAGTTATTTAACTTTAACAAATTTAACCCCTAAAGAATGGACTAGAATTGAACAAATGCGATTATCACCTCTTTATGTATCTGTTCATGCTACCGAGCCAGAAATTAGAAGTCATTTACTTAAAAATCATCGTGGAGGAGAAATCAAAAAACAGTTAGCATGGTTTCAAGAAAAACGTTTACAAATTCATAGTCAAGTGGTTGTATGCCCTAATATAAATGATGGGAAACACCTTGAAAAAACTTTACTAGATTTATTCTCTTTTCATCACGGCGATATTCCTGCGGTTATTAGCGCTGCCGTTGTACCTGTAGGATTAACGAAATTTCGTCCTGACAAAGATGAATTAACTCCCGTCACCAGAGAAAAAGCCTTAGAAGTGATTGCTCAAGTGCAACAATTACAGGTAAAATTTAGAGAAAAATCAGGCTCAACTTTTGCATGGTTAGCGGATGAATGGTTTTTAATCGCACAGTCAGAATTACCACCAGAATCCCACTATGAAGATTATCCTCAAATTGGTAACGGTGTCGGCTCAATTCGTCAATTTATCAAAGAATTTCACGCCATCGCTGACGATAAATTACCTTTAGAAATTTCATCTCCAAAAAAATTTACATGGATTGTAGGTAACGCTGTCGAAACTGCTTTTCAACCTTTAGTTAATCGACTGAATCAAGTTAATAATTTAGAGGTTAATTTAGTCGCTTTAAATAGTCAATATTGGGGGCAAGAAATCACCGTAACTGGTTTATTAACAGGGGAAGATTTACTTTATCATTTATCAAATCGTCAAGATTTAGCTACAAATATTTTACTTCCTTCGGTGATGTTAAAACATGATGAAGAAAAATTTTTAGATGACATTACTGTAGTTGAAATCGAACAAAAATTAGGCATTATTATTCATCCTGTTAAAGATATTAATGAGTTGATTAATCAATTAATCATATATTAAAAATAATAGCTTTTTTACCTTAAGAAAGATTTATTATATATTTTGATAAAATGTTAGATTAAATAAAAAAAATGTTAAATTAACACAACACAATAAGGGATAATTCTTTAATTTTTATAGATAAATAGTTTAAGCAATAATTATTTGTTACTGATACCTAACACCTTGAATATCAAAAGTTTTATTCATTATTGATTACTAAATTATCACAACTACTGTAGTAGAGCCAAAATCATTGCTTATTCTCCATTTTTTGCACCATTGCTGCCACTACTACGTCACCCCAAACATTTACGGTAGTACGACAACGATCCAGAAACCAGTCAATGACGAGGATAAGGGAAATTCCTTCGATGGGAATATCTACTGCTTTTAAAACAATTACCATTGTTACTAATCCTGCTTCAGGAATACCCGCCGCGCCAATGGCTGCTAAAGTTGCGGTTAAAAAGATGACAATTATTTGCCCGATAGTTAACTCAATACCGTAGATTTGGGCGATAAAAACTGCCGCAACGGCTTCATATAATGCTGTACCATCCATGTTGATGGTTGCCCCTAGGGGGATGACAAAATCAGCAATTTTTGCCTCTATTTTATTGTTTTTGATGGCACATTCAAGGGTAACAGGGATTGTCGCTGAACTTGAAGCAGTGGAGAAAGCTGTTGTTAAGGCTGGTAACATTCTACGGAAAAAAACAAAAGGGGATCTTTTTGTGATAAAGTAGAATAATAAAAATAAAATGCCAAATCCGTGCAAAAATAGACCTAACATTACTGTACCTGTATATTTACCCAAAGAAAGAAACTCCTCAGCAAAGCCACTAAAACCTCCAGCTTCTCCTAAACGCCCTGCAATTAATGCACCAATACCTATAGGTGCAAATAAGAGGATTAAATCAACAATTTTCAGGATAGTAATATTTAAAGTGTTAAAGAAATTGATGACTATAACTCCTTCCTTGAAAGTTGTTAAAATTGCCCCAAAAATTAAGGAAAATATGATGATAGGCAAGACATCATTATTTGCCATCGCTTGAAATAAATTGCGGGGAAGTAAACTAATAATAACGTTTTTTAGTGTTTCACTAATGGATTTTTTTCCCTTACCCATCACTTTTTTAGCGATAGTTAAATCTATCTTTAATCCTTTACCTTTTGCCACAGGAATAGTAATTTCTCCCTCTTGATTTTCCCACTGTTTTATAGTAAGATTATTGTTATTAAAATTTTCTTCTTTTTCGATGACACCCCTGATATTTTGATCTAATAATAAGACTAAATAACGATCATCAAAAGGTTTTCTTAAACTATCTTTAGTTAAAGTTAATTGATTTTCTTGAATAGTATAATCAATATTTTCTAATAATTGTCCTCCCCTTAATAAAACTCTATCATTCTCATTGTCAGCAATACCCGGTTGAATAAAACTAACTAAAATTAAGCCTAAAATTACGGCTATTCCCGTTGTTACCATATATAAACTAATAGTTTTTAAGCCGATTCCTTTTAATAATCTTAAATCTCCTAAACCTGTGATACTGCTAATCATGGAAGTCATAACTAAAGGAATTACTAACATTAATAAACTGTTAATAAATAACTCTCCTAAAAAGTATATTTCTCTCCCCCATGTTGGTAAAAAGCCTCCTAGTAAAACTCCGCAAAAAATACCCATAAGGATAGGTATTAATAAAGATTTTTTTTCTTTTTCAGAAGATATATTTTCATTCATATTAAATAATTAATTATTGCTGATATTTGAAAAAAGATAACCAAGTAGATAAAATTAATTGTATGTTTACTTTATCCTCATGCAAGAGGTAAAAGGCAACAAAAATTATTAGTTATGTATATTAATTTAAAATTAGATAATCCCTAAATGTTTTAATACTTAATGAGTTTAATTATATTGTTAATCATCTTTTTTTTACTTAAGATTTAATTTTCGGATAAAGTAAGTTCAGTTTACAATGAGTTAACAAGTTAAAATCAGTAGAGTTAATCTGTTAGTCAGACATCGGCTATGAAAGGTAAAATCCCACCAAGAAAATTCAAATCTCAACAAATTAAACAGGCTAATGCTATTAATTTAGCTGACTATTATCCTCATCGTTTTCCTGTATTTGGTATTACTATTGATGACGCTACTACTGTTGATCGAGATGATGGTATTTGGTTGGTAGAATTGAATAATGGTAATTTTGAGCTACAAATAAGTATTACTGATGTATCGACTATTATTCCCAAAGATTCCCCAGTGGATGAAGAAGCCTTGTCAAGGGTAGTTACTCTATACCATACAACTGTACCGACTCCCATGTTACCTTGTCATATTAGCACTAATTTAGGTTCATTGGAAGAAGAAAAAAGAAGATTAGCCTTGACGATTTTTTTTCACATCGATAATAGTGGCAATGTGATTTCTTTTCGCATTAAAGAAACAATTTTTACCAATAAAAAGGCTTTTAGTTATCAAGAAGTTGAAAAAATTTTACAAAATCCTCAGAATATTACTGAACATAAATTATTACTCAAAATGCAACAAGTTGCACAATTAATTGGTAGAAAAAGGGGAGGTAATTCAGGAATTTTAACAGCTAATGGTTATGTTGATGAAGATGGAAATTTAATACAAGAAAATGTTAATACTCATCAGCTAATTGCCGAATTAATGATTTTAACAAATACCACTATTGCTAACTTTTTAGCAGAAAATAATATTTTAGCATTATATAGAACTCAGGATGTTGGTACAACAGATTTTGAGTTAGTAAAGAAAACTATGGGCCATTGTTTAGTACCAGCTATTTATAACTCTCAAGTTAAACCTCATGTTGGTTTATGTTTAATAGCTTATATTCATTTTACCAGCCCTTTGCGCCGTTTTGTCGATTTAGTTAATCATCGTATTGTCAAGGCTATTATTAAACAAGAATCTTCTCCTTATACTGCCTCGGAATTAGATAATATTTGTTTGAAAATTAATAACTTTTATCAAGAATTTAAGGAAGATAAATCTAACTTTTTAAAAAAACAAAGGCAAGAAGTAATTGAAAATAATTTTAATAAGATTGAAAGTTTGGATATGGAAAAAATATCCGTTGATGAGTTTTCTGATTTAATTCAATACGCTGTTTATAATAATGAGATTCAAAAAATTTTTCCTTACATAAAATCTCGTTTTAATACATTACAACCTAAAGATTTTTACTATATTTGGTTTCGTTGTAAAATTAATGAATTTTTAGATGATGAAAATATTGATAGCGTTTCCGTTTTACTCATTAAATCTCAATCGGATAATTCTTTAATTGAATATAAATCAGAATATTGCGAAGTGAGAAAAATTTATTTTGTTTATTGTTATATTGATGGAAAAACAACTTTCAACCCAGCAGAAGATACTAAAAAAAGTAAAGCAAAACAAAAAGCAGCTTTAGCCACAATTAAAGGTTATCTTCATCAAGAATTAACGATAAATCCTCATCCTATTTCTCAAATAAATTTAAGTAATATTGTCTCTAATTCCTCCCTAGAAAATGCACTAAATTCCGATTTTAATAATTTAAGTGATAAAGATTTTTCTAAAATTTTAGATTATTGTATAAAAACTCATTTTGATGAGATAATTTTTCAAAAAATTGAAGCCAGAATCAATAATTTATTACCCAAAGATTTATATAAAATTTGGTTTCAAGGAAAAGTCAATAAGTTTTTAAATTATCCTAACTTAAACGGTGTTTCAGTACTTTTAATTCATTCTCAATTAACTGGTTGTATAGTAGAATATAAAATAGATTATCATTCCATCACTAAAAAATATATCGCTTATTGTTATGTTGATAATTTAACTCATCAGCAACCTCAATTTGACACAAAAAAAATTAAAGCAAAACAAAAATCTTCCTTAGCTTATATTGAATCTTATCTTAGGGATGAATTAACAAATCAACCAGATTTATTTGTCTATGATGATGAAATAAATATATTAGAAGAAACTACTTCAGCAGAAAATTTGATAAATACTATTAATTCCATAGAAACAGTTAACATCAAAGAAAAAGATGAGTCAGACTGGGTGTCCAAATTATATCATTTTTGTCAATCAAATCAATTAAATTATCCTGAATATAACTTTGATAATATTGATGGATTTTTTACTTGCAAAATTAGTCTAATTTATCAACAAAAAACTATTATTTCTAAAGGTTATGGTAAAAATAAAAAAGATGCAAAACAAAGCGCTTCTCATATTCTTTTTATTCAACATCAACTAGACTAATTAACCATAGATAATTTTAATATTTTATTTATTGCTATGCTAATTAGAGTTGACACGGGGAATCAGAAAGTTATAAAAATCAAAGGTTAAGGTATAATATATCAACTAAAAAGTATGCAGTTTCGAGGATTTTTATTCAAAAACTCAGCACTTTTGATACCATTTTCTTACTAGACTTCTCCCATAATTATTTTGAGAGGATTAAAATGATAATAAACTAAATTTATTTAATGATTTAGTATTAAAACTGATTTAATTTTTCTTTTCTGAAGATGTCTAATAAAATTTTTTGGGTAATTACTATTTATACTAAGATAGAGAGTTTTATTTATAAGTATTTTTCCTAACTCCCTATTTCACTGAAACTCTGACATAACCCTTAATTATTATTAGATATTTCTACAGCTTTAACTTCAATAGTACCATCAGGAACACTTCTTACAAATTTACCAGATTCTACCTTTAAAACTTCTCCACAATTTGGGCAACTACAATCAGTTTTATTAAACCCTTTAAAACTATAATTACATACAGGACAATTATCTTCCACTAAATTTCTTTTTAGCCACCAACGAAATCCCCAAATAGCAACAATGGGAGTAATAAATAATAAGGCAATGAAGATAAAAAATCCTTTAACAACCCATTGTAATCCTATCGCTCCTAATAGTAAACTAACAATTACTAAAGTTAATAAACACCCTAAACCTGAGTCATTTATATTGATTATTTTATTTTGAAAATTTGACTTCACCCTTGTTACTTTCCCTATAATTTTTATGTTTACTTTAACATTTTTACTTATCTAATATCTAAAATTGAAGTTAAAATTAACATTTTCTTCATTTAAGTTAATAACGACATATTTTAGTCAGAATTATCTATCAAATCTTAATGTAATTTTACTCGAGGATCAAGCCATGAATAGGTCAAATCTGCTATAAGATTGAATATCACTATTAAAATCCCATAAATCATTGCGATCGCCATAATTACAGGAGTATCACTACGATAAATAGAATCAATCAATAAAGCGCCAATACCGGGGATGCGAAAAATTTGTTCAGTAACAAGCGCGCCAGTGAATATACTAGGAATATCTAAAGCGATTAAAGTAATCACAGGAATTAAAGCATTGCGAAAAATATGATTAACCACCACCTGATAGCTATTTAAACCTTTACTATAAGCTGTGCGCACATAATCATGACTCAATTCTTCCGTTACCGATGAGCGCATAAATCGCATTAAAATGGCTGTTTGATATAAACTTAAAACCATAATCGGCATAATAGACTGTTTAATTTGTGCGAAAAAAGTGGCAAAATTAATTATTTCTAAATTACTATCATAAATAAAAGGTAGCCATTTAAGTTGTACACTAAAAATAATGATTAATAATAAACCACTAAAAAAAGGTGGAATAGAATAGCCAAAAAAAGAGATTATTGTAATGATATTATCAAGAAAAGAATAACGTTTAATAGCAGAAATTAAACCCAAAGGAATAGCCATAAAAACACTGATAAAATAAGCAACACCTACAATCATTAAAGTATTAGGAAGACGTTGTAAAATTAAATTAAAAACTGGACTTCTACTACTAAAAGAATAACCTAAATTTCCTTGTAAAAAAGCAAAAAGCCATTTAAAATAACGAATATAAATAGGCTTATCTAACCCCAAAGATTGTCTAAGATTTTCTCTAACTTCCTGAGTAATATTTGGATTAGAAGCAAATTCACTTAGAGGATCACCCGGTGCTAATGCTAAGATAAGAAAAATTACCACACTAATAGTCAGTAAAGTTGGCAGAGAAATTAATATTCTTTTCACTAAATAATTCATTATCTATTTTATCTATTAGACATCTCCAAAAATTAAAAATAAAATCAGTTTAAAATAAGAAATTATCAATTTTAACTACTATTACCTGAGTTAGCAGAATTTATCTATTCATTAAACAGCATTATCTCGTAATTACCATAACCAAAACTGAATAAAAATAGACACAAGCCACCCCTCCCCGACCGCAACGGGTCAAGAAAAGGTGGCTTTGTTTGTTAACTCTATTATAACCAGAAAAGATTAACTTTGTCAAGTATTTAGAGATATTTTTTATAATTATTTTTTCAGAGGAGAAAACAAGAAAATTTATCAAAGATTTATTAAAAATGACAAGAAGATAAAATAAATTTATGCTGTATAAACCCCAGAATTAGTACGTTTTAAAAAAGTCTTTAATCGCTCACTTTTTGGAGCGGAAAATAAATCTTCAGGTTTACCCATTTCCTCGATAATTCCCTCATTAAAAAATAAAACTTTGTTAGAAACCTCTCTTGCAAACTGCATTTCATGGGTAACTACAACCATTGTCATACCTTCTTCTGCTAATTGTTTCATGGTTGAAAGTACTTCTCCTACTAATTCTGGATCTAAGGCGCTAGTAGGCTCATCAAATAAAATTATATCAGGTTGCATACATAAACTACGAGCGATAGCTACCCTCTGTTTTTGTCCTCCTGAAAGTTGCTCAGGATAAGAATCAGGTTTCGTAGATAAACCAACTTTTTCTAAATAATGTAAGGCTTTTTCCTTGGCTTCATGGGTAGATTTTTTTAACACTTTTTGTGGTGCTAACATCAAATTTTGTAAAACCGTTAAATGAGGAAATAAATTAAAATGTTGAAAAACCATACTTACTTTACTTCTTAATTCTCGCAAAGAAATTTCGCTAATTTTATGAGCAGACATATCAACGCCCATAACTTCTAAAGTTCCTGATGTAACAGTTTCAAGACGATTTAAACAACGAATAAAAGTCGTTTTACCACAACCAGAAGGGCCGATTATGGAGACAACATCACCTTTATATAAAGCAACATTTACCCCTTTTAATACTTCTAAATTGCCAAAACTTTTATGTAAATTATCACTAATAATTACTGGATCGGATAAAGACATAATTATATATTTTTTGATTATATATAGATAATTTTAATATCAATAAAGTATTCGTAAGATAACCAATTTTAATCTGAAAAAATGTGTTTTAGATAACAAACTATCTTAATTTTTCAAGCCATAGTTAAAGTCACGATTATTCTTAAGCAAATATTATTGGTAGTAATGATCAAACACTTTCGCCATGGATGGATTAAGCCCATTGCCTTGGGATTATTAGCCTGTATCTCCATAATTTTCATGACTTTTAACCCTTTCACGGTAGAACCTGCTAAAAGTCAGTTAATTGCTTTCAAAGTAGGTACAGAACCAACTTTTCCTCCCTTTGAAATGCCTTCAGAAGATGGTAGTGGTTTACAAGGTTTTGACATTGATTTAATGAAAGCCATCGGTAATGAAGTTAACTTAGCAGTAGAGTTTGAATCATTGCCCTTTGATGGTCTTATTCCAGCATTACAATCAAATACTATTGATGCGGCAGTTAGTGGTATTACCATCACAGCTGAAAGAGGGCTTTTAACAGTTAACAAAAAGTTACTTAAATCTTCTTAAACTTACTCATTTATTAAGCTATACTCTAGTAATGAGTAAATTATATATTTCTGAAGCCGCAAAACTAAAAGGTGTTAGTACCTCAACACTGAGAAGGTGGGAAACTGAAGGGAT
>JAACUG010000006.1 GCA_009993045.1 Cyanobacteria bacterium CG_2015-22_32_23
CATGGAAATATTATTTTCGTTGACGGGTTTAAGGCGTTTAACCACTACCTGCTTACCTGAAGGCATTTGAGTATCTTTGGCTAAAAAGGTTTCACCAAAACCTCCACTACCAACATTTTTGATAACTTCATATCTTCTAGCGATCATATTACTTATAAGTTATTCTGTAAAAAAAGAAAGATTATATTTATATATCAGTCTCTTTTACTTAAATTATGCACTGTTGTTAAAAAAAATACAACTCAGGTAAAATTTAGTTACCAGCGAGAATTGAATTGAATTTAAGATTTATATTTGTTAACACACGAAAGGCAAAAAAAAATGAACAAATATTTATTACAAAGAAAGCTATAGAATAAAATTAAATATCTGACATTACTTCGGAAATAGGAGAAAATAAGAGATTTTTATTAATTCCTAATTACCTAAAACTCTTTCTTGAAATTCAATTTCACCATTGTTATTAGTTAAAGTTTGCTCGAAAAAATCAGCTATATTATTATTCTCGTCAGCTACTAATACTTTCGCTTTATGTCCTTTCATCATAATATCATGGCGATCGCATTGTTCATAGGCATAAATAATGAGAATATCATCAGGTTGACATAACAAAGCAGCACCACCATTAGGGCAGATTTCCCGACTACCTCTAAGGGCTGGAATAGCATAAGTTGACCAACGATGAGCATTATTTAAGTTGACTATATCCACTTCTTCTAAGGGCAAAATACCGACTTTTTCCATCAAATCAGGATCTATGGAGATACTTCCAATATAATCTACATTAGCGGAGGTTACTCTGACTCGATGTAACTTACCGTGCATTAATCGAATAATTTTCATATAAATAAAAGCAATGGGAAATCAGTGTTAAAATTGTAGAAATTTATACTGAGATCTTGCATCAGTACAAAAAAATTTAATAGAACATCTATTTTGATATATTTTATGTCAATTTTAAATTCAATTTCAATATCTTTTGGCTTTTGTCCTATTTTTAGTAAACTTTATTGTTAGTAAAATAGAGGAATTGTATTTAGTTGCCGTTAAACAAAGGAAGATTTCATGAGTGAAAATCAAAAAAATAGTAATTTTATCGTTGGCTTTATTGTTGGGGGTGTGGTAGCTACAGTAACCACTATTTTATTAACTCCTCGTAATGGAAAAGAAAATCGTCAAGTATTGCGTAAAACAGCCCAAGCCTTACCCGAAATGGCTGAAGATTTTTCCTCTAGTGTACAAATCAATAGTAATCGAATTTCTGAATCAGCACGACAAAAATGGGATAATACTCTTAATCGCCTAAAAGTAGCTATATCTGCTGGAATTGAAGCTAGTCAAAAGGATCTAAATCAAGGGTAAATAATGTTATGAGTGAACCTTTTTTTTGGTTAGGATTCTCCCTTTGTTTAGTAGCTGTTAGTTTAACTGCCGTCTTAATTACTTTAATTCCTGTGGCTAAAGAGTTGAGTCGAGCGGCGAATAGTGCTGAAAAATTATTTGATACTTTAAATCGTGAATTTCCTAATACTCTTGAAGCGATAAAAGCTACGAACATGGAATTGACAGAATTAAGTGAAGAGGTAAAAGAAGGAGTTAAAAGTGCTTCAGGTACAGTTAAACAGATTGATCTTAGTATCGTTACCGCTAAAAAACAAGTGGAAAATGCTCATAAACAAAGTCGTAGTTTGTGGGCTGGTTTAAAAGCTGGTATTAAAACATGGCAAAATTATCCTCCTTCATGATTGACATTTAACCATGATTATTAGATAATATGTTTATTACTTATTACTTATTAGCAAGGGGCAGGTAAAATCGGAAAGTTGTACCTTTTTTAAGTTTGCTTTCTACCTCTATTTTCCCCCCTTGTAATTCTACTAATCTTTTAGCGATAGCTAATCCGATACCACTACCTCCAGAGTAACTCGAACGAGAAGGATCAGCTCTCCAAAATCTTTCAAACACATGGGGTAAATCTTCTTCAGAAATACCAACTCCCGTATCAATTACGTTTAACCATAAATAAGGACTAGGACTTTTAACTTCAGCTTTGAGGATAATTGAACCAGTTTGAGTATAACGAATGGCATTACCTAATAAATTAACTAATATTTGTTGTGTGCGATCTTTATCCGCCATAACTAAAGGTAAAGTAGGAGGACAATCTAGGGTTAAAATAGGGCCATCTTCTAAAAGTTGATCTGCAAATCTGCTTACTAAAGAGGTTAATAAAGGCAGTAAATCTAAGGATTTTAAATCAATAGACATATAACCTGCTTCAGCTTGGGATAATTCCTGTAAATCACGGGTTAAACGCTCTAATCTTCGGGTTTCTCCTACTAAACTTAAATATAATTCCGAGGTTGGTTGTATCTCTCCTGCGGCTAATTCTTCTAAATAACCTCTAACTACGGTTAAAGGAGTGCGTAATTCATGGGTTAAGTCAGTAATTAATTCACGTCTTCTTTTTTCCACGTCTTCTAAGTCACTAGCCATGCGATTAAAACTAATGCTAAATTGAGTTAATTCTGGTATTTCACTTTCAGGCATTCTTTCTCCCCAATCTCCTCTCGCAAAATTTTGGGTTATATCCTTCATGGTTTCTAAAGGTTGCATTATTTTTTGACTAGCATAATAACTTAAGAATCCTGCCGCACCACCGCCGACAATTAATGACCAAAAAGCGCTACGATTCCATGCTGTTTCAAAACCGTCTAATAAATAAGTTTTAGCAGATCTGACGGTCATAAAACCTTTTTTTTCTAATTGTTCCAATCGCAATACAAAAAATTGAGGAGAAGAAAATTTAGCGATAAAAATAAAAGTACCTAAACCTACCATCATCACCGCTAAATGGGATAAAAATAGTCTTGTACCTAAACTTAATTTTTGACTCATTATTCTTTAATTCACTTTTTAATCAATATCTAAAGTCAGTAAAAATAGTATAGTAATCCCCTTAGGATTTGTGAAATATTTAAACATAGGAAATAATTTTTTACCTATTATTTAACAAGAGACTTAAGCCCCTTGCCTTTTAATTTGTAATGCTTATTTTGCTAAGAATCATTTAGGATTGCTATATTAATAGGTACAATATACTTCTTGCAGAAGTGGAGTAATAAGTAATGAGTAATGAATTAAGAAATTAATGTTTTCCAATAGATTTTACTTTTTATTTTGCAAGAGGTCTAATTAATTATTTAATTTATTTGATGTTATTTTCTGATCTAAATTTTTCTATTTCAGCTTTTAATTTATCACTAGAATTAGCACTAATAAAACTCAATTTAAACTCGTTATTTGCACTGAGATATTCTGCATAAGAAGACTGTAAATAAGGGCGATAATTTTGATTGTTATTAAGATGAATTTCAAAGAAAGCTAATGAAATTCCCTTGATGTAGGCACTAATTAAATCTTCAGGAGGAAAAGTCAAATTGAGGGTAGAGTCAAGGGCTTCTTTTATTCCGCCATCGATTTCGTTAAAATTAACATGGGCTTGTCCTTCAATTAATGCCCAATATTTATTGGGGGTATTCAACCATGTGAAAGGTACGGCTTGTTCAAAGGCTGGAGGAGTTGCTGGATCGTCACTTCCTGAACCTAGCATAACAGGAATAGTAATTTTACTGATCCCTTTTTCACCAAAAATAAAGCGATTAACGAGATTTCCTGCAAATACTGCACTTACACGAGGATCTTTGAAGTTATAATCTTCTCTAGGTAATTCTAAAGCTCTACATTCTAGTAAGATTGCGGCATTTAAACCACCATAAAGGCGATCGCAAGACTGTTGTAAATAATCAAAATCAATGGTTGCTCCAGCAACAGCTAACACCGTATAACCTCCGAAGGAATGTCCTGAAATTCCAACATTTTTGAGATTAAGTTTACCTTGAAACTCTCCTTGATTACGTCTTTCTAGTTCATCAATAACAAAACTCAAATCTTTTGGGCGGTTGATAAATTCATCCCGATCAAATATATTTTTATTCAACCCTTCAAACATTTCTTTAAAGTAAGTAGTATCGCTACCAATATGTTGAGGCGCGGCTACTAAAAATCCGTTAGAAGCGAGATGATTCAAAGTATCGTCGTAATCATCAGGACTTGCTCCTAATCCATGAGAAAATACAATCACTGGAATATTATTTGTTACATTTTGAGGTACAAAAACATTCACATAAAAACTACGGTTACGGCTCTTATCCGTTAACTGCCACTTTTCTTTTTTAATTTGATATGGTCCTGCTTTACGAATATCAGCTAATTTATTGTAATCCGTCGCTGGATCAGTTGTGGCCTCTTCTACTGTCCAAGTACGCATTTCTTTGACTAAAGTTTCTGTAGCTTTAATGACTTTTTTCCCATATTCTGCTGCACCAACAACCAACTCCCCTTGGATTTGTAAGTCTGTGGGGTATTTCTTCAAAACATTAAGTAATGTTAACCCTGATGGATCTAAAGCTGATTGTATGATCGCACCTCGTAAAGCGATACCGCCATTTTTGCCCCCTTCTAGGGTAATCCCTTTTCCTAAACGCAACAAAATACTTTCTCCCATTTCCGTATTAAAAAAGCGAGAAACTTTCACACCATCAATGTCAATTTTTTTCGTTAAAGACTCTCTAAATATAGCTTGATCTTTGGGACTAATTCTGTTTAAATATTGTCCTAAATCTTCATTAATTGTCCCATCTTTGGCGAATAATTCTAAGGATTCTACTTTGACTGATAGCTCAATAGGTCCATAAGTAAATAATAATTTTTCTGCTGCTTTTACTGGTAATGAAGTTAAAAAAGCTGAAGTTAATCCCAATACGAATAAAGAAAATTTTGACATTTTTTTGATGAACATTTTTTTGATGATTATTTAAGATTTTTTTTTACATTGAAAATCGATTATTTATAGTTAATTTTAAAACTATATTTTCTATTACCTTTTAATAACAGGTGTTAATTTTGGCATAATTTATCATGATTTTTACACAGAAATAAGTGGTTGATTAATTTCGTTAAGATTTATACCATTAATAATGGGTATTTCTAAGCCTAATTTTAAACGCAAAGCAATCCAATCACTTAATGCTTCTTTTAATTCACTTCTACAACCTTCTAAAGTTTCATGATTAGCCCACACTCCTTGAAGATTAGGAATTTCGCCCCAATAACTATGATCATCTTCTACTATTTCATAAACGGCTATGTCCATAGCTTTATCAATATAATTTATTAACATTATATTCTCCTTTTTTACTTATTTTATTTATTATAATCAAACTTATTTAAACTATCATAACTATTTTAATTATTCTTAATATTAATGTCTCTTTGGGGATAAGGAATTTCTATATGATTATTAGTAAATTCTTTTAAAATTTTACAGTTTAATTCGCTAATAACTCCTTTTCTTATATTAATATCATCTAACCAGAATTTTAGTTCAAAATTTAAGGTAGAATCACCAAAATTAAGAAAAAAAGCGATGGGAGAAGGATTTTTTAATACCCTTTTATTATTGTAGGCAATTTCTAATAATAAATTGATCACTTCTTCGGGTTTAGAATCATAGCCTACACCGATTAAAACAGAACAATAAACTAAGTTATTACTACCAGTATAAGTAGTTAAATCTTCCGTAAAAAAAGTTTGATTAGGGATAATTTTTTCTGAATTATCTACTAACATTCTTACGGTAGTTACCCTAATACCTAATTCTTTTACCTCACAGGTTTGTCCTTCAATACTAATAATATCCCCCGGTTTTAATACTTTTTCAAATAATAAGATAATACCGCTAACAAAATTACTAATAACTTCTTTTAAAGCAAAGCCAATACCTACCGATAAGCCACCACTAATAGCAGTTACAGCCCTACCATCCACTCCAATATAACCTAAAATTAACACAATTCCTAAGGTAATTAAAAAATAACGTAATAATAATAAACTTGCTTGAATTTCTCCTTTATCTGAAGCATTTTTAGGTTTAATAAATATTATTAATAATTTTTCTAATAGACTAACAATTACTATCCAAAAATATAAACTTATAAATAGAGCAAATATAGATTGAAAAGTAACAGGATTATTAAATAATTTGATTAAAACTATCTGAGAAAATTCTTCAAAATTACCCGAAAGATCTAGGATTTTTCTCACCACGAATAAAATAAATAATGGATAAAAAATTTTCCATTGATATTCTCGAATAATATTTAAAGGAAAAGTACCATATAAAAATGCTAATAAACATCTTAAAATTAAATAAATTACTACTATTTTATCCCCTAATTTTATTAATCCTATTGTCCAATGTTGACTAGAAAAAAAAACCTCCATTATATTAAGTAAAATTAAAGTGATTAAAGGGAAATCGATAGTTTGTACAAATAATGCAAAATACTCATTAGGTTCGAGTTTTTCATCACGCCAAATAAAAGTAGTAAATTGAGGAAAATTTTTATGTAACCAACTCCAAATTACTTTAGATAATAACCAAGATATAATAACAATAAAGACTATAATTAATGACTGAATTAAAATATCTAAACGACTTAAAAAAATGGATTGTTTAAGAAGAATATCGGAAAAAGTTATAACTTTATTTTCCATAAAATAGAAATTTATTAACTACTAAAACTATCTATCAACAACATTAATTCTTCAGCGGCTTTTACGGTAGAAATTTCTCCGACAAGGGCTTTTTGATAGAGAATTTCTCCTATTTCAAAAACTTTAAGAATTTGTTGTACAGTGTCACGAGTTTCTGTCAATTTTTGTTTAATTTCAGGAAGAGAAGATAAAACTTCTTTAACTTTCGTCTCTTCAATTCTCTTATTTAACTCTTCTAAGTCTTGAATTTTAGGAAAATCTTTGATATTTAGTGCCAATAATTCCTTAAAACCATCGGGAGTTAATTTGAGGTTTTCTAAGTCTTTAAAATTCAAATCACCAATACGAGAATCAACAAAATTAGATAAATTATTTCTAATTTCTTCTACTTTTAGATCAACAGTTTTTAATTTTTCTAAATCTTCATTAATAGTAATTTTTAAATCTTCAATTTTTGTATCTATTTTTTTGGTAATTTCATTTTTTTTTAACTGTTCATTTTGTTTTGCTATCTCAATTTTTTGATCAAGATTATTAACTAATTCTGTTACCCTCGTATTTGTACCTTTACTCATCAAATAATTTAAGGAATTTAAAGCAGAAGGATTGCGGGTTAATTGTGCGTTTAAATCAACTACATCTCCTAAATTAACGAAATATCCATCAAAAATAAATCCTAATCTACCTTTCCATGCTTCTACCCTAGCACTGGCAGTAAAGTTCAAAGAATCTAATACTTCTCCTAAATCCAGATCATAATCAACACTCCTACCTCTAGCTGTAGCTGTGTCGTAAGTAGTTATTGGTACGGTTACATAGGGTTGAAATTGAAAACGCCATTTATTCGGATCATTTGTGATATTAACTTCGGAATTTTGGGCTTGAATTTGAGGAAATAAATTATTAGTATTTTCATTCAATTTACCAACATTAAAAGTATCTAAATTTTGTTCTTTAAGCTCTGATTCTTGAAAATAATTTCCTCTTAAATCCTCTGCACAATCACAGCCATGAGAAGTAAATATATCATCTTTTTCTGGTTCAGGAGTAAGGGCGATCGCCTTTAAAGGAGAATAAATACTGGTTACTGTCAATAGAAAAATAAAATATTTTTTGAATAACAACATATTCGTTAAAATTTTAAAGATTTAATTAATACTAATGATGCTAAATAAACTGAAGATAAAGTTTAGGATAAAATATGATTTACTTTTCCTTTACATTTTCTTGAGATTCTAATTCTTTAGTCAGAAAATAATTAAGAAAAGTTCGGATTAGGGCAACAATTCCTAATTTTCCTAAAGAATCAAAGGTTGAACTTAAGGAGGTAGCAACAATATCCGCGCCTAACTGAAACTCTAATGCTAATACAAGCCACATTCCAAATTCCAGTCGAATTTCTGTGAAACAAGTTTTATTACGATTAAACTTAGACCTATAAACTAATTGTCCAGTTTTTAATATGCCTAAAAGAATGCAAAAAACAGCAATGGCCTCTAATAAAAATTTGAGAAATGCAATAAGAAACCCTAATCCACTTTCTAAATGTTCCATGATCCTTTTAAGTACTTATACAAGATTGATTAAGATCTAATCTACTTGTTTTACAGCAGGAGGATTCCAAATCCCATTAAGAGCGGATGGTTTTGGGGCATATAAACGCATTGTTACTCCTAACACACCCTCAGCAGGAGAAGGCAACCAGTTAGAGACTTTGTCATCTTCAGGAGATTCGTGTTGAATGTATATATCAAGTGAACCATCGGAGTTATATGTTAAAGTATCTCTATCGCCGATGGCAAATCGATCAAGCTTATTCGCTACTTGAAAACCCTCCGCATCATACATAGTGATCGACCAAAAAGCCTCTACGGGAGGAAGCTCATTTTGATTAAAGTGCAATACATAATTATTTTTACCTTCCATGGGCTTACTATTAGCATCAAAAACATTTGACCACATATCCAACATCGGTAATAAATAGTAACGTCCATGAGTATCAGGAGTTAACACAATCATCGGCTCTTTAGTTATATCAACCCATGCAATGGTATAAAGAGTGTCAAAATTAGGACGCACTACTGCTCGAAAATTAGCAGGGGGAAATTGTCGCAGATGATGAAATGTATTTACAGGACCGAATCCGGGTTTTTCTCCTGATTTGTAATTAGTACAGACTCGTCTTGTGAAGTCCATAGTAATCAACGAATAAAAGTAATGATAAGCCTCAATACCAATTTCGTAGGCTTCTTGTTCGGTAATATTATCGAGTGATAGTTTCATCATTATATTAAGTGAAAAAGATTTAGTAAAATTATTCGTTAACTTGTGATTGAGGAACTTCAAAGGAAAATTGACCACATTGTAAAGAAAGTTTTTGGGGATTAAGAGGATCTCTGACTAATAGAGGATCAGCAGGACGAATCTGCCCCGGATTATTGTTTTCACAGATAATAGTGGTAATTTTCGGAGTTTGATTCGGAGTAAGAAAAGCCGCACCAACATAGGCTCGTAGTTCACCTGATTTAGTAGGAATAACATAGCTATAAGCCGCTTCTGATGTGGTGCGAACTGCATAATTAAAAGTAGTAGGTAAAGAAATACCAAAATCCTTCTGAATATTCTTAACTACCGCTCGAAATTTACCATTTTTTTGATAATAAGTCCGTTGTCCTTCGGTCATTTTGGCCACCGCTTGTAATGCAGTATTTTGATCTTGATTAGGACTATTTTGAGCTTGGGTAGTCAAACCGAACCCTAAGAATACACTACCGAAAATAACAGCGATGGCTTTATTTTTCCAAAGGTGTGATGAAAATTTAGTCATGATTTAGTTTTCCTATGTAAAAATTATTGTTCAGAATAAATGTTCTAAAAATTTTCTTTTCTGCTTTTCCTAGGCAATCGCTTTTAGTAAAGAATTGGACGGGGTGCTACATAAACTGGAGGTGCATAAACTGGATAAACTGGATAAACGGGAGCAACGGGAGCATAAACGGGAGGATGATAATAATAACTACCCGCACCAGCCATAGCAGCACCAGCAGCCACACCTGCACCATACATACGCCAACGTCCTAAAATATCTATAAATAAAGATGATTCTTGAAAATTAGCGGGTAATTGTCCTTGTAAAACCTTAACTTGGTAGGAAATATTGTTATTTTCTAACTTGGGATTAGTTAATTCAATGACGACACTATTAACTCCTTTTTCACCAAAAATCGATAGTGTAGCGTTAGGAGGATTAGAAGCAAAATTATCCGAACCTTCATCCCAATGACTGATAAATTCTGAGTTTTGTACATGACCTGAAATACGTTCTGGGCGATCGCTAAAAAAGATAGTCGAACCGACTCCATTAAGATTCAATCTTTTGCCGTCATAACTACCTTTCACAGAATTTTGTACGAAAAGCAGTTGTACAGGATCAGAAACTTCTTTGGTTTCAGGTGCTGGTTTTGCATCCACAGATTTATTACTAATCAGATTACCCACAGAAACAGTCAAGGTAAGCATACTAACGGTAAATAAAGCAGAAAGAGATTTTTTGTTCATGATTTTTTCAATTTTTAATTAAATATGTTGTAACTATAGTTATTCTATCCCTTGAGTTTAGGGACAAGGTCATTAATAATAATGTCGATTAAACCTGTCACCATGAATTGAACTCCGATGGCAGCGACAAAAAGTCCCATCACTCGTTGAGTTATACTCAATCCAATGTCTCCTATAACTCGTTGTAACCATTTACCAGAAACAAGCACTGCGAAGACAAAAAAGCAGACAAAAATCGTCATCAGAATTAACTCAATACCCAAACCAACCTTTTTAGCCAATGCTTCATTAGCATAGAGAATTACGTTAGCAATTACTCCCGGACCTACTAATAAAGGCATCGCCATAGGAATTACAATCTGTTGGTAAACGGACTTGGCTTGAGTTAAATCGTTTTCATTTTCTGGCACAAGTAAAGTTTTTCCTGCACTACTATCAGTTCCATTGACAATGTTAATACCAATGATTAATAGTAAAATACCTCCTGCAAGGCGAAAGGAATTAATTGTCACTCCAAAAAATTGGAGCATGGGCGATCCGATCACCATAAAAATTAATAATAAACCCATTACCGTAAGGGAAACAAATAAAGCCACCATACGTTGTACTTTGGTTCTTTCACGGGAAGTATAGGAAATAAAAATCGGCAACATTCCCAGAGGATTTAACAGAGCAAATAAAGTAATTCCAAAATTGCTTAAAAATGACCATTCCATAGGATTAATAATTAGTTAAATTTACGGTATTGTTTCTAGCCACATTTGAAAAAGGATCAAAATTAAGGCAACGATTAAAGGAATTAACTATTCAATGACGAATCTCTACTTCTATTTAGGAAATAGCAGTTGGAATTGAGCTCGCAGTTGCCAGTCTGGAGCATCTTTCGGTTTAGTGACATTCCAAAACGCTTGTAGCTGGGCATTTACCCCTTGCTCCCCGATGGCAAACACGCGCCCGAAGCCTCCTCCCAAGGGAACTGTCCACTGATTACCCCCTGAACCGTACCAATTTGTCGTAATAATGGGAGCAGTGACGAGATACCAACCCTTTTTGAGATTATAGTTAATAAATGGTTGAAATGTAAGTTGGCTGACATTGGGGCGATCCCCATCTCCTGCAAAGGACCAGACATTATTCGCAATAGCTCCATAGACAATATGTTTAGTAGTGACAACGATAACCGCAGCCGGACCAATACTCCACTTACCCTGTCCTAAAACCGAATCGGTTGCCGTGGGAAAGATCAGCGTTGGACCGACTCCCCAAGTGATGTGACTATCCGTCTTCGGGACGAAGTAAAATTGAGGGTTGAGATCACCCAAACCGAAAGTTGATCCACCGCCTTGGGGTGCTTCTGGTTGGTAAACAAAGGGGATGATGGTGCGCGTAACCAACAGCCAGTCTTTGCTGAGATCAACGGGGATAACAGGCTGAATATTCAAGATATTCTGGGTGCGATCAAGGGGGCCTGTACCAAAGTTCGTATTGTTTTGAAAGGGCAAACTGATAAGGTTAGCAATCGGGTTCTGAGCTTTTTGGGCAAGGGTTCTTAGGGCAGTCGCCTCCTTTTCTGTATTAATTTTGTCAGGAGAGTCTGGGGAGGATTCGGGATTGTTTTCGGAGGAAGGTTTCGCTTCACTGTCTGAATTCACCTCAGCTTGAGCCGTTGTCAAAGGGTTAGTTGGCTCGACGGGTAGTAAATCCGCCGCAGAGTCGCTAATTTCGGCGTTAAAACTCGAACTTTCAACGAGTGTCATTGCTGTCTTGCTCTCTACCAGTGGATCTGAGGAATCGACTTCAAGAATAGAGCCATGAGGCTCATCCGACAGATTATTAGTAGAAAGATTAGTGGGTGGAGGAGTTGGAACTGGCACAGCTTTTGCAATAGACATCAATAGGCAAAAAATACCAGAAAGTAAGGTCAGACCGTAGAAAAAAATGTGCATAAACTTCAGTCCGTAATCTCTATAAATAAATTATGAATAGATGGAGATGGGCGATCGCTTTACTTTAATAGACATCTTCAATAATTAAAAATACAATCAATTCTTGTTAATAACTTGGGAATTTAAGTTTATTTTTTAATGATCCCTCGTTGAAAATAATAATTTCTGGAGAAGTCTAATGGATTAATGCGATCGCACTTAAACTAAACTATTCAGAAACTTTATTGTTTCTCTGGGCTTGTTTTAGTTTCTCTATATCTTGAGGGCTTAATTGAGGACGATCGATCGTCAAAGTCAACTTATCGAGCTTACCAGTAAACGCAAATGGCGGTTGATAATCCTCGTCATTAACTCCAGTCAGGGTGTCAGAACCGATGTCAAAGCTCTCATCCCATTGCAGAATCATCGGCAGGGTTTTGGGCATCATCTTAGTGGCAACGACTTTGCCATCGACTTTGAGGGTACCTATTCCAGGGCGACCGACTCCAGAGAAGTCATTAAAGGCAAGTGTACCTGCACCTAATCCGTCGTACTTGAAGTCAAATTCCACCGTGTGCTTACCCGGGGTGAGTGCTTCTGTTCCTTCCCATTTAATTCGTTCCAAGTCCACCATGTTCCAGAGCCATACGGGCTTACCTTTAAGCAGGTAGAAGCCATAACCAGCAAAGCGACCGCCAGAAGTCAACATCATGCCCTCAGCCCCTACCTGGGGTACGTCAATGTTCGCTGTGACAGTGTAGGAGGTATTGAGCAGGAGTGGTGAATCGCCTTGAGGCAGACCGACCATCGGTCGGGTGTAAACGAACTCGCTACGACCCGCCGTGATGTTGGGTCGAGGGGCGACGATGCGAGCTGCGACCGAATGTACATCAGCAGGGAGTTTATTCAGTCCATTGAAGAAAGCAACCTCGTTTGGTGTACCCAGAGGACCACCCTCAGCACTGGTGCCGTTGTCACCGTTAATATAGATGATCAGTGTATTATCAAGTTTGCCGAGATCTTGGAATTGCTGAACCACACGCCCGATCTCGTGATCGGTATAGGCGGCGTAGGCGGCGAAGACTTCGACTTGACGAATGAAGAGCTTTTTCTCTTCTGCTGTTAGCTGATCCCAGGGCTTTAGAACTTCATTGGGCCAAGGTGTTAGCTTTGCATCATTAGGAATTACGCCGAGTTTTTTCTGGTTCTCGAAGATGCGATCGCGCAGTTTTTCATAGCCGTCGTCAAACAAGTGCATCCCATGAATTTTGTCCACCCATTCCTGGGTCGGGTGATGGGGAGCATGGGTGGCACCGGGTGCGTACTTTATGAAGAGCGGCTTGCTAGGACTGATCTGGTGCATCCGCGTCATGTAGTCGATCGCGTCATCAGCCATGCCGGTGATCAGATTCCATTTCCGCTCTATGAAACTTACTCAAACTTGATC
>JAACUG010000003.1 GCA_009993045.1 Cyanobacteria bacterium CG_2015-22_32_23
AATCAAAACCATTAAAACCTTTGCCCTTTGCCCATTGCCCTTTGCCCTACCCCTTCCTCAGACTTTTTCAGCAACCCCTAATTAGTAATTATTTCAACCCTGCTTGGGCGGCAACTTCTTCAGCAAAATTAGTTACTTCTTTTTCAATACCTTCTCCTAAAACAAAGCGGTTAAAACGACGTACTTGGATATTTTCGCCAATTTTAGAAATTTGTTGAGTGATTAATTCTTCAACAGTAATACCTTGGTCTCTGATATAAGGTTGACTGAGTAAACACATCTCACCTAAACGTTTTTGGATTCTACCTTCAACGATTTTTTCTTTAATATTGTCAGGTTTATTACCTAAATCATCTCTACCCATTTCAATTTCTTTTTCTTTGGCAACGATGTCTTCAGGAATATCAGCAATTTTGACATATTCTACATTAGGACAAGCTGCAATTTGCATCGCAATATTTTTCGCTAACGATTGGAAATCTTCACGACGAGCAACGAAATCAGTTTCACAGTTAACTTCAACTAAAACACCGATTCTACCACCAGTATGAATATAACTTTCTACGATACCTTCGGCGGCAACTCTACCAGCTTTTTTCTCTGCTGAAGTAATACCTTTTTGACGTAACCATTCACTAGCTTTGGCTATATCACCATCATTTTCCACGAGGGCTTTTTTACAATCCATCATCCCTGCGTTTGTTTTATCTCTAAGTTCTTTTACTAATTTAGCAGTAACTTCAGCCATAATACTTATATTTTAGTTTAAATTATCAATAATAATCATTACACGAATTGACCTTAATACCTGAGAGTTTTTTTGATATTACTCAACAAGTATTAAGGGGAAAGAGGAAATAATTTTCAATCTTAATTACTAACTATTTACTCTTCTTCTCCAGCATCTTCGTCGCTATCTTCATCTTCGTATTCATCGTCATAATTAACCTCACCAGTGGCTAAAGATTCTTCAAATTCATCGAATTTTCCTTCAGCAACCGCTTTCCCATAACGTCCTTCATAAATAGCATCGGCTAATTTACCAATAATTAATTTAATGGAGCGAATAGCATCATCGTTAGCGGGGATAGGTAAATCTACTAATTCAGGGTTACAGTTAGTATCTAACATAGATACCACAGGTAAATTGAGTTTTTGACACTCTTTGATGGCATTATGTTCTCTGCGAATGTCAATAATTACGACAACATCAGGTACACGACGCATATCTTTAATACCGCCGAGATATTTCTGTAATTTATTTAATTCACGACGTAAAACAGATGCCTCTTTTTTTGGTCTTCTATCTAAAGCACCAGTTTCTTCTAATTCTTCTAAATCTTTAAGACGTGCTACTCTGGATTTGATAGTTTCCCAGTTTGTAAGCATTCCGCCTAACCAACGTTGATTGATGTAAAATGCACCACAACGAGTAGCTTCTTGTGCAATAATTCCAGCTGCTTGACGTTTAGTACCGACAAACAATACTTTTTTACCGCTTTCGGCTGCTTTTTTGATATAGGTATAGGCTTCTTCCATTAACTGTGCTGTTTGCACTAAGTCAATGATATGTACCCCATTTCTAGCGGTGTAGATATAAGGGGCCATTTTGGGATTCCAACGACGAGTTTGATGTCCAAAGTGAACACCAGAATCTAATAGCTCTTTTAAGCTAACTACTGACATTTGTTTTCTCCTTATTTTCGGGTTTATCCTCCATCTGAGTTAGTTCTATTTCTTCTTTTTAGAAACACCCGACATCTCAGATGTGCGAATTTAGACAACTTTACTAGCTTATCATAATAATGCTTTTTTTTCTAGTTTAAGAAGATTTTTATGGTTGATCATGTAATTTTAAAAGAGCAATTTGTTACAATTCTTTACAAAAATCCAGAAAATTGTAAAAAATTCGAGAAAAACTATAAAATTTAATCATTTCAGCGTTTAATCATGTAATATCAGATCTAGTGTTAAAAACAGTAAAACACTGAGTTGATGGTAATTTCAGCTAATTAATATCATTAACTCAATTTTTATGACCATCATGTTTAATCAATTGGAGATAAATTTATGAACAAAGGCGAATTAGTAGATGCCGTAGCGGCTAAGGCAGACGTAACGAAAAAACAAGCAGATAGTATTATCAGTGCGGTTGTTGAGTCTATTATGGAAGCAGTTTCCGCTGGAGAAAAAGTAACTTTAGTGGGTTTTGGTTCTTTTGAAGGCCGTGAAAGAAAAGCCAGAGAAGGACGCAATCCTAAAACGGGAGAAAAAATGGAAATTCCTGCCACTAAAGTTCCAGCTTTTTCGGCGGGTAAACTTTTTAAAGAGAGAGTAGCACCTCCTAAATCTTAGTTTTGTAAAAAAATAGTTTCATGAATCAAGTAATAAGTAAGAGAATATTTATCTAATTACTAATTAAAATGCAACCAACTCACGGAGGAAATTTAGATTGGGCTGTCAGTATTGGTAACTGTCCTATTTCGGCTGTATTGGATTTTTCCGCTAGTATTAACCCTCTAGGTCCTCCTGAAAGTGCTATTGTTGCTATTAATGAAGGTATTACTCAATTATGTAACTATCCTAATCCTGATTATCCGCAATTTCGTCAAGCCATCGGTAAATATCATCATCTTGAAATAGATTGGATTTTACCGAGTAATGGGGCGGCGGAATTATTAACATGGATAGGTTGGGAAGTCTATAACTTAGATGGTGTTTTACTGCCCTCCCCTTGTTTTTCTGATTATAAACGAGGGTTAAAAACCTTTAATATTCCTTGGGAGTTTTATTCTTTAGAAGATTTAGAAAAGGGCTTGAATCAATACAAAAATTTTGCGTTATTAATTAATAACCCTCATAATCCTACAGGAAAGTTATGGAGTAAAAATACTCTTCTTCCTTATTTACATGAGTTTCCATTGGTGATTATTGATGAAGCGTTTATGGACTTTTTATTACCACAAGATCAAGAAAGTTTAATTGATGTAGTAGAAAGTTATGATAATTTAATAATTTTGCGATCGCTAACTAAATTTTATAGTTTGCCAGGATTAAGAATAGGTTACGGCATCACAAATCCTGAGAGAATTAATCGTTGGAGGAAGTGGCGAGATCCTTGGAGTGTAAATACTTTAGCAGCTTTAGCTGGAACAGTAGCATTAAAAGATACTGCTTTTCAAGAAAAAACATGGCAATGGTTGAAACCGAGCCGAGAAAAATTAAAAAAGAGTTTAACAGAAATTGAAGGACTGCACCCCCTTCCTAGTAGTGCTAACTTTATATTAGTAGAAACCAGAATTTCAGGTTTACAATTACAGTTAGAATTACTAAAACAGGAACAGATTTTTATTCGTGATTGCATGAGTTTCCCCGAATTAGGAGAAAGATATTTTCGTGTTGCTGTCAAAAAAGACGAACAAAACGAGGGATTGATTAATGGATTAAGAAAAATTTATGACAATATTTAACAAAAATGGAGAAAGAAGTCCCACGCTCTATTTTTCGTTAAAAAACCGCCCATGAAATGAGCGTGGGATGAATT
>JAACUG010000007.1 GCA_009993045.1 Cyanobacteria bacterium CG_2015-22_32_23
ATTTATCAAGAAAAAACTGATAATTAAATAATCAAAATTATTTTAACTAATCTTGTGAGAAATTTGTTGTTTCCTAGTATGAAAGCATTACGACAATCTGTAAGGTTACATTGTTAAATAATGTCTCTGTATATCTATTTTAGTATTCTATTGAAATATGCGGAATGTGGGTTAAAAGATTAGTTTGCCAAAAATCTCAAAATTCATTAATTAAACGGTGTTTGAAAAACTAAAAAAGCAAGAAATATATTTTTATGTTTATTTTAAGTCAAGACAAAATCTGCGTATAATGATAATTCGTGACTAAATATTGAAAATTAAAATATTTTTATGACAAATATCTATACAGTAGAAATTATTAACGACGGTCAAACTTATACTTTACAAGTACCTGAAGATCAAAAAATCTTAGACGTTGCTGAACAACAAAATGTAATTATACCTAATTCTTGTAATGCTGGAGTTTGCACCACTTGTGCAGCGAAAATTATTAGCGGTGAAGTAGAACAAAGCGAGGGTATGGGTTTATCTCCTGAATTACAAGGAGAAGGTTATGCTTTATTATGTGTGTCTTATCCTCGCTCTAATTTAAAGGTAGAAACGGGTAAAGAAGACGAAGTTTATGATCGCCAATTCGGCAAAGCAAGTTAAATAATGAGGAATTAGGAATTAGAAAGGAAACGGGGAATTAGTAAATATTTGCTAGTCTTTCTCCTAGTCTCCCAGTCTTTGATATTGTGCGATCGCATCAAGGGATCTTTGAGCATAGCCTTGATAACGTTCACGTTTATTACGGATTTTCTCAGAAAATGGGGGGATTATACCGAAATTCGGGGGCATGGGTTGAAAATGTTTAGCGTCGGCGGTGCTGATAAACTCAAATAAAGCTCCCATCATGGTGACATTGGGTAAAGTTAAAGGTGGTTTATTTTGAGCAATTCTAGCGGCATTTGTACCAGCCAACCAACCTCCTGCGGCGGCTGCCGTATAACCTTCCGTGCCGATAATTTGCCCTGCGGCTAACAAAGTATCTCGACATTTAAACTGTAAAGTGTCTTTTAACAGTTGGGGTGCATTTAAAAAAGTGTTTTGGTGCATCACTCCCATACGGACAAATTCAGCATTTTCTAAGGCTGGAATCATCCGAAAAACCCTTTGTTGTTCTCCCCATTTTAAGTTTGTTTGAAATCCTACCATATTCCATAACTGCCCTGCTTTATCTTCTTGGCGCAACTGTACCACTGCATAAGGGCGTTTATCTTTATTTTCCCTAAAATCACCTAAACGAGCATCAAATAAACCAATGGGCTTCAAAGGGCCATATCTCATGGTTTCTTCCCCTCGTTGGGCTAATTCTTCAATGGGCAAACAGGCTTCAAAAAACTTAGCATTTTCTCGCTCAAAATCTTTTAATTCCGCTTGTGGTGCTTGGCATAACTCTTGACGAAATTGTAAGTATTGCTCTTTATTCATGGGGCAATTCAAATACGCCGCTTCCCCTTTATCGTAACGAGACGCAAGAAAGGCAATATCTTTATTAATTGATTCTCCCACTACAATGGGACTAGCGGCATCAAAAAAGTTCAGATAATCCATACCTGTCAAATTTTGCAATTCTTGAGCTAAAGAAGAGCTTGTTAAAGGGCCTGTCGCTAATACTACAATGCCATCCGATGGTATTGCCTTAATTTCTTCTCGTCTAAGGGTGATTAAAGGATGATTAGCAAGGGTTTGCGTTAATTCTTGACTAAAAACGCCTCTGTCCACTGCTAACGCACCTCCTGCGGGTACACGATGTTTATCAGCTATTTGAATTACAATGGAATTTAAAAGTCGTAGTTCTTGATGTAACAAACCTGCTGCTCGATCAGTAGCATCAGCACCAAAGGAGTTACTACAGACCAATTCTGCCAATTCTTCGCTATGATGAGCGGGGCTTTTAACGACGGGGCGCATTTCATACAAGTCAACAGGGATACCAGCTTGAGCGATTTGCCATGCGGTTTCAGTACCAGCTAAACCACCACCGATTACAGTTATATTTTTCATGAAAATTAAGAAATTAGAGGAAACAGAGGAAGGTAAGAGAAAAAGAGGAGATTAACTATACATTATTAATTATTCATTATTAATTGTTTAGACGTTATGTTTTAGTAAATACTTAATAGTTTTAAGCAATTCCATTGTCTTGAAAGGCTTGATAATATAAGCATCAGCACCTTGTTTTGTCGCCCAGTGAATATCGAAATCTTCCCCTTTTGTAGAGCAAATGATTACGGGAATTTTTCCAGTAGCAGGATTGGTTTTTATCCAGCGACATAATTCATAGCCATTCATTTCGGGCATAACTACGTCTGTAATAACAAGATTAAATTGTTCAGCTTCTAAGATTTTTGTTGCTTCTACCCCATTTACGGCTTCTTTTACCTGAATATTAAATTGCTTCAGTGCTTCGCAGATCACTTCTCTGGGAGTATGATTATCATCAACAACTAAAATTTTAATCATGATTTGATTAACACTTAACGATTATAGGGAGTAGATGGATTAATAACTATAGACTATATTAGTATAGCTAAAAATGCTGAAAAGTTTTTCTTTGGTTTAATAAAAGTTTGGGATAGACATTTTCAGGATCAACTAATTGTATCTCAGATGATGCACTAATTTCACCTATTATATGACAATTTTTGCCTAATCTTTTTTGTAAATATTGTGCTGTTTCTTCATTCATACATAAAACTAATTCAAAGTCTTCTCCTCCGTATAGTATCCAATCCCATGCCGTTTCATCGTTGGTTATTTTTTTGATGGCAGAAGGAATCACAATTTTTCGGCGATTAATTGTCGCTCCAACATTACTTTTTTGACAAATTTGTATAATGGCATCCGCTAATCCATCACTGCTATCCATACCTGTAACTTTAGGGTAAGGATTAATACTTTTCAAGAGCTTGATCACGTCTAAACGAGGTTCGGGGTATTGGTGGGCAAAAATTACTTTTTTTCTCGTTTCATTGTCAATATGACCATATTTTTGAGGATATAGCAAGATTTCTAACCCCGCTCTTGATAGTCCATGAAGTCCTGTTGTTAAAATTAAGTCACCCTCTCTAGCAGTGTGTCGATAAATTACCTCATTTTCCTTGACTTCTCCTAAGGCGGTAATGGCGATCGCATTTACTTCAGATTTTGTGATGTCTCCACCTACAACTTTAGTAGTACATTTTTGTAAACATTGTTGAATGCCTTGATAAACAGATTTAATCCATGAAATTTCAACATCTTTTCTCAAGGATAAGCCAACGGTAAAGGCAATTGGTGTTGCACCCATAGCAGCAATATCAGACAAATTAGCCGCCGCAGCACGATAACCGATAGAATGAGGAGGAGTTGTATCATCACTAAAGTGGACATTCTCCACTAAAACATCCGTAGTAATTACTAATTTTTTATCTGTATTTACATCAAGGATAGCGCCATCGTCACCAATTTTTTTCCTGTCACAATATTGACTAATTATGGCTAATAATTCATGTTCGCCAATGTCTTCTAATTTTGTCATAATTAATAAGATTTTTTGTTATAGTTTCATTTTTTATGTATATGTGGAATAAACCACCTCAAAGTTTAATTTTAAAAGATAATGATGTACATATTTGGATGATTAATATAGACAATTATCGAGAAAAGATTAACAAATTTAGAGACATTTTATCTCTCGATGAGTTAGAAAAAGCGAATAGATTTTCTTTAGATAAACTTAAAGATAGTTATCAGATTAATCGAGGATATTTAAGAATAATTCTAGGTAATTATTTAAACATAAAACCTGAAGAAATTTGTTTTTCTTATAATCAAAAAGGAAAGCCTTTATTAAAAGGAGAAATTATCAATAAAATAAACTTTAATCTTTCCCATAAAAATAATTATACCGTTTATGCTCTTAGTAAAAATAATATTGGTATTGATTTAGAACAGATTAATGATAAAGTAGCCATAGAAAACATTGCTAGACGTTTTTTTTGTCAATGTGAATTTAATTATTTGAACAATTTACCGAAGAGAGAAAAACCAGAATATTTTTTTAAATTATGGACTATAAAAGAAGCCTATTTAAAAGCCATTGGTGAAGGATTATCAGGAGGATTAGATAATATTTGTTTCACCATAAATAAAAGTAGTGAAAATATAGCATTTATTTCCCATAATCATGATAAAAAACAAGATAATAACTGGTATTTTAAAACATTAAATTTGCCAAATGACTATAGAATAGGTATAGCGATTAATTCTATTTATCAACCTAACTTTTATTATTATGATGAAATTTTATATTCTTTATAATTCAATAATAGTTATCCAAGAATAAAAAGAAAGTTTGTGATAAATTGATACAGAAAAACATTAGTTTGTTTAGCCCGTAACTTTTTTGATCTTTCATCGTCAATAATGTTATATTTTTATTAGATTAAACCTATTTACCTATGTTATCGATTCAACCTGTAGAAAAATTTTTCCTTTCCTTTACTTTTCTTAGTTTAGCTTTTATGCAACCTGTATTAGCACAAGAAAAACTATTAAAAACTATAACCGTTACTGGGCAAGGAATAGAAAGAATCCCCACTACCGTTGCGAATGTCCAATTAGGAGTAGAAATTGAAGGAAAAAATGCCCCTCAAATTCAGGAAGAAGTAGCTAAACGTAGCACATTTTTAATAGAATTACTTAAATCTAGTAATGTACAAAAACTACAAACTAGCGGTATTCAATTACGTCCTAACTACAGTTATGAGAATAATCAAAGACAATTAATAGGTTATGTTGCGACGAATATCGTTAGTTTTGAGTCACCCATTGAAAAAGTAGGTCGTTTATTAGATGATACTGTAAAAATAGGAGCAACTCGCATCGATAATGTTAATTTAACGGCAACGGAAACCGCTATTACTACAGCTCAAAAACAAGCATTAATCAAAGCTAGTCTTGATGCGCAACAACAAGGGGAAGTTGTTTTAAATGCTTTGAATTTAACGGCTAAAGAAATTATTACTATTAACGTTAATGGTGCAAATGTACCTAATCCTATTCCTATTCCTAGAGAAATAATGGCAGATAAACTGGCTTCTAGCTCCCCTAGTAGTACACCAGTTGTAGCTGGAGAGCAGACAGTTTCAGCATCGGTTACTTTGCAAATTCGTTATTAAAATTAGGTTTATAATAATATGTCTGAGGTTAGGCAATTTTCTCAATTTAGCTTTTATAGTTAGAAAAATGAGGAAAAATAGCTAAACTTCATTAAATTAATATGTGTTTTGCCTAAATAATATTCCTCGTGGAAAAACATCAACCTGAATCTTTTTTCATCAAAATTGTTAAACGTTTTCAAAAAACCTTATCTTCTTTTCTTAATGCCATTGCTGAAGCTATAACCTCATCGGTTCATATTCCTCAAGTTGCTATTGGGCCTATTGTTGGGGCTTTAATTAGTGCTACTACTACTTTAATTATTGGATTCTTAACAATTTCTAACATTTTTAGTGAGCAATTTCTGTATCGTCCGTTACAAATTCAGGATAATAATGCTAATTATACTTTAGAATTAGAGCGTTATCATCAAACAATTTTAACAGAATATTTGAGTTATACAACACAATTAACTTTAGATTATCCACTGTGGAAATTACAACAAAATCCTTATCTATTAAGAGCAAATACTCAAACAGTTTTAGATGAAATTGACTCAGAAAGAAAACGCTATATTATCATGTTTTTACAAGATGCTAATTTATTAAATTTTAATGGACAAGCAACAATTCCTTTATTAAAAAATGCTAATTTAATAGAGGCAAAATTAGACAAATTAGATTTAACTTCTGCTAACTTTATCGGTGCAGATTTAAGTAAAGCGAATCTTAGTCAAGCTAATTTACATAAAAGTAATTTTTATCAAGCAAAACTAACTAATACTAATTTAACTAATACCGATTTAAGAGGAGTTAATTTAGAAAAAGCGGATTTAACAAATGCTAATTTTACGAACGCTTGTTATGATAATTTCACTAAATTTGATCCTAATTTTGATGTTTATAAAGCAAAAATGCGTTTAATTTCTTCTTTCAATAATTGCCCTTTTATTCCCCTAGAAAAAGAGACTAAATAATATTTTGCTGATAGTAATAAGAAGATTATAAAAATTAATATAGTTTGAGTCAATTTTAATCCTTTGCCCTTTGCCCTTTATCTAATTATCTTCAAATTTATAACCAACGCCAACAACAGTTTTAATAAAAGAAGGTTGTGCTGGATTTGGTTCAATTTTTTTGCGTAAACGGCGAATATGAGTATCAACGACTCTTTCATCTCCGAAAAAATCTGCACCCCAAAGTTTATCAATTAATTGAGTGCGAGTCCATACTTTATTAGGGTAATTAACAAAAGCTACTAATAAATTGAATTCTAAAGCTGTCAAATCTAATTTTTCTTCTTCACCATTATCTAATTGACGAATAGCAGTATGTTCATCTAAATTTAAGGTAAAGTGTCGAGTTTCGTTGATTTGTGCCTGTCCACCATGACGCATACTACGGCGTAATAATGCCCTAACTCTAGCAACTAATTCCCTTGGGCTAAAAGGCTTGACAAGGTAATCATCCGCTCCTGTAGATAAACCAATTACTCGGTCAATTTCTTCTCCTTTTGCTGTTAACATCAATATGTAAGGATCTTTTGTCATCCCTAAATTTCTAACTTGACTACATACTTCTAACCCGTCGAGTTTGGGTAACATGAGATCTAAAATAATTAAGTCTGGTTGTATGATTTTAGCTTTTTCAAGGGCTGATAAGCCATCATAGGCAATATGACACTCAAATCCTTCTCTGGTTAAACAATTATTGATGAGTTGAGCAATTTCTTTTTCATCTTCTACTATTAAAATTTCCATGATCACAGACAATAAATTTATTGTTATTTAAAGATTAGGGAAAAATACGATTTTGCCAAGAAAAGTTAACAAGCCACCTGTTAAAACTCCAAAAATTCCCAAAAATCCTAAAGTTAAAGTATTAAAACGGTTATTAATGGTAGTTTCTAGCTTTTCAATTTTGGTATCGACTTTATCTTCTAAAGCATCAATTTTAGTCTCTAGCTTTTCTTCTAATGTGTCTATTTTGCTATCTAATTTGTCTATTTTTGATTCTAACTTTTCTTCTAATGTGTCTATTTTGCTATCTAATTTGTCTATTTTTGATTCTAACTTTTCGATTTTGAGATCGATATTTTTATCAAGATGATCTATTTTTGCCTCAATCTTATTGAGTACATCAATTAAGCTAACTTCGATTGTTTGTGCCATGTTAAAATTTCTTTAGTTTTATATCAATCATAAGGAGTAGTTGACTGCTACTCTTTTTGGTTTTATCTCTGAATATAAATGAGAACGGGAAAAATGTTAATTCTCCATTACTTAGAATTATAAGTTAAAATTTTCTTGTCTATTTGTGAGTCAATGCTAAGATCTCAAATTAGTAAAACTATCTTCCCGCAATCTTAATAAAAATAAGTCGTGCAAATTTCTTTAGATTACTACCGCATTCTCGGCATACCCATTCAAGCTGAATCAAACTTGATTGAACAAGCCTATCAAGATCGCATTCTTCAGTTACCTCATAAAGGTTATAGTGATTATGCTATCACCTCTCGAAATAATTTACTGAATCAAGCCTATGGTGTTTTGATCAATGATCAATCTCGTTTAGACTATGAATCATCTTTCTTCTCATCTTCTATTAAAACTGAAACGGAAGAAGTTATCGAAGATTTATCACCCTTAGAGGAAACCTCAGATTTAGAATATCTTGATGATAATGAGGTAGTTCAAAATACTATCATTAATATTGAAATTGAACCGAATTTATTTATTGGTGCGCTAATTATTCTCTTAGATTTAGGAGAATATGAGTTAATTTTGACTTTAACCGAACCTTATCTTAAAGATAAAAGTAATCTCAATGATTTAATGGAAAAAGAAGAAGAATTAACTCTTATTAGTCAAGATTTAGTTTTAACGGTAGTTTTAGCTTATTTAGAATTAGCAAGGGAGAGATGGCAAGAACAAGAGTATGAATCAGCTTCTGATGCTCTGATACAGTCATATAATTTATTATTTGAAGAAGATTTATTCCCCAGTTTAAGAAAAGAGATTAAACAAGATTTAGGAAAATTACAACCTTATCAAATTTTAGAGTTAGTTACCAGAGAAAATAGTCATGTTTCTGTGAGGCAAAAAGCAGTTACATTACTTAAAAATATGTTTAATGCCAGAGGCGGTATTGAAAGTCAAAAAATAGATGAATCTGGCTTAGATATTGATGGTTTTTTACGGTTTATTCAACAAATTAGGGTTTATTTAACCGCCGAAGAACAACAGTTACTATTTGAAGAAGAAGCGCAACGTCCTTCCCCTGCTGCTGGATATTTAGCGGCTTATGCTGGTATTGCTAGGGGTTTTACCCAAAGACGGCCAGAATTTATTATTAGGGCAAAAAATAGCCTTATTTCCCTGACGATTCATCAAGATGTTTATTTGGAGCAATCTATTTGTGCTTTATTATTAGGACAAACCGCCGAAGCTGAATTTTCTTTAAGCCAAAGTCGAGAAAAAAAAGTAATTGGTTATATTCAAGAAATGTCACAAGGATCGCCCGATCTTTTGCCCGGATTATGTGTTTATACGGAAAAATGGTTACAAACGGAGGTATTTCCTCAATTTAAAAATTTAAGTGGTGAAAATCCATCTCTTCAAGAATATTTTGCTGATGATAAAGTACAAAGTTATTTAGAAACTATTACTAAACCGCTATCCTCTGTTTCACAAGAAGATGAGTTATTGTCTTCTCCTGAGTTAGAGTTACCTTATCACAAGGCTATAGAATCTCATCAATCCTATTCTTTTTCTCAATTTAATGCCTTAAAAGATCAAACTGATTATGAAGATCAAGTATTTAACGATATTTCCGCACAAACTTCTAATCTAGTTTTAGAACAAGAAACAGAGATTATTGAGGAAGAAAATGAGAAAATGTCTTTATTTGTTGAAGAGGAAGAAAATGAAGATTTAATCGGTTTTGATGATTTTATGTCCACAAATATGGAAGTACCTCAAAATAGTTCGGATAATTCTTCTCCTGTGGTTATTACTAAAAACCCCTCTTCTAAAGTCAAAACTAATTCTGAAGATAAAAGTTTATTGATTATTTTATCAATTTTGGGTTTATCTTTTTTAATCTTTATTGGGTTTATTGGTTCACGATTACTTTCAAAAGAGCAAGGAAATAGATTAGAAATTTCAATTTCTGAACCTGTTATTGAATTATTACCTGATGATCAAGAAACTGTTAATGATAGTTTGATGAGTACATTAGATAAAACTATGGCTTTAGAAATTATCAATCAATGGTTAAACGCTAAAGGAGAAGCCACAGGACCAAACTATAATATAAATGAATTAAATAAAATTCTAAAAGAACCGCAACTATCTTTCTGGATAAGAGTTAGTCGTGATTTAAGAAATAAAAATGCTTATAAGCGTTATGAACATAAAGTAATTATACAATCAGCACAAATCAATCCTCAAGATCTCACTCAAGGAATCATCATCGCTAAAATTACCGAAAAATCTCAGTATTACCGTAATGGTGAGTTAATCCCTAGTTTGTCTTATCAAGATAACTTATTAGTTACCTATGAATTAGTTAAAGAAGGTGATCAATGGTTCATTAAAAATGGTACTTCTAAAGTTATTAACTGACGTTACGCAGTCACCCAGTCTTAAGCAAGTGTCACTCTGTCATAGCTTATTGGAGTGCCTTAATATAAATACGACTCCGAAGAACAAAATGATTGACTTTGTGCTTGATTTTTAATCATTGTAACGGTACTTAGACGAAAATTAAGCCCAAATAAACCCCAAAGTAGCAGAAAAAAAAATGAATAAGTGTTCAGATATTAAGTCTTATGAAGAAAGAAAAATCTAAAAATCTCCCCCTCATAAATGATATAATCACCCTTTGAAATCGGTAGAGTATCTAATTGAGCAATTATAATGACTAAAAAGCGTGTTTTATCAGGAGTACAACCCACAGGAAATTTACATATCGGAAATTATTTAGGGGCGATTCGTAACTGGGTAGAATTACAGCCTAACTATGATAATTTCTTCTGTGTAGTGGATTTACACGCCATCACTGTACCTCATAATCCTGCGACTTTAGCACAAGATACTTACACCATTGCCGCTTTATATTTAGCTTGTGGTATCGACTTAAATTATTCGACGATTTTTGTTCAATCTCACGTTAGCGCCCATAGCGAGTTAGCATGGTTATTAAACTGCGTTACGCCTCTTAATTGGTTAGAACGAATGATCCAATTTAAGGAAAAAGCCATTAAACAAGGAGAAAATGTCAGCGTTGGCTTATTAGATTATCCTATTTTGATGGCAGCGGATATTTTGTTGTATGATGCTGATCAAGTACCTGTAGGTGAAGATCAAAAACAACATTTAGAGTTAACTAGAGATATTGCTATGCGCTTTAATGATAAATTTGGAGGGGAAAAAAATCCTATTTTCAAAATTCCTGAACCTCTTATTCGTCAAGAAGGTGCTAGAATAATGAGTCTTGCTGATGGTACAAAAAAAATGTCTAAGTCTGATCCTTCACCATTAAGTAGAATTAGCTTATTAGACTCCTCTGATGATATTCAGAAAAAAATCAAAAAATGTAAAACTGATACTATTATGGGCTTAAATTTTGCTAATGATCGCCCAGAATGTAATAATTTATTAGGATTATACGGTATCTTAACAGAAAAAACGAAAGAAGAAGTCATTTTAGAATGTAGCGACATGGGTTGGGGTAAATTTAAACCCCTTTTGACAGATGCAATTATTAACGCTTTAACTCCTATTCAGACTAAATATAACGAGATTATGACAGATAAAAATTATTTAGATTCGGTATTAAAAGAAGGAAAAGAAAAAGCGGAAAGTGTCGCAAATATAACCTTAAAACGGGTTAAAGATGCCTTGGGATATTTAATCATAACTTCTTAGTAATCAGTAAAAAAGCCTAAAATATGATCAATAAATTTCAAAATGCCATCGTCAATAAAGAATTTTTAATCACTGCGGAAGTAACACCTCCAAAAGGAGGAAATCCTCAACGAATGTTAGAAGTAGCCGAGTTGTTAAAAAATCGAGTACATGGTGTCAATATTACCGATGGTAGTAGAGCTGTATTGAGAATGTCATCCATTGCGGCTTGTTATTTATTATTACAAAGAGGAATTGAGCCTATTTGTCAAGTAACAGGAAGAGATAGAAATTCTATTGCTTTACAAGCTGATTTAATGGGTGCTTATAGTTTAGGAATTAGAAACATTTTAGCTCTAACAGGCGATCCTTTAAAAGCTGGAGATCATCCCCAAGCAAAAGCAGTTTTTGAGTTAGAATCTGTGCGATTATTAAAGTTAATTGGACAATTAAATGACGGTTTTGATATTAATAATAAACCTTTACATGATGGTAATTTAGAGTTATTTGCTGGAGCTGCTGTTGATCCTCAATCTAATAGTTTATCAGGTTTACAGCGTCGTTTTGAAGCAAAATTAATGGCTGGTTCAAAGTTTTTTCAGAGTCAATTAATTACTGATTTTGATAAATTAGATCAATTTATGAATCATATTGCCGTAGGATGCGATCGCCCAATTTTAGCGGGAATATTCTTATTAAAAAGTGCAAAAAATGCTTTATTTATTAACAAGAATGTACCCGGAGTTGAGATACCAGAAAGGATAATTAAAAGACTAGAAAAAGCAGAAAAACCTTTAGAAGAAGGAATAAAAATAGCAGCGGAGCAAATAAAAAGTGCGAAAGATATTTGTCAAGGAGTGCATTTAATGGCAGTCAAAAAAGAGGATTTAATTCCGCAAATCTTAGACTTAGCAGACATAAAAGCCCTAAGTAATTAGTAACTTTAAAGAAGGCAAAGAAAATGAATTTAAGACAAGTTTACTTAGGGGTTGCTGAAAAAGTCTGAGGAAGGGGTAGGGCAAAGGGCAATGGGCAAAAGGCAAAGGTTTTAATGGTTTTGATTTTTGAAATTAGAGTTTGTAACTGTATAATACTACCCTGTTTTTTGAGCAAAAATGCCTAAAACTACGCACTTTTTTATTAACTTAACGATGCCCCAAGCCTTGATTTTAATAGCTTTCTGATTTATTCAGCAAACCCTACTTAAATTACTATTCTTATTTCCTCCATAGCAGAATTTATAAATCAGAGAAGCCTCTTTTTTTCTTAACTTTTTTCGCTTTTTTAGCTACAGGTTGATTACGAGAGCCGGGGCGAGGTGCATTGCCCCCAAACAAGCCTCCCATACCCGGCATTCCCCCCATACCCGGCATTCCTCCTCCTGTTGCCATTTGTTGCATCATGGTACGCATACGAGTAAAATCACTAACCAAACGGGAAACATCTTTTTCCTGAAGCCCTGAGCCTTTAGCTACACGACGACGACGACTAGGTGACTGAGCCAATAATTGAGGATTTTCTTTTTCCTCTTTCGTCATGGAATTAATCATTGATTCAGTACGTTTCAATTGAACTTCACCTTGTTCTAATGCTCCAGCGCCAAGTTTATTCATACCCGGAATTAATTTCATCACCCCTGCAAAAGAACCCATATTCTTTAATAGACGCATTTGTTTGATAAAATCATTAAAATCAAACTTCGCCTCCATCATTTTTTTCTGCATTTTCTCCACATCGGCGATGTCTAACTCTTCTTGGGCTTTTTCCACCAGAGTTACAATATCTCCCATGCTAAGAATACGAGAAGCCATACGCTCAGGATAAAAAGGCTCTAAGGCTTCAACTTTTTCCCCAACCCCGATAAACTTAATAGGTTGCCCTGAAATTGTCCTTACAGATAACGCCGCACCACCACGACTGTCACCATCCATTTTCGTCAGAATTGCCCCAGTAATGCCGATTTGCTCATGAAAAGTACGAGTAACATTAGCCGCTTCTTGCCCTGTCATGGAGTCCACCACCAAAAGAATTTCATGGGGTTTTACCACTTCTTTGATTTGGGCTAACTCTGCCATCATATCTTGATCAATTTGTAATCGTCCAGCAGTATCAACAATTACGGTATCGATACCTTCTTCTTTAGCTTTGGCAATCCCTTGACGGGCAATTTCCATAGGATTAGCTTCTTTTCCCAGCTCAAAAACGGGAATTTTGATTTGATTACCTAATGTAATTAATTGATCAATAGCCGCAGGGCGATAAACGTCTGTAGCCACCATTAAACAACTACGTTTTTGTTTTTGTAAATATAACGCAAGTTTTGCTGTAGCGGTAGTTTTACCAGCACCTTGTAAACCAGCCATTAAAATAACTGTAGGCTTTGTATTCGATGAAGCTAAAGGAACATTACTTTCTCCCATCACCTTCACCAACTCATCATAAACAATTTTGATAAACTGTTGTTGTGGATTTACCCCAGAAATAACTTCCGCACCTAAAGCCTTTTTCTCTACTTCGGCAACAAAACTTTTAACTACCTGAAAATTAACATCTGCTTCTAATAAAGCTCGTCTAACTTCTTGCAGTGCATCTTGAATGTTAGACTGACTAATTTTACCTTGACCTCGTAACTTTTTCCATGTATCTTCTAAACGTTCCGCTAAAGCATCAAACATAATTAACTTAATCTATATTTAAAATTTTAAAAATACCAATTTATCACTTATAAATCAATATTTTAAAGGATTACGCCACCGTAATTAGGGTTTGCTGAAAAAGTTTTTTGGTGAGGGAATTAGAAAGGAAACGGAGAGTTAGGAATTAGAAAGGAAACGGGGAGTTAAGAGGCAACAAATTAGCTATGAGAGGTCAAAAAATAAGATAAAGTAAGAAATATTAATAAAATAATAATTATAACCTTATATGTTTAATTGGTTTCGTCGTAAGAAAGAAAATAATCCTGTCACCCCTGAAGTAGTAGAAACTCCTTCCATCGTTGAAGAAGAAAAAATTGAGGAAGTCACTGACACTGCCTCTTTAGAATGGGCAAAAGCGGCTTTTGCGAATATTCAAAAACAAAAACAAGTCTCCCCTACTTTAGAGGTTATCACTGAATCAGCTACAGCGACACCAGAAGATGATACAAAAACTCAAACTCCTGTTACCGAATCTGAAATGGTAACTCAAGAAATATCTGACACCGAAAACATCCCCGCTTGGTTGCAAAAGTCTGATCGTCTTGATATATTAAAAGAAACAGCAATTGAGCCTGAACAAGAGCTAGATGAAGATTTCTTATGGTCAGCTCAAGTTTTAGCTAATCAAGGGCGATTACCCGATGATGTGTCCGAAGATGAGTTTATTTGGCTTAAAAAACTACGTCAAGGCTTAGGTAAAACTCGTCGTAATTTAATCAATCAGCTAAAATCAGTTGTAGGACAAGGGCCTCTCAATCAAGAGGCGGTAATGGAAATTGAGGCGATGTTATTAAGTGCTGATGTGGGTATTCAAGCTACAGATCATATTATTAATACTTTACAAAATAAACTCAAAGAGGAAGCCTTACCCCCAGAAGAAGCCATCGCCTATTTAAAAGAGATATTACAATCAGTATTAGACGAGCCTCTCAAAAAATTAACGAAAACTGAATTTGAGCCCGAAGAAGGAAAACTCAACATTTGGTTATTAACAGGGGTTAATGGTGCAGGAAAAACCACTACTATCGGTAAATTAGCTCATTTAGCACAAACATCAGGGTATAAATGCGTTATCGCAGCAGCAGATACCTTTCGAGCGGCTGCCGTTGAGCAAGTTAAGGTTTGGGGAGAAAGAACTAACACTCCTGTAATTTCTAATCAAGGACAAAATACAGATCCAGCAGCAGTAGTATTTGATGGTATTAATGCCGCTATAGCTAGGGAGGCAAATTTGTTATTAATAGATACCGCAGGAAGATTACAGAATAAAAAGAACTTAATGGAAGAATTAGCCAAAATTCGCCGAATTATCGATAAAAAAGCTGTAAATGCCCATATTGAGTCTTTATTAGTGTTAGATGCTACCTTAGGACAAAATGGACTCAAACAAGCTCAAGTATTCTCCGAAGCGGCAGGGTTAACAGGAGTAGTTTTAACTAAATTAGATGGCACAGCTAAAGGTGGTGTTGCCCTTGCAGTATCTCAGCAATTAAATTTACCCATTCGTTTTATAGGTGCAGGAGAAGGTATTGAGGATTTACGCCCTTTTTCTAGTTATGAATTTGTGGAGGCTTTATTATCTGCTTAATCTATTGTTAACTATCTCCTAATTTCTAATTCCTAATTGTTCATTCTTCATCAACCTATGTCACAATTAAAACGTTATGAATAAATTAGACAATGATTAGGATGGATAGTTTAAAGTTATATGAATATGCTTGGTTAATCCCAGCACTACCTCTACTCTCTTCAATGATAGTTGGTATCGGCTTAATTTCTTTTAATCAAGCTACTAACAAATTACGACAAATTAACTCTATTTTTATTATCTCTACTTTAGGGGTTTGTCTAACTATGTCCATCGCTCTTTTTTGGAGTCAATGGCAAGGACACGCACCCTACACCACCATGATAGAATGGGCTAGGGCTGGAGATTTTAGTCTAAATATGGGCTACACTATCGATCATCTTAGCTCTTTAATGCTCGTTATTGTAACTACCGTTGCCTTATTGGTAATGATCTACACTGATGGTTACATGGCCCATGATGATGGTTATGTCCGTTTTTATGCCTATCTGAGTATCTTTAGTGCTTCTATGTTAGGTTTAGTTATTAGTCCTAACTTAGTACAAGTATATATCTTTTGGGAATTGGTAGGGGTATGTTCATATTTACTCATCGGTTTCTGGTATGATCGCAAACCCGCCGCCGATGCCTGTCAAAAAGCCTTTGTCGTCAACAGGGTTGGGGATTTTGGCTTATTGCTTGGTATGCTTGGCTTATATTGGGCTACTGGCACTTTTGAATTTATCCCTATGGGCGATCGCCTTCATGAGCTAGTGTTCTCAGGGCAAGTTGCTGGGTGGTTAGCGGCGTTATTTGCGGTTTTGGTCTTTTTAGGTCCTGTAGCAAAATCAGCCCAATTTCCCCTTCATGTATGGTTGCCTGACGCTATGGAAGGGCCTACTCCCATCTCAGCTTTAATTCATGCGGCGACAATGGTAGCGGCTGGGGTATTTTTAATCGCTCGGATGTATCCCGTATTTGAGCCGATTCCAGAAGTAATGACTTTGATTTCATGGACTGGTTGCTTTACTGCTTTTCTTGGTGCTACTATTGCCATAACTCAAAATGACATCAAAAAGGGTTTAGCTTACTCCACCATTTCCCAGTTAGGTTATATGGTGATGGCTATGGGTATTGGCGCCTATAGTGCAGGGTTATTTCACCTCATGACTCATGCTTACTTCAAAGCTATGTTATTCTTATGCTCAGGTTCAGTAATTCACGGCATGGAAGAAGTTGTCGGCCATGAGCCAGTTTTAGCCCAAGATATGCGATTAATGGGTAATTTACGCAAATATATGCCCATTACTTCCTCTTGCTTCCTCATCGGCACTTTAGCTATTTGTGGTATTCCTCCTTTTGCTGGATTTTGGTCAAAAGATGAGATTCTAGGGTTAGCCTTTGAAGCAAATCCTGTTTTGTGGTTAGTGGGTTGGTTAACGGCTGGTTTAACGGCATTTTATATGTTTAGAATGTATTTTATGACCTTTGAAGGCGGTTTCCGAGGTAAAGATCATAAAATTCAAGAAGAATTATTACAAAAAGCTGGTATTACCTTAAGTGGTGAAGGACATCACGGCAAAAAACCCCATGAATCTCCTTTAACCATGACTTTTCCTTTGATGATGTTAGCCATTCCTTCGGTTTTCATCGGTTTACTTGGTATGCCTTGGAATAATCGTTTTGAAGAATTTATCGGAAATCCTAATGAAGTTACCGAAGTTGCTCATCATTTTGACTTAAACGAGTTTTTAATTATGGGTGGAAATTCCGTCGGTATCGCCTTAATTGGTATCACCATCGCCTCTTTATGTTACTTACAAGGTAAAATTGACTACAAAGCGATCGCCATTAAAATTCAACCCTTATATGAGCTTTCCTTAAATAAATGGTACTTTGACGAGTTTTACGATCAAGTATTTGTGCAAGGATGTCGCCGTATTGCTCGTGGCATCATGGAAGTTGACTATAAAGTAGTCGATGGTGCAGTGAATTTAACTGGTTTAGTAACCATCATCAGTGGCGAAGGCTTAAAATACCTCGAAAATGGAAGAGTGCAATTTTACGCGCTAATTGTTTTTGCCGCAGTATTAGGCTTTGCCATCGCATTTACCGTTATTAGTTAACATGGGTACTTTTTAAACCCGTAGGGTGGGCAATGCCCACCAAAATTTTTGTTTCTTTTTGATTTAAGATAAAGGAATAAATAAGGAAAATTGTGTACCTTGATATTGTTGATTTTTTATCCAATAAAAAGGGCTAATTAAACTAATTTTAATACCTATTTGATCACATAATTCTTTGACAATGGCTAAACCTAAACCACTACCAGAAATTGAACTTTGACTTTGAATACCTCGATAATGTCTTTCAAATATATGTTGTTGATCTTCTTCAGGAATACCGTAACCAGTATCACTAATTTTGATGATAAGTTCTAACTCATTTTGATTAGTTTCTAATAAAATTTTACCATTTATAGGAGTATATTTAACCGCATTTTCCAATAAATTATTTAGAATTTCTCCCAAGGCTTTTTTATTAGTTGTAATTAAAGATAAATTATGATTAATCTCTGTTAATATTTGGATATTTTTCTCATCCGCAATGGCTTGAATACTTAAAATTAATGGATTAATTATTTCTTGAATCTCAAATTTTTCTAAATTTTCAATCTTTTCTGTTAAGAAAAAACTGGTATTTAATGGTAAAATTTCATTATTATTAAATCCTTCCCATTGTTCATTAAAATCTGTTATTAAATCTTTTAGTCTGTCACTTTCTCTAATAATATTTTCTGAAATTTTATAGTTGGGTTCATCATTTAATAAACGTTTTAAAAGTAATTTTCCAAAAGTACGAATAGCCGTTAAAGGGTTACGAAGTTGATGTAAAAAGTCCTCAATGTGATTATTTTCTAATATCCTTAATTTTTCTAATCGATTTAATTTTATCTGGGTTAATTGTTGTTTTTGTTCGATAATACGAGCAAAACTAATGGTTTGAGCAATTTCTTTTATTTGTACAATTTCGTTTTTTTGCCAAGGAAACTTATTTCTTTTTATTGCTAATAAACCTAATACTAAATCTTGATAAATTAAGGGTAATATCAGTTGATAAGGTGCTTTTGAATTAGGAGGATAACTGGTTATTTCTTCAGGTTGAAAAGACTCATTTAATGTTTCTTCAAAAGATGATGAGGGTAAAAATGCTAAAGAATCAAATGGAGAAGAAAGGGAATTTGGATAAACTAAAATCGGAATTAATTTAGGAGTTTCATTATTCATTGAAGTTGTTAAATAAATAGCACTTTCTTGTACTAAAAAACTCTGTAAAATTAGGTTTAATTGTGATTCACAAAGACTAATAAACTCTTTACTAACTTTAACATCTTCATCATTATTCATAATAGATTATTTCTTAACTCTAAATTTTTATTAGCAATTTATTTTATAATTAAAAATTAACGAAAGTGATAGTTGTCTCTTAGTAATTATTTATTAGTCATAAACTATTTTTGATCTTGATTTAATCAGGATTTTTAGCAATTAAATCTAATCCATAAATAACTCTTTCTTTATTAGATAAATCCCCAATAATTCTTTGTAATGGTGGTGGTAATTGCTTAATTAAAGTCGGTGTTACTAAAATTTTCTCCCTTTCCGCACGATGTGGTTCTTCTAATACATCAATAATTTCTACTTTATATTGATTACTTAATTCTTCTTTGCACAATTTTAACAGATTTGCGATCGCCCGTTGAGAATTAAGAGAATTACCAGTAATATATAGTCGTAATAAATAGTTACTCATGGATTAAATTTACTCAGAGTCAGAAGGAAAAAAAACGTTAAGATTATTAATGCCAATATAATACTTACGATAATAAGAAGTTAAATAACCCATCAACTCTAATAATCTTAACCGACCTTCATCAACATAAGCTTGAACTTTTGCTAAATTTACATTCTTACTTTTTATTTTAAGGGCTTTAGTATGAATATCAACTATATCTCGTGGACTAGCTTTAAAAAAACCTAATTTTGCCGCCAGAGATCGTAACTCTTCAGAAACATTATGATCTACTTTAAAAGCTCTTTCTTCTAAGGCTAAGTCTAATAATTGACCATATTTTGTGGTTAAATCAGCAAATACTTCGGGAATACACTCTTTTAATGCCTCTGAAGCAAACATTCTCGCTGTGATGCTAGGTTTAATGGCATTAGCTAAATTTTCAAGACTAGCAAATTCTTTTTCTTGTTGTTGCAGGGAAACTTTATTAATGTATTGTTGTCTCTCAATAGCAATACGAATTGCATAAATTAAGGAGTTGGCATCTAAATGTTTTTTCTGTAGATAACCATTAGCACCCATTTGAAATGCTCGAACTACAAGTGTTTCGTGCTGAATATCCGTTTGTACAATTATAGGAATATCTGGGGCAATTTCTTTTATTTTTAATAATGATTGAATATCTTTGCCATCGGGTAAAGTTAAATCTAGTAAAATTACATCAAAATCTTTCTGTTTAAGAATATCTAAAGCAGCAGTTAAATTTTCTACTAAACATAAATCAAAAGATAATCCTTCCGCTAAAACACAACTATGAGAATCAGATAATAAACTTTGAATTAGTTGCGCATTAATAGCATCATCCTCTACTAATAGAATTTCATAGACACAATTGAGCATATTTCGAGGGGTGCAAAATTTAATCAACAAATAAAGACTTTTTTAGTACTTTCAGAAGTTAATGTCAACTTTGATTAGAAAAATAAATAAACTGTTTCTAAGTTACCATATTACAGACCTTTTCATATTTACCAATTATTAGAAATAAATATTTTGATAGTATTTTATTTTCTTAAAACGCCATAAATTATGAGAATCAAACACTTTTTAGCTTAATATTACTGAAGACAATTAAGTAATATTTAAAAAAATATGGTTAAAAACAAAATAAAGCATGAAAAGAAAGAATTACCCTTAATTGGTTGGCGAGAATATTTAACATTACCGATATTAAACATTGACAAAATTAAAGTTAAAATTGACACTGGTGCTAGGACATCCGTTATACACGCTCTTCATATTCATACCTATAAAGAAAAAAGCCTAGAGATGGTAAAATTTGAAGTCCATCCTATCCAAAGAGAAACTCAGACAACTATTCATTGTGTTGCACCATTATTAGAATATCGTCATGTTACTAATTCAGGGGGACATACTCAACTTCGACCAGTCATTGTTACTCCTATACAATTAGGGGATTATCAGTGGAATATTGAGTTAACTTTAACTAATCGTGATGTCATGGGTTTTAGAATGTTATTAGGAAGACAAGCCATCAAAAAACGTTTTCTGATTGATTGTACTAAATCTTTTCTTCATTAGCTTTTTGATTAAACACGATCATCCATAAAGTTAAGATAAAATGGAAAATATAGAATAAAATACTTAAAACTTAGATGAATGTGACATTAGCTCGAAAATTGAAATTAATATATCGTCAAGAGAAAATATCGGCGTTTATTTTCACCTTTGGGGTAATGGATGCCATGTTAGGGGGTTTTAGTGAGCGGTGGAGTTTGCTATCATTAGGGATGTTGTTAGTTATCATCGGCGGTTGGATGCGATGGTTACAAATACAAAAAACAAAAAAAGCCTTTACTTTCAATACTCCTCAACGTTATCTTAATCCTAGCACCAGTGATTTAACTCCTTTACCTCCTCTCAAAAGAAAACGGGATTATTTATCGTAATGGTAACAGAGTTTGAAACCTTAAAAATTGGACAAGTAGCCTTTAATAGCGGTTTACCAGTGAAAACTATCCGTTATTATGGCGATTTAGGTTTACTTTCTCCTCATTTGTCTCGCAATGCTTCTGGTTATCGCTTATTTACTCCCTCGGTTATCAATCGCTTAAATTTTATTCGCCGTGCGCAAAGTTTAGGATTAAACTTAAAACAGATCAAAGAGATCTTAACAGTACATGATGAAGGTAAAATTCCTTGTGGAATGATCAAACAATTGTTAGTAGATAAATTAGAGAATATTAAACATCAAATAGAAGAATTAAATATATTACAAATAGAATTAAAAGGTATTTTATCAGGATGGCAAGACTTTTCCTCCCCAGAAAGTTTGAAAAAAAGTATTTGCCCAAATATAATTAACCATTAGCAATTAGATTATTAATGTAATATCAATAATTAAGACTTATCCCATGACTATCCATAGCAATATCACTCTTTCCATGATTGTCAAAAACGAGGCACATAACCTCAGCGATTGTCTCCATAGCGTTAAAGATTTTGTGGATGAAATGATTATAGTGGATACAGGTTCAACGGATAACACGAAGGAAATCGCTTATAGTTTTGGGGCAAAAGTCTATGATTATTCATGGCAGGAAAATTTTGCCTTGGCTCGAAATTATGCCCTAGAATATGTTAATACCGAATGGGTTTTAGTGTTAGATGCCGATGAAGTTTTAAACCCTGGGATTATTCCTTATATTCAGCAAGTGATTAAGGAAAAAGAGAATCTTGTGGTTAATTTAATTCGTCACGAAATTGGCGCACTTTCTTCCCCTTATTCTCAATTATCTCGTTTATTTCGGAAACATCCCGACATCAAATTTTCTCGCCCCTATCATGCTTTAATTGATGATGCCGTATTATCTTTACAAAAACAAGAAACTCATTGGCGTATTGTGGATTTACCAGAAATTGCCATCAAACATTATGGTTATCAACCAGAAATTATCGCTTCTCAAGATAAAGCAAAACGAGCAAAAAAAGCCATGGAATCTTATTTAAGTCAAAATCCTAATGATGCTTATGTGTGCAGTAAATTAGGTGCTTTATATCTGGAATTAGGAGACACCAAAAAAGGTATAAAATTGCTTAAGACGGGCTTAAAATCGAATTTAGCTACCACTGCGATATTATTTGAGTTGCACTACCATCTGGCCAATGCTTTAGTTAAAGAAAAACAGTGGGAAATGGCGGTAAAACATTATCAAAAAGCTATGACACAACCGATATTAGCAAAACTGAAATTAGGCGCTTATCATAACTTCGGTAGTTTATGTTATCAAGGGCAGGATTTCCATAACGCTATTAAACTATATCAAGAATGTTTAAAAATTGAGCCAAATTTTGCCTTAGCTTACTATAATCTAGGTTTATCTTATCGAGCAATGGGGCGTAATTTTAAAGCCATAGACGCATATCAAAACGCCATCAAACTTGACGCAGATTATCCTTGGGCATATCAAAATTTAGGAGTATTATTATATAAACAAGGGGAAATCGAGGAGAGTATCAAAGCCTTTCAAAAAGCCTATAGTTTACATAAACAACAAAATCCAGAAATTGCTAAAGAGTTAAAACAAGAATTATTAAATATAGCCATAGAATTAGCGGAAAATGAGGAAATTCTCTCTATCTAAGTTATAATTGTCAAATAATTTTTTTGATCTATAGAAAGAAAGTAGCAAAACGTATTCGCTATGGTATTTTACTATTTTTAGAGGATGATGACAGTGTCAAAATAAATTTCTTAATCAAACTAACTATATTCTTATGAAAGGCAATGAAAGAGATTGGATTTGGCACGGATGGCATATTCATTATAGTTTTCAAAGAGTAGTTTTAGAAAATAAATCGAAGGATATACCTATAATACTTTTACACGGTTTTGGTGCATCTTTAGGACATTGGCGACATAATATCCCCGTTTTAAGTCAAAATCATACGGTTTATGCCATTGATTTACTGGGTTTTGGGGCATCAAAAAAAGCCTATACTAACTATGGTATTGAATTATGGTCACAATTAGTTTATGATTTTTGGAATGTTTTTATTAATAAACCTTGCATTATTATTGGTAATTCTATTGGTTCATTAATTGCCTTAAATACAGTGGCTAAATATCCCATAATAGCTAAGGGTTTAGTTATGTTAAGTTTACCTGATATAGCGGCACGACAAAAATTAATTCCTGCAAAAATTTTCCCCTTAATTAAAACCATAGAAAATTTAGTAGCTTCTCCTATACTTATCCGTTTAATTTTTTTAGTGGCACGTCAACCTAATATTATTCGTCGTTGTTTAAAAGTTGCTTATATTAATCATACTAATGTTGATGATGAATTAGTCAATATTATTAGTCTTCCACCCCAAGATAATGGTGCTGCTCGTGCTTTAATAGCCTTAACTAAATCTGTTAGTGATTTCTCATTATCGGCTGAAGAATTACTTAAAAAAATTAATATTCCGATATTATTATTATGGGGAAAAAGTGATAAATTAATTCCTCCTACTTTAGCGGAAGAATTAGCAAAAACTAATCCTAAAATTGAATTAAAACTGTTAGATAATTTAGGGCATTGTCTTCATGATGAATCTCCAGATTTATTTCATCAATTGTTAGCTCAATGGTTAAATAATTCTGAAGGCAAATACGCCCCTAAATCCCCAATTCTGGGGAAGTTTAATTGATGTTGGGATACGCCCCTAAATCCCCAATTCTGGGGACTTTAATGGATGTTGAGATACGCCCCTAAATCCCCAATTCTGGGGACTTTAATGGATGTTGGGACACGCCCCTAAATCCCCAATTCTGGGGAACTTTAATGGATGTTGGGATACGCCCCTAAATCCCCAATTCTGCGGACTTTAATTGATTAACTTATTTATCCTCCCCAAAGTTGGGGCTGGGGGCGATTTCCTCCTTCATTCTAATTGCCCACAATAGATGTACAAAGAAAATCGTCTTGAAAATAATCATTGGCGACTCTTTGTATATCTTCAAGGGTAACATTAGTGATTTGTTGAGGGAAAATTGTGTCATATTCAATACCTAAACCTAAAGTTTCATACCACCCAAAAATTTGGGCAAATTCGCCATTTGTTTGCTTTCCTAGGGCATATTGTCCTAAAATTTTGTTTTTAGTGGTTTTTAGCTCTTCTAAGCTCAATTTTTCTTCTCTTAATCGCTTAACTTCATTGTATAATCCTTCTTTACCAATTTCTGTATTATCAGGAGAAGTCCCCATATAAACTACAAATTGAGATTTATCAAGTCTTGTGGGATAAAAAGATGATACATCATAGGCTAATCCTCGTTTTTCTCTTAATTCTACAAACAAACGACTAGATAATCCATTACCTAGATAAGTGGTTAATAATTTTAAAGTGGCATAATCAGGATGTTTCATTTCTGGCACTAAATATCCCATCATGATTATAGTTTGTTGGTTTGATTGCTCTATTTTTTTATAGCTACTTTGAGCATAGAGAGGATAAGGATTTATTTCGGTGGTAGGAATTGATGAGGTTTTCCAATGTCCAAAAGTTTTTTCCACCATAGAAATAGCTTGATGAAGATCAATTTTTCCTGCTAAACTAATGACTAAGTTGTCAGGTCGAAAATGCTTTTCATGATAATATTTTAAGTCTGCAATGGTTAAATCTTGTATAGTTTTTTCTGTACCTAATGTTGAGAAACTGTAAGGATGTTGTCCATAAATCATCTCTCTTAGTTGACTAAACGCAATATTAAAAGGTTGTTCTTTTTGAGATAATAAGTTTTGTAGAGTAATTTTTTTCTCTAATTCGATTTCTTTTTCAGGAAATGAAGGAAAACGCAGGATTTCTGCGGCTAAGTTGAATATTTCTGTAAAATCATCGGTGATAGTTTTCATACTCACTAGAAAATAATCACTAGAGGTGTCTATACTTAATAATGCTCCCATAGATTCTACTTTTTCAGCAATTTCTAAGGATGATAATTTATTCGTCCCTTTTGACATTACACTGGCTAGAAGATGAAAAACTCCTGCTTGGTGAGTTGATTCCCATAAGCTACCTGCATGACGTAAAAAAATTTTTCCTGCAATTATTTCTGTGGTGGGATTTTCTGTAACTATTAAGGTAATACCGTTATTTAATGTATTTTTTTGAATATGTTGTTGATTTTGTTTCACTGACGATAAATTATAAAAAGTCTATTTTAATCAAAAAAGACCATAAACAAAAAGTCAATGAGTGAACTACTCACACTAAATCGAAGATTACAGTGTTAGCTTCTAACTTCACAGGCTCATGCCCCAAAACCGACTTACGTCCGCCTTTTGGTCTTAC
>JAACUG010000008.1 GCA_009993045.1 Cyanobacteria bacterium CG_2015-22_32_23
AGTTGGGGATTTAGGGGCGTTAATTTGTTTTTCTGCTTCCAATTCTGAAGGTGAATTACTATCAATAAAAGTCCCCAAAGTTGGGGATTTAGAGGCTAATTTAGGGAATTTATAATAGGCATTTTTTAACAACTCAATCCATAAACGAAGACGACAAATTTTGACAGAATTAATATTAATATCGACACCGAATAAGCAATTTTCAATAATAGTTTGTTTTTCGTGAAATAAGGCTTCTTGGATGCGTTGACTTTCTGAATTTTTCGGATTATAACTAAAGATTTTACCATCTTCATCAGTGACGATTAATTCGTCGTTAACAACTTTGATAGTATAATCAATCTTCTTAATTTTTTTGCCCTTTTTATCTACTAAAATATTAAGGTAACTTTTCAAGGCAATAATTTCATTTAATGCTGATACTAAAAAATGCCCTGAACCCACTGCTGGATCGCAAATTTTGATATTATTAATGATAGAATTAGCCTCTTTTATGTCTTCAATTTTATCTGCTAATTCGTCAATATTCTGACAATTCCAGTTTTTTATTTCATTAAATTTGTGGATAACGGCACGATGAATCGTCTCTCGACACATATACATGGTAATAAAACCAGGGGTAAAAAATGAGCCATCTTGATAACCGTTAATCTTCTCAAAAATTAACCCTAAAACTGAGGCATTAATCAGGGTTTTATTTTCTTCTTGAATCGCCTCTGAAGTTTCACTACTAAAATCAAAAGCCGATAAAAAGTCGAATAAATAATGTAGAGTATTTAACTGTCCTTTTTTTCTTTTTCCTTGATAATCTTTTAATACTGTGTGACTAAATAAAGGTAATTCATAACCTAAATTTAAGCTACCTATAGCAATAGTTTGATTTTCTAATGTTGTTACTTCAAATAAGGAACTATTCAGGTAAGGTACATGATAAAATTTTGCTTCAATATCTGGGTTTCTTTCTTCATTTCTCTTTGCTAATACTTGAAAAAAAAGTAAGTCTAAATCATTATAACTCTTGAGGCGATCGCTATTTAAAAAACTAAAATTTTTATCTTGTTGATTATAGTTAACTAATTGTGCTTCTAATAATTTTAAGAATAAAATACGGTTAACCCAAGTAATAACTAATTCTAAGGCAATATGAAATAATTGTGTTAATTTATCTTCTCCGTAATCCCGTAAATTAATAATATTATCTAACTTATTATAAGTGTCTAACTGAGTGATAGTATTTTCTAATAATGAGCCTTGAAAACGTTGATTTTCTGGTAATCTTTTAATTAATTTTTTGCCTTTTTCTTTAACTTCCGTTAAACCGATAATATGTAATAATTCGTTATAAAAACCTTGATCTAAACTGTTACTATCATTAGCAAAGGATAAATTCAGAAGGTGTTGAGGTGATAAAATTTTATAAAGTAAAACTAAGTCTAATTCTTCTTTCTTTTGATAGTTATTGAGATTAAAATAAACAACTTCTTTTTTCAGCTCATTTTCTACTTTAGCGATAAAAACTTGAGCAATTTCTTGATAAAATAAATCTGTTTTCTGACTGGTTAACTTTTTTTCTCGAAAGTCATTAAATTGTTTTACTAAGGTTTTATCTTGATAAAATAACCTTTCAAATAAACTGGCAGGAAAAATAAACCAATCATAAATATTTGTAACAATTAGTTGTTTTAATTCAAAGTTTTTGTTAACAATTCGCTCTTGTAAATAATAATATAATAACTGTTGTAAAGCTTTATGATTAAATTTATTTAAACTCAACATCTCACTTTTATTACTAGGACTTTTTGTCTCAATAATAATCCCTATTTTACTGTCACTATTTTTACCATGATAAATCGCTAAATCTTTTCTATCTTGAGTATTAATATAGTGGTTATTTTTATAGTAAACATCATTCAAAAATTCTCTTAAATTATTTTTATGATATTCCTCTGATTCATTAATTTTTGCCTCAGTTTGACTTAATAAATTACTTAATTTTTCTTCAAAAATATTGATATGCGATCGCCATATTTTAAGTTTAAGATAAGCTGGATTTAAAGATTTGAGAATAGTTTGATAAGTCATAAATTATTGATAGAATTGATAAGTGATAAATTAATGGAGATATATTTTAAGTTAATTCTTCTTATTATCGTATGTTTTTTATCTCCCTATAATTTACGAAGATTATTTCTAAAACCATAATTTTAAAATACTTTATGGTTATGGAATTTTTAATTACTAATAATTTGTAAAGTTTCCAAACTTTCATCACTAATACCTGTGATAATTCCTCCTGAATTAATAATTTGTTGAGTATAATCTAAAGCCTCTTGAGTGATAATTTCTCCTGCCATAATTAAAGGAATACCGGGAGGATAAGGGCAAATATTTTCACCGCTAATTTGATTAATGGCTAAATGTTGAGAAACAACTTTTTTTTCTGCTAAAAATGCTTGACGTGGAGTTATTCTTAATGGAGAATAGGGCAAAGAAGAAGGATTAATCTTAGTAATATTTTGTTCTTTTTTTCTATATTGTTTAATTTGTTTTAAAGCCGTTATTAACATTTTTATATCTTGAAGATTATTACCAATAGAGAGAATAAAAGTAAGATTTTGAAGAGAAGGTAATTCACAAGTTACGCTAAATTGTTGATGTAAAATATCGTCAACTTCATAACCAGTTAAACCTAATTTACTAACATTTATAGTTAATCTTGTTATATCTAAATCAGTAAAAGTATTCGTTGGTTTAATAAAGTCTAATATAGATAAATATTCTAACTTTTTGATTTTTTTTCTAGCTATATTTGCCAAGTTTAAAGTATGAGTTAATAATTTTTCTCCTGAAATAGCCATTTGTTGTCTTGCACCATCTAAAGATGCTAAGAGTAGGTAGTTGGGGCTGGAAGATTGTACTAACGGTAAAGCCAGACTGATACGACTAGGATTAACTAAATTGCCTTGAAGATGAATCATGGAAGCCTGAGTCATTGCCCCTAAAACCTTATGAGTAGATTGTATCGCAATATCTGCTCCTGCCTCTAATGCTGACATTGGCAACTGAGAATGAAAGGAAAAATGTCCGCCATGAGCTTCGTCAACGAGCAAAGGAATGCTATACTTATGAGCATAATTGGCGATTTCTGTCAAATTTGCACAAATACCGTGATAAGTCGGAGAAACTACCATAATGGCTTTAACGTTATCATGAGTTTGTAAAACATCAGCAATTTGAGAAACAGAAATGGTATAACAAAGGTCAAAATCAGAGTTATATTGAGGATTGATAAAGATAGGAGTTGCCCCCGACAAAATTAAGCCAAAAATTGCCGATTGATGAATATTTCGGGGTAAAATTATTTTATCTCCTTCTCCACAGGTAGCCAAGATAGAGGCAATAATACCAGAAGTTGACCCATTAGCTAAAAACCATGTTTTTTTTGCCCCAAAAGCCTTCGCTGCTAAATTTTGAGCTTCTTTTATTACTCCCGATGGTGCGAATAAGTTATCTAATTCGGGTAATTCTGGTAAATCAGCACGAAAAATGTTTCTCCCCATAAGTTGCTTTAAAGATTTACTAACACCTTGACCTTTTTTATGACCAGGGGTGTAAAATGGAGCATCTTGTTTTAGGGCTAATTCTTTTAATATGGTTAATAATGGGGTTTTTTTTTGCGGATTATTCATTTAAAAAAGCCATAATAAAATATCTTCAGTAAGTAGATAACGAGTAATGAGTAATGAGTAATGAGTAATGAGTTAAGAAATTAACGTTTTCCATCCTAAAAATAAATTTTACTTTTTATTTTGCAAGAGGTCTAATAAATTAACTTAATTATTTAAAGATTGTAAAGCGTATAAGTCAGGTGCATCTCCGAAGGCAAAACGCCATGAATTGCTTATATTTTTGTTAGAAAAACCAATGAAAATTATTAGTGCCATGATTGCCATGATTGCCGTTGCACCAAACATAAAACGATAGCCTAAGTCTAATAATAAACTACCTAAAACTGGCCCTCCTAAGGCTACTCCCACATCAAAACCACTAACACAAATAGCAAAAACCTTTCCTCTTTCGTTAGAAGTACATCTATCAGCAATTAAAGCTAAGGTAATTGGTACTAACATACCAGCTCCTGTGCCTTCTAAAATAGCGGATAATAATAAAATGTTAGCACTTTGGACAAATGTCAATAAAGTCATAGACAATATATAGCAAATAATGCTAATACTGATGAAAATACCTCTACCATGTTTATCTGATGCTTGTCCTGAAATAAATCTGACGACAAAAGAAGCGATGGCTGCCGCAGTATAAAACAAGCCGACGTTAAAATCAAGTTGAATATAACGTAAATAAAGGGGTAAAAATGTAACCAATGTACCGAATAAACAACCGATTAATAATAAAATCAATGTGGGTACAAGAAAAGACGGATTAGAAATTATGTCCTTGAAGTTACTACGGTTAGCTTTGTCTGTTTCCGTAGAAATATTATCTTGAGAAGATGAATAAAACTCTCGAATTTGGGTAGCTAAAATTAAAGCTAAAATACCGCAACTCGCTGACACGGTAAACAAAATTTGATAACTGGTATATTCTTGTAAAAATCCACCCACAGCAGGGCCGATGGCCATACCAATGGGTACAGCTAAACTCATATAACCGATTAATTCTCCTCTTTGTTTTGGCGGTGATAAGTCAACCACTAAGGCACTATAACCCGTAGTAAAAGCGGCGATACTGATGCCATGAAAGGCACGAATTACCATTAATTGAGGAATAGAATTTAACCATAAATATCCCATCGGTGCGATAGTTGCGACTAATGTACCAATAATTATGACTATTTTTCGACTAGGATAATCTGCTAATTTACCGATAAATTTGTGAAAAATACGGATAAAAAAGTTAGTTATTCCTGAATTTAATTTCATTTGTTTAACAAACTTGATTAATCCTTCATCAGCTAATTTTCCTAACCAAACACGAGATAATAATAAACCGATGGCAAAACACCCCATAATATAACCTACTTGTTTTGCCGTTGCACCAATATCTTGAATATAAGAAGGTAAAGTAGGAAGTAAACAGGTTATACTTGTCCAAAAAAATAAGGCGCATAAAAAAAGAATCAACAAATTAATTAACTTGCTTTTTTCTAAACTTTGAAATATTTTAGGGAGATTCACTTTTAAGGAGTTGTTACAAAACTTTATATTCTATTGTAAATCCAAAAAAATGTTTATTGATGATGGACAATTCCTATGGTTTATTTTTTTGTAAATCTTTGACTATCTTATAAATTTCAGGGAGTTTTTTATAAATAGCGGATACTTTTAAATATAGCTTATTATTTACCGCAGGAGAGCCTGAAACGGTTTCCCCTGTTTTAACATCATGATGTATTCCTGATTGTGCGGAGGCCATGGCATTGTCTTCTATTTGTACTTGATTTGCTACCCCGACTTGTCCTGCTAAAATAACCCGATTACCTAACTTTACACCACCAGCTAACCCTACTTGAGCCGCTAAAGCACAGTTTTCACCAATATCCCCATTATGTCCCACATGAACTAAATTATCTAATTTGGTGTTTTTACCGATGCGAGTTATACCTACAGCAGGACGATCAATTGTACTGTTACAACCGATTTCTACTCCGTCTTCTAACACGACATAACCTGATTGCTGCATTTTATACCAACCTTCGGGAATCGGCACAAATCCGAAGCCTTCTCCGCCAATAACTGCACCACTATGAATTACACAATTAGCACCGATTTGACTTCTTTCTTCAATAGTGGCGTTACTATGAATAATAGTGCGATCGCCAATAGTAACATGAGGATAAATAACGACATTGGGAAAGATACAAACATCATTGGCAATGGTAACACCTTTTTCGATAACTACATGAGCACCAATGGAAATATTTTTACCTAATTTAACATCATCAGCAATAACGGCAGTGGGATGAATTTTCGATTCAGGTTGAAAGGGTTGATAAAACAGATTAATGGCTTGAGCAAAAGTAAGACGAGGATAACTAGAAGATAACCAAGCAATTCCTCTTTCGGTGGCTTGTGCTTGTAAGGAGGTATCTAATGGTAGAATAAGAGCAGAAGCAGTAGTAACTGTTACCATTTTCCCAAACTTTTCACCTTCAACGTAGCTTAATGTATTAATCTGTGCTTGATCAATACCCGTGATACTATAAAGATCAGGATTAAGCTCAGGATGACTACTAAAACTATGACTTTGAGGGGATAATTGACTAATAAGATCACTAAATTTCATATAATTAGATTATGACTATTTCACTACAAAAAGGACAACGAATTTCCTTAGCTAAAGTTGCACCAAGCCTAGTGGCAGGATTTATCGGTTTAGGTTGGGATACTAACGCTACAGATACAGGAGGAGACTTTGATTTAGATGTATCCTTGTTTCTGGTGGGCGCTAACGAAAAATTAGTTTCTGATAAACATTTCATTTTTTACAATAACTTAATTAGTCCAGATCCAGATCAATCTGTCAAACTTTTAGGAGATAATCGCACAGGAGAAGGAGAAGGAGATGACGAAGGTTTAATTGTCGATTTGCGTAAAGTGCCTTCTGATGTCGCTAAAATTGTTATCGCTGTGACGGTTTATGATGCCGAAACAAGACATCAAAATTTTGGACAAGTTACTAATGCTTATATTCGCCTTGTGGATGTACAAACTAAAGAAGAAGTTTTACGCTATGACTTAACGGAAGATTTTTCTACCGAAACCGCCGTTATTATGGCTGAATTATACAATAAAGATGGTGAATGGCGTATTAATGCTGTAGGCTCAGGATTTGATGGTGGATTACAGTCTCTTCTTGATAAATATAAGTAATCAGGTGTCAGGTGTCAGGTATCAGGTTTAATACCCTCAAACTGAGGTGATTAGTCAATCAAAGAATGTAAAATTTTCGCCCCCTAACCCCCAAACTTGGGGGGAATTAAAGGAGGGATTGTCCAAAAATCATTAGACCTCTTGCAAAATAAAAAGTAAAATTAATTGGGATGGAAAACGTTAATTTCTTAACTCATTACTCATTACTCATTACTCATTACTCATTACTCATTACTCATTACTCATTACTCATTACTCATTACTCATTACTCCACTTCTACAAGAAGTCTATTTAATACTACTTATTTTTTTCTCTTAACTGCGCACTAATTACATAATGGAATTTTTCTCACTCGAACAACTCAAAGAATTAGCAAGTATTTACGGTTATTGGGCAGTTTTTGCTGGTATTGCCATCGAAAATACAGGAATACCGATTCCGGGGGAAACCATCACCATTATCGGTGGATTTTTAGCAGGTAGCGGTGAATTAAATTACTGGTTTGTTTTATTAACTGCCATCACTGGTGCAATTACTGGGGATAATTTCGGTTATTGGCTAGGAAGAATTGGCGGTTGGAAGTTTTTACTTAAGCTATCTCGTTTTTTTCGTCTTCCTGATGATGAAGTGGAAAAAGCCAAGATTAAATTTATCGAAAATGCGGCTAAGGCGGTGTTTTTTGGACGTTTTATCACGTTATTAAGGATTTTTGCTGGACCTATTGCTGGAATAGTTGAAATGCCTTATCCTAAGTTCTTATTTTATAATTTTATGGGTGCAACAATTTGGGGCGTTATTGTTGTAACTATTGCTTATTTTGTGGGTAAAGTGGTTTCTTTAGAGCAACTTTTATCGTTAATTAGTCAATTTGGTCTTGTGGTTTTATTATTATTACTAGGTTGGATTTTTATCCCTATCTTACTTAAATCTTCTCAAAAAAAACCTAGTTAAAATAGATTTCTTGAAAAAGTAAATAAAGATAAAGATAAAAAAGTTATTAAATAGATTGATACTTTTGAATTAACTCAATGGAATTCGTGACACTTTCAGGAAAAATAACCACTAAACCATTTTTATTCACTTTCTCTAATCCTTTTTCTGTGGCTTCAGTTTCATCGAGAATTACATCATAACTAGCTTGAGAGTTTTCCGCTAAAATACCTTTAACGATTAATTCTGCTACACTACCTCGATCTCTACCTCGATTATCTTGATCTTCTTTAATGATAATATGATCAAAAATTCCTGCTGCAATTTTTCCTAATAGCATTAAATCTTCGTCTCTTCTGTCACCAGGCCCACCAATTACCCCTAGGCGATCGCCACTCCAGTTTTTGACGAATTCTCCTACAGCTTGATAACCAGCAGGATTATGAGCGTAATCGATGAGTACAGAAAAATCTTTCATGTCAAAAAGGTTCATTCTGCCGGGGGTTTGATTTGCACCTGGGTTAAATGTACGAACTCCTTGACGAATTAGCTCTATATCTGTCCCATGAACAAAAGCAGCTAAACAAGCAGCTAAAGCATTAGCAATCATAAAAGGGGCCATTGCTTTCATGGTGATGGGGATATTTTCTGCTTTTTCGATTCTTAAAGTCCATTCCCCTTCAAAAATAGAGAGATAACCATTTTCATAAATAGCGGCCATACCGTTACGGCGTAAATGATCAACAATGAGAGGATTATCTTTACTCATAGAAAAATAAGCAACTTTTCCCTTGACATTTTGAGCCATTTGTGCTACCAAAGGATCATCCGCATTTAAGACGGCATAACCATCAGCATTAACGGATTCAGCAATTACCCCTTTTACTTTTGCCATCTGCTCGATAGAATTAATATCTCCCAAGCCTAAGTGATCTGCAGCGACATTAAGAACTACCCCAATATCACAACTTTCAAAAGCTAAACCAGAGCGTAAAATACCACCTCTAGCACACTCTAAAACTGCTATTTCAACGGTGGGATCTCTTAAAATAACACCAGCACTTAAAGGGCCTGTATTATCGCCTTTTTCTACCATATAATCCCCTAAATAAATACCATCAGTACTGGTATAACCGACGACTTTTCCTGTCTGACGATAAATATGAGCTAATAAACGAGTAGTGGTGGTTTTACCATTAGTACCTGTCACCGCTAAAATAGGGATGCGACTGGATTTATTATGGGGAAAGAGCATATCTAGCACGGGAGCGGCAACATTACGAGGTAGTCCTTCACTGGGGGAAACGTGCATTCTAAACCCAGGGGCTGCGTTTACTTCCACAATCACTCCATCAGCCTCTTTTAAGGGTTTACTAATATCTGGAGTGACAACATCAATTCCAGCAATATCTAAACCAACAATTTTGGCAACTCTTTCGGCTATCCAAATATTCTGTGGATGTATTTCATCAGTGCGATCAATAGCGATACCCCCTGTACTTAAATTAGCTGTGGCTTTTAAATACGCAATTTCTCCTTTTTTGAGTATGGTATCCATTTCATAGCCTTGTCTTTTGAGTACTCCTAAAGAGGTCTTATCGACACTAATTTTAGTTAAGATGTTATCATGACCGTCGCCACGATTTGGATCTTGATTGGTTTGTTCGATTAAGTCTTCAATGGTGGAATATCCATCACCGATAACACGAGCGGGTATGCGTTCGGATACGGCAATTAGTTTGCCATTGATAACGAGAATACGATGATCATGACCTCGATAATATCTTTCAACGATAACAGATCTCGTTTTTGAAGCTGCACTGGCTAAATCATAAGCCTCTTCTGCTTCTTGTTGACTATTGATGTCAATGGTAATCCCTCTCCCGTGATTTCCGTCTAAGGGTTTAAGAACGATAGGATAACCTCCTACTTCGGCAATGGCATCGGCTAATTCATCGAGATAGTAGATAACTGTGCCTCTCGGTACTGGTACTCCTGCTTCGGCGAGGATTGTTTTTGTACCCTCTTTATCACAGGCTAATTCTACTCCTAAAATACTGGTTTTATTACTCAGAGTTGCTTGAATCCTCTGTTGATTTACGCCGTAGCCTAGCTGTACCATAGCTCTAGCGCTCAGTAACATCCAAGGTATTTTTTTTGCTTCTGCTTCTTTGATAATGGTTTCAGTGGAAGGACCTAAAGCAGAGTTTGCTCGTAAATCTCTTAAATCTGCTAAATCCTGAGCTAATTCTTCGGGAGAGTAACTACTATTGACGATAATCGAGTTACATAATCTAACGGCCGCTCTACCTGCATATCTTCCTGCTTCTTCGTAGATATACTCAAAAACTACGTTATAAACTCCTTCCGTGGCTGTTTCTCTGGTACGTCCAAAACCCACGGGCATTCCTGCTAGTTCTTGTAATTCAAGGGCGATATGTTCAATAATATGCCCCATATATGTGCCTTCTTGTACTCTCTCCAAAAATCCACCACGATGATCTCTGGAGCAAAAATGTTCTACAAGAGAAGGTAATATTTTCACTAATCCTTCATAAAATCCTGTGATCAGATTAGAGGGTTTTTCGGCTACGTCTTCTAAGTCAAGACGCATTTGTATTAATTTTTGTCTTTTTATACTCCAATAATTTGGACCACGGAGGGTTTGTGTTTTGAGGATTTTCATGGTTTTTTGATGTTAGACGGTACAAAAGTAATAGATAGAGGCATTTTTAGTGTCTCGTTTTTAATCTTAATTTAACTGTTCAAGATGAACATTTTTTGATCTTTATCATCATTAACGCTTTTGATGATTCTGCTTTTATAGCATACTCTATTTGTCACTTATTCTACTTTTCCCGCTATGGGTTGATGAGTCTTCCGATTGTAGCGATCGCCATGACCAAGAATATGAAGTCTTAAGTTATGTAAAGCTAAGGGATCTTGTGCTTCAACTTTTCCCTGATTTGTATAACTCATGGCTTGTCCATCCACAATGGTCACTGTACCTTTACCAATTACTTCTATATATTCATCCTGTTGGAATACTGCGCAAGTATCTTCATCAATACCAATACCTAATCTTTCAGGATGGTTAGATAAAGCACTTAATAATCTTGCCATGCGGTTACGATTATGAAAATGTTGATCAACGATCACTTCAGGTAAAATACCTAATCCCATAGCCATATCCACTAAAGCACGGTTAGGAGATTCGCCACTACTACCACCTGCGATCATATGATGTCCCATCACCGCCGCACCAGCACTCGTGCCACCTAAAGATATTTCCCCTAACTTCACTCGTTGACGAATTCTCTCCATTAGAGGTGTATCTGCTAATAAACCACATAGACGTAGTTGATCTCCCCCTGTCATGAAAATACCCGTACATTTTTCCACAAATTCTTGAAAACCTTGATCTTCTCCTTGACTACGATCTCTTACATCTAGTACTTTTAATTCTTTAGCCCCCATTTCTCCAAAAATACTTACATAGCGATCGCCAATAATAGTCGGTTCTCTTGAAGCGGAGGGAACTATACCAATAATAGCATCTGTCCCCCCAGCACAATGCCAAAAACTATGCAAAATTTCTTTGCCATGGACTTTATCTTCTGCCCCTCCTATAACTAGGACTGAACTTCTTTGATGTTGCTTCATGTTTTTTTAATTAATTCCCTGCTTAGACTAATTTTAAATATATTTTAATATTCCTCAGATACAAAAAAGCCTGTTAACTTATCTATTTTTTACATAAAATAATACAGTTTTGGCAATTTGCTTCCTGTGATTCAGGTTATCATAATCATAGTCACTCAACACACAACCATTAAGACTGTTTATAAAATAAAGAGTAATGAATGACAAAATCAGATAATGAAATTAAGAAGTGAATTAACTATCAACAGTTGATTACGATAAATAAACGACTATGGATTATAATCAATAAACACAGAGCGATACTGTAACATTTTTAACCATTACAGTCAAGAATTACCGTGCAGATTGATGTTATTACTCTTTTTCCTAGCTTTTTTCAATCTCCCTTAGAATGTAGTTTATTAGGGAAAGCATTAGCCAAAGGTATTGCTAAGGTTAACTTAATCAACCCTAGAGACTTTACCACCGATAAACATCATCAAGTGGATGATATACCCTATGGCGGTGGCGTAGGTATGGTATTAAAACCTGAACCGATTTTTGCGGCGGTAGAATCATTACCTATTTTAGAACCAAGAGAAGTTATTTTATTGACACCTCAAGGAGAAACATTAAATCAAGATTTATTCAAAGATTTTGCCCATAATTATCAGCAATTAGTCTTGATTTGCGGACATTACGAGGGTATAGATGAAAGAGTACAAAATTTAGTTACTAGGGAAGTATCTTTAGGTGATTTTGTTTTAACCTGCGGTGAAATTCCAGCTTTAACCCTTATTAACGGCGTAGTAAGATTGTTACCCGGTACTGTTGGGAAGGTTGAATCCCTTTATGCTGATAGTTTTGAAGATGGTTTATTAGATTATCCTCATTATACTCGCCCCCCCATTTTTCGAGAGTGGGAAGTTCCTCCTGTATTACGTTCAGGTAATCATCAAAAAATTGCTCAATGGCGTTATCACCAACAACTACAAGCCACTGAAAAAAAACGCCCTGATTTGATGGAGAAATATAATGAAAAAAAGGAGATAGGAGACAGGAGTTAGGAGATAGGAGTAATTCCTAATTCATAATTCTTCAAATATAGGAGGATTATTAATTATTACTCTACAAGTACGCCAATCAGGAAGAACTTTTGCCCCCATTTTTTCATAAAAATCAATAGCAGATTTATTCCAGTCTAAAACACTCCATTCAACTCTACCAAAGTTTCTTTTTTTTGCTAAATCTATCAAGAAATTTAATAAAGTTTTGCCAATACCTTGACGACGATATTCAGGTAAAACAAATAAATCTTCTAAGTAAATTCCGGGTTTCGTTAAAAAAGTGGAATAATTAGTAAAAAATAAAGCAAAACCTACAGATTTATGATCTAATTCTGCAATAATTGCTTCCGCATAAACAGGATTACCGAATAAATGTTTTTCTAAATTTTCGATATTTCCGATTACTTCATGGGACAATTTTTCATAATCAGCTAAAGCCTTAATTAAGCTAAATAAAGTTTCTATGTCTTTTAAAGTAGCTAAACGAATATTAAGATTATTTTTATCCATAAATGTCAATATTTAATAAATGTTAAAATTCTATCCCTGCTTGTGCCTTAATTCCTTGCTCTTTAAAAGGATGTTTGATTAACTTCATTTCTGTAACTAAATCTGCCATTTCAATTAACTCAGGTTTTGCTCCTCTGCCTGTTAAAATTACATGACTATCATTAGATTTTTGTGCTAAAGTTTCTAACACTTCATTTAAGTTTAAATAATCTAATTTTAAGGCAATATTAATCTCATCTAATAACACTAATTTATACTCAGGATTAAGGATAAAATCTTTTGCTTTTTCCCATGCTTTATTTGCCATTAAAATATCTTTTTCTCTGTCTTGAGTTTCCCAAGTAAAACCTTCTCCCATAGCATAAAATTCTAACTGATGAGACCATTTTTCTAATATTCCTTTTTCTGCTGGTTGCCATGCACCTTTAATAAATTGTACGATGGCTACTTTGTAACCGTGACCTAACGAACGAATTACCATACCTAAAGCTGCGGTGGTTTTACCCTTACCGTTGCCAGTATGCACGACTATTAAGCCTTTTTCGTCTTTCATATTAGCTAAACGTTGATCTTGAATTTCCTTACGTCGTTGCATTTTTTGCTTATATTCGCTGTCAGTTAATTGAATATTCATGTATTTTAGATACTGTTGTTTTATCTTATTATTTTAACGATATAAATAAAACCTGAGTTAACTATAAAATTTCGATGGTATGAAGGGCAAAGAGTATTAAGTTTTAAAATACACAAAAAAGTAGATAATATTACTAAATGATTTGTGGACAATCTTCCCTTTAATTCTCCTGCAGTTTGGAAGTTAGGAGAGGGAAATTTTTACATTTTTTGATTGACTAATCACCTGAAATCTGAAACCTTCCTAAATCGAACTGAGATAAATAAAATAGAATAAACAGATAAACTCAAAATAATAATCATAATGTCTAAAACTCCTAAAGAAGTCTTAAAAATGATTAAGGATCATAATATCAAAATTATTGACTTGAAATTTATCGATATGCCGGGTACTTGGCAACATTGTTCTTTCTATTATGATCAAATAGACGAGAATTGTTTTACCGAAGGAGTGGCTTTTGATGGTTCGAGTATTCGTGGTTGGAAAGCCATCAATGACTCTGATATGTCTATGGTAGCTGATCCTAACACGGCATGGATCGATCCTTTTTATAGCGAACCAACTTTAAGTATGATTTGTCGTATTAAAGAACCTCGTACGGGAGAATGGTACTCCAGAGATCCTCGTAGTATTGCGGCTAAAGCGTTAGAATATTTAGCTTCTACGGGTATTGGTGATACGGCTTATTTTGGTCCTGAAGCGGAATTTTTCATTTTTGATGATGTGAGATTTGATCAAACGGAAAATCAAGGTTATTATTACGTTGATAGTATTGAAGGACGTTGGAATTCTGGACGAGTGGAAGAAGGCGGTAATTTAGGATATAAACCAGGTTATAAACAAGGATATTTTCCTGTAGCTCCAACTGATACAATGCAAGATATTCGGACAGAAATGCTTTTAACTATGGCTTCGTGCGGTGTACCCATTGAAAAACATCATCATGAAGTAGCTACGGGAGGACAAAATGAGTTAGGCATTAAGTTTGCTACTTTGGTGGAAGCGGCTGACTATTTAATGACTTATAAGTATGTGGTGAAAAATGTTGCCAAAAAATACGGTAAAACCGCTACTTTTATGCCTAAGCCTTTATTTAATGATAACGGTTCAGGAATGCACACTCATCAATCTATTTGGCATAACGGTGTACCTTTATTTGCTGGTGACAAATATGCTGGTTTAAGTACAATGGCTTTACACTACATCGGTGGTATTATCAAACACGCTCCTGCCCTTTTGGCTTTAACTAATCCTACCACTAATTCTTATAAGCGCTTAGTTCCGGGGTTTGAAGCTCCTGTAAACTTAGCATATTCTCAAGGTAATCGTTCTGCTTCTATTCGTATTCCTTTATCGGGGGATAATCCGAAAGCCAAGCGTTTAGAATTTCGTTGCCCTGATGCTACAAGTAACCCTTATTTAGCTTTTGCTGCCATGTTATGTGCAGGAATTGATGGTATTAAGAATGAAATCGATCCGGGTGAACCTTTAGACGTGGATATTTATGATCTTTCTCCTGAAGAATTGAGCAAAATTCCTTCTACTCCTCCCTCATTAGAAGCGGCTTTAGAAGCCTTAGAAAAAGATCATGATTTTTTAACCGATTGTGGTGTCTTTACTACGGATTTTATCGAAAATTGGATCGAGTATAAGCTAGGCAATGAAGTTAATCCCATGCGTCTTCGCCCTCATCCTTATGAGTTTTCTTTATACTATGATGCCTAATTAGGGTTTGCTATTAGGAATAAAAAAGCTATAGGAATCAAAAGTTTAGACAGAATATAACAGGGAAAATCCCAGCGTCCTCCCTATTTTTCTGAGAAGCTAATACCTGATGCCTGAAACCTGATACCTGCCCTCATTACTCATACTTTTTCATCACACCTAATTAGAGATTAATTTTCGTTTCTGTAACTAGAGTAACGTTAATCCAAACCCCTTTATCATCATATTGTCGAATTAAACGTAATCTTTTGTAGGGTTCGACTAACCATGAACATTCAAGGAAAAAAGATTGTCTATTTTCTATTTTTAATGGTGTGGTAGAAGATGCACCATCAGGTAATAATAATAGTCTATTTCCTGAAAAAGTAATGGTATTATGGTCAATTTTTCCCTCAGAAGTAAAGTTTAATTCGGGGGTTTTTAAGGTTTGAATTAAATTATCTCCTTCTATTTTGATGGTTAAATTAGTGGTATAGTTTCTTGGTTCTCGCCAATCAGGATACAAGGTGATGGCTTCTCCTTGCCACTGTCCTTCTAATTGTTGCACGGTAAGTGGCGATCGCTCTACACCAGAACCATTAGCCCGAAATTCCCGAATTAAGGTAACTTGTTCTAAATTACTTTCTTTGTTAAATAACTGTACCATGCGTAAACGTCGGTCATCCACAAAAAAGCCAAATTCTGCTCCAAACACAGAAAAAGGGCTAAACTGTTGAGAGCCTTTAGCAAAATGTCCTTCTTCAAAGAGGAAAATATTACGATTGAGATAGGTTAATTCATTAACATGAGGAGGCTCGTTACTATCAAGACGATTAACAGTTAATTTAATGGTTTTATTGTGGTTTAAACCTTCTAAATTGACCAATGTGGGAGTATTTTTGATTAAAGTACCATGGGGTGAAAATTGTGTAAATGATCCTTGCCAAACCCCGACATTTTTGAGTAATCGTAGCCACTGAGAAGAAGACATAAAAATTAACAATTAAGAATTAATATAACAGTATATCTATCTATGGGATAATTAAGTATTAATTTTTTATTAATCTTTCTATTTATTAACAATTAGACCTAAAATTATGATTAATTTAAGTGAATTAACTTCCGAAGAATTAGCACAAGAAGTCGCAAAAGTCAAGTATTGGCACCATTATTTTAATTTTGGTTCGGGTGTGATTACAAAAGAGGGAAAAGAGGGAAAATTTTGTAATAAATTTCAACATTGGATTTTAGGAGGTATTCCTGAAGATTTAACAAATAAAAGTGTTTTAGACGTTGGTGCATGGGATGGATTTTATTCATTTTCAGCAGAAAAAAGGGGGGCAAAAAGAGTTTTAGCTACGGATTCTTTTATTTGGCAACAACAGGAATTATACGGTTTAGATCATAATTTTTGGCGTGATTTTGGTGCAGGAAAACAAGGTTTTGAATTAGCAAGAAAAATTTTAAATTCTCAAGTTGAAGACTATAATATTGATGTTTTAGACTTAAATTCTGATGAAATTGGTACTTTTGATGTGGTGTTTTTTTTAGGAGTTTTATATCACATGAAATATCCTTTATATGCCTTAGAAAAAGTAAGAAGTGTCACAAAAGAATTGCTAGTTTTAGAAACTCATATTAGTTTATTTTTTAGTCTATTTCCACAACCTTTAATGCGGTTTTATCCTAGCAATGAATTAAGCAAAGATGTTACAAACTGGACAGGCCCAAATATTGCTTTAGTCAAATCATGGTTATTAACGGCGGGTTTCAAAAAAGCTGAATTGGTAAAATGGCGTAAAGATAGAGCAATTTTTCACGCATGGGTGTAAATAGTAACACTATAAGTTATAAATTGTATGGAGATAATTAATGTTTTCTTTTAATTTTTGTTGGACTACTTGCATAAAATGATCTTTTGACACTGATAAATAGATAGTAATATCAATTTTGAGGTGTATTTTTTTGTCAGGAAACTTATTAAAGCTAAAAACATGGATATTCAAGAATTTAAAATATTATTAAAACTGTTAGATAAAACAGATTATCGAGGAAAAATTGGAGAGATAAAACCTAATGATAAAACGAAAGTTAGTGTTGTTAGAAATTTATGTGAGCAATTATTTAATCGTGGTTATATTGACGTTGAAGAAAAGATTTTACAAATAAAAATTAATAATAATGGTAAAACACTTTTAAAAAATAAAGCCCTTTTAGATAAAGAAAATAACTTAGAATTAATTATTTTAAATTCTTGTCTTAAAACCAGTATAAAACCTAGTGATATTAAGTTAAATCCTGCTTCTAAACGAGATCAATTAATTGCTGATTTAGTAAAAAAAGAATTGATCGAAATTAAAGAAAAACAAATTATTTTTATAAGTTTAACAAGTAATGGAAAATTATTTTTAGCTCAAGAGTTTTTATGTAAAGGCTTAGGTAATATTAATTTGTCAAAAAAGTTATTAAACAATTATTTGACTTTTATTAGAAATTGTTATACTAATAAAGATACCCTATTATTTAAAAGTGACAATTTTTTAGAAAGCCCTGATATTATCACCTCTGAATTAGAAGAAATTAAAGAGAAAAATAAGCCATCAATAGAGGAAGTTTTAGAAACTATTATACAATTAGATTTAGAGTTTAATACTGATAATTATTTACCTATATTTTATGTAAGAAATAAATATCAATCAATTTTAAATAGGCAAGAATTAGATACTATTTTATATAGTTTACAAAAACAAAATAAGTTATCTATGAGTCGTTTAGTTGATGGCTCACAATATAACTCAGAAGAGTATAATGCTGGTATTCCTCAAAAAATAGGAGGGCCAATATTTTATTTAATTGTCAAATAATCACCCTAATATTTATTAATTAATCGAGATAAAATTATGTCAACTTTAGAAATATTTTTCAGAGATTTACTAGAAAAAAAAGAAGTTATTATTAATCCTTTTGATGATATAACTTTTGGTAACTTTTGGTATGAAAAACCAGTAACAGAAGATGTAAACTCTATTCATCATGATGCTATTATTCAAACAGAAAAACAACTAAAATTACTTAAAAAAGATGCTTTACATTTAACTAAAACTTTATTATTAATTGGTGATGCTGGATGTGGTAAAAGTAATTTATTAGGGCGTTTAAAAAAGCAATTAAATGATGAGGCTTTTTTTGTTTATATTCAACCAATTGAAGATTATAATTATTTTTGGCGACATACTTTACAATATACCATCGCCAGTTTAATGCAAATTCCTGAAGGAGAAACCGACTCTCAATTAAGATTATGGTTAAAAGGTTTACCAGTATTTGAAAATCAAAATTTATGGCAGAAAATATTAGGAGAAAAGAAGACATTTATTAGCCATTTAAAGAAAAGTTATCCTGCTGGTATTTTTGAAAATAAAAAGTTTTTTGGTATTTTATATGAGTTAGCTAAAGATAATTATGATTTAGCTTGTGAGTGGTTAGCTGGGGAAGATTTAGACGAAGAAGATTTGGGTATTTTAGGAGTTAATAAATCCATTGATAGTGAAAAATTTGCTAGGGGAATTTTAAATAATTTTGGTAGAATTGCTGACGCTACTAAACCTATTATCCTTTGTTTTGATCAAATTGAAAGGGCTTTTTCTAGTGTTTTTAACTTTAACACCACTTTTCATAATGAGCGTTTAGTCAATTTTTTGATTATTATTAGCGCCGTAAGAGACAATTGGCAAACTTTCAAAAAAACGATGATTCAATCTGAATTAGCAAGGATTAATCAGACAATTACTTTGGAAGATATTACTATAGAAGAAGCTGAAAAATTATGGATAAATAGACTTAAACCTCTTCACCTTCAATGTAATTTAAAACTAGATTCAGACATTGCGCCTCTTCATAAACAAATATTAATCGATAATGCACCGGGTGATCACATAAATCTTCGAGAGGCTTTAAATTTAGGAGGAGGAAAATTTCAAGAATATATAGATAGTATTATAGTAACACCACCATCAAATTTTTTTTTAGATATATGGAAGAAAACATTTACAGAAAATCAGGAAAAAATTAACAGTTTAATTCAATTTAGTGATGAAGAATTTATCGAAATGCTTAAATATTGTTTGAGTTGTTTAAGTGTTGAAAACATCAATTCTAAATTTTTATCAGGAGTAACTAAGACGAAAAGTTTTAGCTATGAATATCCAAATTTAAAGGAAAAAATAGGCATTATTTGGAGTAATAATAGGAATGGAAAATCTTTTTATACTTTAATGGAAGCATCAGAATTTGCCATCAGAAATAATCTGTGTGAAAAATTGATCTTTATTAGAAGTGCAGGAGTGGGTACAAAGGGTACACAAGCCTTTGATTTATATAATAAATTATTTAAACCGCTATCTGATAAATATAAACATTATAAACCAACAATTGAAGATTTACAGTACTTAAAAACTTATCATAAATTAGCTAAAGATGCTTTAGCAGGAGAATTAATTATCGAGTTTAAAACCGTTACTTTACCTGAATTAAATCAATTAATGAGAGATTATCAAATATTGAATAATTGTAATTTATTAGTGAATCTAAAATTAGTTAAATTTACACCAGATTTAGGTATTTTAAAACAAACTATTGTTAGTATTATCAAAGATAAGTCTATTATGAAAATTCAAGATTTATATTTAGAAGTTAACAATATTTTGACTAACTATTTTATCCCTAAATATTATTGTAATTCCGCTATTTATAGTTTGTGTAAAACGACATCATTTATTAAAATAAAAAATCCTAAAGATGCCCCTGATAATTATATATTAGAGTATAAAATATAATCATTAAATAAAAAATTATCACTTAACAAAAATGGAGAAAGAAGTCCCACGCTCTATTTTTCGTTAAAAAACCGCCCATGAAATGAGCGTGGGATGAATTTTGAC
>JAACUG010000076.1 GCA_009993045.1 Cyanobacteria bacterium CG_2015-22_32_23
TTAGGCATTTTTGCTCAAAAAACAGGGTAGTATTATACAGTTACAAACTCTAATTTCAAAAATCAAAACCATTAAAACCTTTGCCCTTTGCCCCTTGCCCTTTGCCCTACCGCTTCCTCAGACTTTTTCAGCAACCCCTAGGTAGTTTTCAGGTTTAAAACCCTCGAAATCAGGTGATTAGTCAAAGAATCGAAAATAATAAAATCAATGAAGATATATTTTTTCTGCATTCTTTAACCTAATACCTGAAACCTTTACACTACCGAAGATTTTATTCTGATAATAACCTTTAAGAAATAGTCTGCTAACTTTTTACAGATAAGCTAAATTAACCATTCCATTTCCAGTTAGTGATTTCCTCTTTATCGATACCGTGAGTATGGGCATAGTTGAGGTTATCAATGATTTCGTCTTTCATACGCTCTTTTAAGTATGCTGCACGAGATCCCAGTTTAGGCACACGATCAATTACATCAATAACGAGGTTAAAACGATCAACTTGGTTTTTGATGGCTAACTCTAAAGGAGTGTTAATATTACCTTCTTCTTTATAGCCTCTCACATGAAGACGACTAGCATTAGGATGACGGTAAGCTAATTTGTGAATTAACCAAGGATAGCCGTGGAAGTTAAAAATAATCGGTTTATCTTCAGTAAATAACGTGACAAAATCTCGGTTAGATAAGCCATGAGGATGTTCTTCTTCATCTTGTAATTTAAAAATGTCCACTACATTAATAAAACGTACTTTCAAATCTGGACATTCTTTGCGTAAAATTTCTGTGGCGGCTAAAGATTCCATAGTTGGTACATCACCGCAACAAGCCATGATTACGTCTGGTTCATCAGGCAATACTCCTTGATCATCATTACTAGCCCATTCCCAAATACCAATGCCTTTCGTACAGTGGGTTACAGCTTCATCTATGGTTAAGTATTGTAAATGATTTTGTTTATCGGCAACAATGACGTTTACATAGTCTTTACTGCGCAAACAATGATCAATTACGCTTAATAAACAGTTAGCATCGGGGGGAAAGTAAACACGAGTTACGTCTGCACTTTTGTTAGTTACAAGATCCACAAAACCAGGATCTTGGTGAGAAAAACCATTGTGATCTTGTCTCCATACAGTAGATGACAATAAAATATTTAAGGAAGAAACAGGCGCACGCCAAGGCACATGATTTTTGGAAATATCTAACCATTTTGCGTGTTGGTTAAACATGGAGTCGATAACGTGAGCAAAGGCTTCGTAAGTGTGGAATAATCCATGTCTGCCTGTTAAAAGATAGGTTTCTAACCATCCTTCTAAGGTATGCTCACTTAACATTTCCATGACACGACCATCAGGTGACAATTCACCACCGTCTGCATCTTCTGGTAAATAATCCGCCATCCAGACTTTTTTCGAGACTTCGTAAATAGGATTTAAACGGTTAGAAGCGGTTTCGTCAGGACCAAATACTCGGAAACTGTGCATATTACGAGCCATCACATCCCGTAAAAAGATACCCATAATTTTGGTATTTTCTACTTCCATTTTACCCGGTTCGGTTACGGCTACGGCATAAATAGGATCTCGAAAATCTGGTAAATTCAAGTCTTTACGCAATAAACCACCATTGGTAATGGGATTCGCACTCATACGGCGATCGCCAACGGGAGCTAATTCGGCTAATTCAGGGATTAAACGCCCATTTTCGTCGAATAATTCTTCAGGTTTATAGCTTTTCATCCATTCTTCTAACCGTTGCACGTGTTCGAGATTACTGTGCATTCCACCCATAGGTACTTGATGGGATCGCCAAAAACCTTCAACTTTATGTCCATCAACGGTTTTAGGTCCAGTCCAACCTTTAGGAGATCTAAAAACAATCATAGGCCAACGGGGACGTTTTGGCACACCACTATTTCTAGCTTCTTCTTGAATTGCCTTAATTTTGTTGACACATTCTTCAAGGGTTGCCGCCATTTTTTCGTGCATTGTCATGGGATCATCACCTTCCACAAAATAAGGCTTATAACCATAACCGATGAAAAGTGACTCTAACTCTTCATGGGAAATACGAGAGAGGATGGTAGGGTTAGCAATTTTGTAACCATTGAGGTGTAAAATAGGCAACACTGCCCCGTCACGGATAGGATTGATAAATTTGTTAGAATGCCAAGAAGTCGCTAAAGGGCCTGTTTCTGACTCACCATCACCCACCATCACAACGGAAATGAGATCAGGATTGTCTAAAATTGAGCCATAGGCGTGAGATAAACTGTAACCTAACTCTCCACCTTCATGAATTGAGCCAGGGGTTTCAGGGGTAACGTGACTACCGATGTGGCCAGGGAAAGAAAACTGTTTAAAAAACTTCCGCATTCCTTCTTCATCTTGGCTTTTATCGGGGTAAATTTCCGAATAGGTGTTTTCAAGATAAACTGGAGCTAAGATACCCGGTGCACCGTGACCTGGTCCTGCTAAGTATATCATGTTAAGATCATACTTTTTGATCAAACGGTTAAGATGAACATAAACGAAACTTAACCCAGGACTTGATCCCCAATGACCTAATAATCTATATTTGATATGTTCAGGTTTGAGAGTTTCTTTGAGTAAAGGATTACTGCGTAGATAAATCATTCCCACTGCTAAATAGTTACACGCACGCCAATAAGCGTCAATTTTCTGTAACTCATCTTCAGTTAAAATCTTGGTATTTGGTTTTTGTAACGATTGAACCATAATGATAATTAAAATTTCAATTTCGTTTCAGTCTAGCACCGATATTTTTAATATTCAAGGGTTTTATGATTTTTTAAGATTAAGATTTGATTAAGTTTTTTATCTTTTTTCTGGTATTTTTCATAAAAATTATCCCATTATCTCTTAAATTAAAATCAAATAATCTTATATTCTAATAAATATTTTAACTTTTACAAACAGTAGATTATTAACTATTCAAAAATGACTCAAAATTCTCAAATTACGATTATTGGTGGTGGTGCATGGGGTAATACTTTAGGTTACTTACTAGAAAGATCAGGACATAGTTATAATATTTGGAATCGCAATACTTCAGTATCTTTATCATCAGTAATAAAATCAGCAGATATGATAATCTCGGCGGTATCCATGAAAGGAGTTAGAGAAATTATCAACTTATTACAAGACAGAAAATTAAGAGAAAACTTGATTATTGTAACGGCAACAAAAGGGTTAGATTTAGAAACGACTTATACTCCTTCACAAATTTGGCAAGACGCTTTTCCCCATAATCCTATTGTGGTTTTATCAGGTCCTAATTTATCGAAAGAAATTAAAATTGGTTTACCTGCGGCGACGGTAGTTGCTAGTAATAATAATATAGCTGCAGAGCTTACACAAAATATTTTTGCTTCGGATATTTTTCGAGTATATGTTAATAATGATCCTATCGGTACAGAATTAGGTGGTACGTTAAAAAACGTTATGGCCATCGCATCGGGGGTATGTGATGGTTTAAAATTAGGCACAAACGCCAAGGCAGCGTTATTAACAAGGGCGTTACCTGAGATGATAAGAGTAGGGGTAAAATTGGGCGCATCAAAAGAAACATTTTTTGGTTTGTCAGGGTTAGGAGATTTATTAGCTACTTGTGATAGTCCTTTATCTCGTAATTATCAAGTAGGATTAGGATTGGCACAGGATAAATCTTTAGAAGAAATTGTAACGAATTTAGAAGGCACAGCAGAAGGAATTAACACCACAAATGTTTTAATAAAGTTAGCTCATAAACAACAAATTTCTGTACCCATTGCTTATCAAGTATATTTATTATTAAAAGGTAAAATTAGCCCTCAAGAAGCGGTAAAAAATTTAATGGCAAGGGAGTTAAAAGAAGAATTTTGGTATCTTGATTTTTAATGTTTTAGAAAAGTTAGGAATAATGAAAAATGTCATCACCTTTAAACTCTAATAACGGCAAAAAAACTGAAATTTCCCCCATAGCTATAAATCTGATCAAAAAGGCAATAAAATTTATCCTCCGATTGTTTTAAAAGAAGAAAATCCTAATAATGCACAATGGTATTCTCAAGGAATTAAATCAGGTAAACCGATATGGAGTGATGTTTATAACTGGGCAAATGTACCTACAGAAATAGCTATCTCTGCCAGTGCGCCAGTTTATAATTCATCAAATCAACCCTTAGGAGTGGTAGGAATCGATTTAAGTTTATCAAAAATTAATAGTTTTTTAAAAAGTTTAAAAATTGGCAAATCAGGAGAAGTTTTTATTGTCGAAAAATCAGGTTTATTAGTAGCAAGTTCCACAAATAATAAACCCTATAAATTAACTAAGGGAAAAATTGAACGTATTTCTATTCAAGATCTTGATCATAAATTGATTAAATCAACCCTTAAAATTATCAATAATAATACTAACAATTGGGCACAAATTTCTACTATTCAAGAAAAGGTTTTTCTCGCTGATAATCACACTTTTGTTCAACTTATTCCTTATGAAGATAACTATGGTATTAACTGGTTAATTATTATTGCCATACCAAAATCTGATTTTACCGCAGAAATTGAGAAAAATATTCTCTATACAATCTTAATTTGTTTCGTAATATTGATTATTGCGATCGCCATAAGTATTTTAACCACAAAATGGATTACTCACCCGATTTTAAGACTTTGTTTAACGAGTAAATATATCGCAGAGGGACATTTTAATGATTATTTATCTGAAAATACAAAAATACTAGAAATTAATGATTTAGCAAAATCTTTTAATAAAATGACAAAGCAAATTCAAGAAACTTTTAATCAAGTAGAAACTGCTTTAAAAGAGTCTAAAGAAAAGTATCAAACTTTATTTGAAGTTTTACCCCTTGGTATTTGCCTTACAGATAGAGAAGGAAAAATTATCGAATCTAATCCAGCTTGTATAAAAATTTTTGGGGTTAGTTTTCAAAATTACATAAATCCTCTTCCTTGGCAAGTTATTTCTCCTGAAGGTAAAATTATTCCTGAAAATGAATGTCCTCGATTTATTGCCTTAAGGGAAAATCGTTTAATTCATGATGTAATTGTAGGTATTGTTTTTTCTGATAAACCAACTCGGTGGTTAAGTATTAGTGCTGCACCTATTCCCCTCGATAATTATGGTGTGGTGGTTGCCTGTATTGATATAACCGATAATGTTGAATTAAAAAATCGTTTAGAGAAATTAGCTTATCATATACCCGGAATGATTTATCAGTATCATTTACACCACGATGGTAAATCTTATTTTCCCTATGCTAGTAAAGGCATTAAAAATATTTATGGTGTCACTCCTGAAGAAGTTAAAGAAAGTGCTGATAAAGTTTTTGATATACTTCATCCTGATGATCAAGAAAATATTTTACATACTATCCTTGAGTCAGCTAGTAATTTAACTCCTTGGTATTGTGAATATCGAGTGTGTCATCCTGATGGCAGAATTAGTTGGGTTTTAGGCAATGCCACTCCAGAAAAAGAAATAGATGGTAGTGTGAATTGGTATGGGTACATAACCGATATTACTAAAATAAAACAAGCAGAAACAGATTTATATCAAGCAAAAGAAGCCGCCGAAGTTGCCATGAAAGTAAAAAGTCAGTTTTTGGCTAACATGAGTCATGAAATTCGTACTCCTATGAATGGTGTCATTGGTATGACTCAACTTCTTTCTCTAACAACATTAAATCATCAACAGGAAGAATTTGTTAATACAATTCAAGACAGTGCAAATACTTTATTAACGATAATTAATGATATTCTTGATTTTTCCAAAATTGAATCGGGAATGTTGCAGTTAGAAAAACATCCTTTTATATTAATTGATCTGATCAAATCTGTCTGTAATTTATTCTCGAAGGAAGCTAAGGATAAAGGTATTAATCTTTGTTATGAAATTAGTCATAATTTACCTTCCACTTTTCTAGGTGATAGTAACCGTTTGCGTCAAATCCTTTTAAATTTGGTAGGAAATGCCCTGAAATTTACTGATAGTGGTAGTGTTGTTATTTATGTGAAAGAGGCTAGATACCCTCTATCTTTTCTTAATGCTTCGGAAACTAAAGCTGATGATGATGTTTTTGGGTTATGGATAGGAGTAAGAGATACAGGTATTGGTATAGATGGCAATAATATCCACAAATTATTTAAAGCCTTTAGTCAAGGGGATGCGTCTATCAGTCGTAAATATGGAGGCACTGGTTTAGGATTAGCTATCAGTAAGAGTTTAATCGAGTTAATGGGCGGTACAATTTGGGTTGAAAGTAAAGGTAATATTGCTGGTAATCGCCCCCCTGCCCCCAATTCTGGGGGAGAATCAATTAATGTCCCCAATTTTGGGGATTTAGGGGCTAATGACGATAATCGCCCCCCTGCCTCCAATTCTGAGGGAGAGTCAATTAATTTGCCCAATGTTGGGGATTTAGAGGCTAATTCTGGTACAACATTTTATTTTACCCTGAAACTTCAAAGTATTAAAAAGAATAAAATTGAAACAAAAAATTTATTTATTAAGGAAAAAACCTTACAAGAGAGAGAAAAATCATCATTAAAAATTCTCTTAGCTGAAGATAATAAAGTTAATCAAAAAGTTGCTTTATTAACGCTTCAAAAACTTGGTTATAAAGCTGATATTGCTAATAATGGCATTGAGGTTTTAGAGATGATAGAAAAACAATTTTATGACATCATTTTAATGGATATGCAAATGCCTCAAATGGATGGAATTACTGCTACAAAAATTATTAGAGAATCGAATAAACCACAGCCTTATATTATTGCTTTAACCGCTAATGTTTTAAAAGAAGATCGTCTAATTTGTTTATCATCAGGAATGAATGATTATCTGAGTAAACCTATTTCTATGGCAAAATTAAAAGAACTTTTAGATAATTATTAAAAGTCCAATATTTGCTTTACCAATCTAAAGGTAAACCGTAACTTTCTAACACTGATTCTTGTTGAAATAGTGAGATAATAGATTGATCTAATTGAATTTGACCTTGATCTAATATTAACGCTCTTTGGGTTGTTTTTTTTACCCAATTTAGATCATGAGAAGCAATTAAAATCACTTTTATCGGTAAATTTAAGAGAATTTCTGCAAGTTTTTTTCTCCACGCTGGATCAAGTCCATTGGTAGGTTCATCTAAGATTAATATATTCGGTTCTAGTGCTAAAATTGAAGCTAAAGCCGCAAGTCTTTTTTGTCCTCCTGAAAGTTCGTGAGATGAGCGATTTTCATAGGCTATTAAGCCAAATTTATCGAGGAGAAATCTAGCTTTTTCTTTCGCTATAGAAGCAGGAATTTTATAGTTTAATAAACCAAACATTACATCTTCTAAAATAGTAGGCATAAATAATTGATCTTCAGGATTTTGAAAGGCAAAACCAATATTTTTCCTAATGTCTGCAATATTTTTTTTTTCAAGTTTTAAACCATCAATAATAATTTCGCCTTTTTGAGGAAATTTTAAACCAATTAAGTTATTTAATAACGTACTTTTTCCAGCTCCTGTTCTACCTAAAAGTGCCACTCTTTCTCCCGCTTTTAAGTTAAAAGAAATACCTTGTAAAATTGATTGTTTTTCATAGTCAAATTTAATGTTATCTACGGTGATAATAACTGATTTTTTTTGATCTAATTTATCCATATTTTATAAGAAGAGAAAGTTAAACTCATAACCATAATTGAGAGAATTATTAACATAAAATTTTCTGATTTATTGTTATCTATTTCTAAAGGAAAAGTGCCGTTATAACCTCTTATCACCATAGCATCATATACCCTTTGAGCTCTATCTAAACTTCGCAAATATAATGAACCAATCATGGCAGCACTAATGTAACGTAACCAATTAGAATTGCCGTTTAAACTTCTTAATTTTGCTGAGATTTCCATGTGTTGAATTTCTAATAATAAAATCTCTAAATATTCCCCTGTTAATATAACTATTTCTTGCATTTTTTTGGGTAATGGTAATCCTTTTAAGGCAATGGATAAATGATATTTTGGCACACTTAATAAAAAACTGTTCATTATTAATAAACAAATAAGCGATCGCACCATCAAAAAACCAGCCTTTTCTCCACCTAAAGGCAACGCCATTAAGGAAAGTAAAATTAATTCTGCACCTAATAATTTAAGTAAGATTTTGATAGGTGTTTTCAGAAAAATACACCAACATAAAGCAATTAAAATATATATAAATAAAAATGACCAATTATTGGTTTTAATTAAAGCGGTAGAAATAACCAAAATTAAAGATAGTCTTAGTCGTAAAAATAAAGATAATTTAAGCACTTTTACGAGAGATAAATTTAGTCATAAAAAAAGCTAATCCAAAACAAATTAATGTCCCTAAAACTCCACTAATACTTGTGCCTATTTGCTCATTTATTCCTGAAATTTGATAGTCGGCAAAAGGTGTTGGCACTTCAACTCTAACATTTTCTGCTAAGTGAATAAAGCCTAAATTTTCGGCAACTTTTTCTAAACCATCAGGCCAAGATGATGCTAATAATGATAATACTCCAGCCACTAATAAAGTACCAATAACAGGCACTAACCATTTATCTAATTTTGATTCATCATCGGGTAATAAATCGGGGTTGGTAGCAAGTAAGTAACGCAAAACACTTCCTGTTATTAATCCTTCTCCCACACCGATTAAAATATGTGTTCCTGTCATAGCTGGTAATACTAAATTTAGAGGAGCTGTACCAGAGATTATTAATAATAAACTACAAGATACTGCTGCACTAACCGTGCTAATGGCGGCGGTGATACCTGCGGCTAAAGGTAAGCGTTTTTTTGCACCCCCTAAAAGTCTTTGAATGGTGGTAACTAATAGCCAACTTACCCAAACCCCCACAATGCCCATATTAAAAATATTTGCCCCTAATGCAGTAATACCACCATCAGCGAATAATAAAGCCTGAATGAGTAATACAGTAGAAATAGAGATAGTGGCAACCCAAGGATCACCTAAAATGACAACAGCTAAAGTTGCCCCTAAAAGATGGCCACTTGTACCTCCTGCCACAGGAAAGTTAATCATTTGAGCAGCGAAAATAAAAGCTGTAGTTAAGGCGATGACAGGTGCTTTTACATCTTTCCCCATTTTAGAAAAAGAAAGAGTTAATACTCCTGCACTAATAACCGTAGTCATAACAGCTACAGGAGGAGAGATGAAGCCGTCTGGAATGTGCATTATTTTATTTTTTATGTAATGATCAAGTTTTGATTTTAGCGAAGTCATTATTAATCTTCAATCCTCTCTAGGGGTATTAATAATTAGCAGATAGGAGATAAAAGGAAACGGGGAGATAAAAGGAAACGGGGAGATAAAAGGAAACGGGGAGATAAAAGGAAACGGGGAGATAAAAGGAAACGGGGAGATAAAAGGAAACGGGGAGATATACTTAAGTATATATTTTGAATATTTATAACCACAAAATTTTATAATTGATATGGTGTATGTAGAAAATGTCAAAAATGATTTTAATTTACTTTATGAAAAATGCCGTAAAAATAACAGATTTATCTATAGTACTTACGCACTTTTTCCTTTAATCTCGTAAGTTTAGGATTAACAACAATCAAACCTGTCAGATTTAGGAATAAGAAGGCTTAAATTTGTCTTTTTGTGTAAATCCTGATTTATTTGATAATATTTTGAGAAAATGTTTAGTTAAATATACGCAATTTATAATGATCAAAAGTGATGAGAAAAATAAAACTTTAACAATTCCCCTTCGATTAGTTTTAATCATTCCTTTTGTGGCACAACTTATAACCGCCGTAGGATTAGTTAGTTATTTGTCTTATCGTAGCGGACAAAAAGCTGTAGAAGATATAGCAAATCAGTTAATGATCGAAATTGGCGATCGCATAGAAGAAAATTTAGACAATTATTTACAAATACCAAAAGAAGTTACTCAAACAAACGCTTCTTTAATTAGGCAAGGAATTTTAGACGGGCAGGATTTAGATAGTTTACAAAGACATTTTATCCAACAATCTCAGATTTTTCCTCTGACGGGGGGGATGTTAATTGCCAATGAAAAACGAGATTTTTTAAATATTACCCCTTCTGTGTCCAAAAATAATCTTAGTATTAGGATGGTAGATCATCTCAAGAGTAAAAATTTATATCGTTATCAAAGTGATAATCAAGGAAATAATCGAATCTTAAAAGAAGTTAGAAGCGAATATAATCCCCATAATGATCCACCTAGTAATCCTTGGTATCCTAAGATTAAGAAAAATCAAAAACCAATTTGGAATATTTTTGTAAGTTTAGCGGAAGGTAAAAATAAACCGTTTTTAATTGCTGCTTATATTCAACCATTTTATGATAGTCAAAATAAATTTCAAGGAGTAATTAGTTCAGGGTTATATTTAACACAGATTGGTAACTTTCTGCAAAATCTGAATATCGGTAAAACAGGAAAAGCATTTTTAATGGATAGAAAAGGTTTGATGGTAGCCAACTCAACAAATGAAATACCTTTTATCACTGAGGCAAAAAGTGAATTACAACAAAATGTCGATCCTAATTCTCGTCGTTTAAAAGCCAAAAATAGTAAAAATAAACTTATCGCTTTAACGGCTCAATATTTACAACATAACTATTCCTTACAAGATATAACAAAAATAAAACACTTAAATTTATTTCTTGAGAATAAAAAATATTTTGTCGATGTTTTACCCGTCGGAAAAGATAATTTTAATTGGTTAACAGTGATTATTATTCCTGAATCGGATTTTATGGAAGAAATTAGGCAAAATAATCAGATAACGATTTTATTATGTTTTCTCACTTTATTTTTAGCTATCATCATCGGTTTTATTACCACTAACGCCATCGCCAAACCTATAAAACGCTTAAGTCATGCCAGTAATCTCATTAGACTAGGAAAGCAACCCAAAGTATTATCAGAAAATATCGTTATTAAAGAATTAAAGAATTTATCTCACTCTTTTAACTGGATGTCTGAGCAAATTTATCAATCTTTTGATGATATTAAAATTACTTTAGAAGAGTCTGAAGAAAAATTTACGACTATTTTTTGGAAATCACCAGATCCGATGGCTATTATAGTAGAAGAAAATCGGCATTATTTAGAAGTTAATTATAGTTTTTTACAATTATTTGAGTTTACCAAAGAAGAAGTTATAGGCAAAACCTCAAATGATTTAAACATTATCGTTATTCCCGAACAAAAAACATTTTTTTGGGAAATTGTAGAAGCAAAAAAACCCATCAAAGATTTTGAATTTACCTATCGTACCAAATCAGGCAAAATTGGCACAATGTTGCTTTCAGGAGAAATTTTAGACTTAAAAGGAAAATCTGTAATTTTGCTCATGTCTAAAGATATAACTTATCGTAAACAAGTAGAAATTAAATTATTAGAAGCCAAACAAATTGCGGAAAAGGCCACTCAAGCCAAAAGTGAATTTTTAGCGAATATGAGTCACGAAATTCGTACGCCGATGAATGGTGTAATTGGCATGACGCAATTACTTTCTTTAAGTAATTTATCTGATGAGCAAAAAGATTTTGTTGATACCATTAAAGATAGTGGTGAGGCATTAATTACGATTATTAACGATATTTTAGATTTCTCAAAAATTGAATCAGGAATGTTGGAATTAGAAAAACATCCTTTTATCTTAATTGATCTGGTCAAATCTGTGTGTAATTTGTTTAAAAAACAAGCAGATGATAAAGGCATTAATTTGAGTTATGACATTGAGGAAAATTTACCTAAAACTTTTGTAGGAGATAGTACTCGTTTGCGTCAAATCTTCTTAAATTTATTAGGAAATGCCCTTAAATTTACCCCTAGTGGGAGTATTCTTATCACCGTAAAAATATCACCTTTAACTACTTTAAGAAAACCAGAAATAATAGAGTTATTGATAGCTGTAAAAGATACAGGAATTGGTATCGATAGCGATGGTATCAATAAATTATTTAAAGCCTTTAGTCAAGGGGATACGTCTATTAATCGTAAATATGGCGGTACGGGGTTAGGATTAGCTATAAGTAAGAGTTTAATTGAGTTAATGGGCGGTACAATTTGGGTTGAAAGTCAAGGTAATATCGGTGGTAATCGCTCTCCTATCCCCAATTCTGAGGATTTAGGGGCTAATGAAGGTAATCGCCCCCCTGCCCCCAATTCTGGGGATTTAGAGGCTAATGAAGGTAATCGCCCCCCTGCCCCCAATTCTGAGGGAGAATTCATTGAAATGGAAGTCCCCAATGTTATAGATTTAGGGGTAAATTATGGTACAACATTTTATTTTACCTTACCACTTTTGATAGGAGAAAATGAAGATATTAAACAAGAAAAATTATTAGAAAAAAATCTTGACAAAAATAGAGCTTTACCCATAAAAATACTGTTAGCAGAAGATAATAAAGTTAATCAAAAGGTAGCATTATTAACATTAAAAAAAATAGGTTATAGTGCTGACATTGCTAACAATGGTTTAGAAGTATTAGAGATGTTAGAAAAACAATTTTATGACGTAATTTTAATGGATATGCAAATGCCAGAAATGGATGGAATTACTGCCACAAACTATATCCGAAAATCAGGAAAAAAACAGCCTTATATTATTGCCTTAACCGCTAATATCTTAGAAGAAGATCGTCAAAAATGCTTACAAATTGGCATGGATAATTATGTTAGTAAACCTATTGGTATTTTGCAGTTAAAAGAGACTTTATACAAATGTCAAGAAAGATCATAATTGATTTAATCAAAAACCACTAAATTATCTCTATGAATAACCGTTCCCGAACCATAATAACCTAAAATATTAACAATATCAGCAGAGTTTTTCCCTTGAATTTTTGTCAATTCTTGATAATTATAATTAACGATACCTTTACCGATTTCTTTCCCTTGAAAATCAACTAAATTTACCGCCTCCGATGTACTAAATTCCCCTTCAATTTTAGTTATTCCTGCCGCTAATAAAGATTTTCCACTATATAAAGCCTTAACCGCACCATTATCTAAAGATATTTTTCCCATAGATACTAAACCGTTAGCAATCCATCTTTTACGGGCATTTTCTGTCTTGGGTTGTGCCTCAAATTTAGTACCAATAGCTTCTCCTGCTAAGATTTTAAAGATATTATCAGGGTTTTTACCGTTAGTTATTACCGTTGTTACCCCCGCACTAGAAGCAATTTTTGCGGCGCGTAATTTAGTTATCATACCTCCTGTTCCCCAACCAGTTGCACTATTAGTTACATCTACTTGTAAATTAGCAAATTCTTCACTATTAACTAAATCTATAGGTGTCGCTGAAGGTACAACACGAGGATCTGCGGAATAGAGTTTATCCACATCCGTTAATAAAAATAACCAATCCGCTTCTACTAAACTCGCTACTAAAGCTGACAATGTATCGTTATCACCGAATTTTAATTCTTCTGTGGCTACTGTATCATTTTCATTGACAATAGGAATTACTCCTAATTCTAATAAAGCATTAAAAGTGTTACTAGCATTAACATAACAACTACGCTCCATTAAATCTCGTCTGGTGAGCAAAATTTGAGCTATAGGTTGCCCTAAATGGTTAAATAAGTCATCATAGACTCTAATCAATCTTCCTTGCCCTACCGCCGCAATAGCTTGTTTTAAATTAATATTTTTCGGGCGTTGTGTCAAGTTCAATCTACCACAACCAACCCCAACCGCTCCAGAAGATACTAAAATTACTTGATAGCCTTTTTGACGTAAATTGCTTAAAGTTTCCACTAAAGAGGCAATGGTAGAAAGGGCTAAATTTCCAGTTTCTGGGCGAGTCAAGCTAGATGTACCGATTTTGATAACGATGGTTTGTGTCATGGTTGAGAGTGAAGAATTATTTTAGCTTTAAGTTTTCAGGTGTCAGCTTTCAGAGATGATTAGATTTATTTTTGAATCTTTAATTAGGGTGTAGTTATAGCAGTAAAAAAGCTATAAAAATAAAAGGTTTTAAACACAACATAATATATCAAACAATGTACAATTTTAAGAATTTTTATTTACAAGCTATATACTACTATTTTTGTAATAAGACGTATTTGAAGAATTAGAAATTACTCCTATCTCCTAACTCCTAACTCCTATCTCCTAACTCCTATCTCCTATCTCCTATCTCCTAACTCCTAACTCCTATCTCCTATCTCCTATCTCCTAACTCCTAACTCCTATCTCCTATCTCCTAACTCCTAATTCATAATTCTTTGTGCAAGAAATTTACTTAAATTGACCAAGAAGGTAGATAATTGTTAACAAACTTACATAAAATTTAGTTTAAGTTAATATTTTAGTTAAAACGGAATTGAATGCACATCGCTTGGCTTGGAAAAAAAACCCCTTTTTGCGGTAACGTAACCTACAGCAGAGAAATCACCAACGCTTTATTAGATAGAGGTTATAAAGTTAGTTTTCTTCATTTTAGCGAAGAAAGTAACGAATCTAGCCCCGAAAACTATGTTGCGGAAGTTAATCTTCCTTTTCTCTACAAGTCTCAAATTTATACTATTCATAGCCCTAAATCTACTAAAATATTATTGCGATCGCTAAAAGAGTTACAACCAGATTTAGTTCATGCTTCCTTAACCTTATCACCCTTAGACTTTGCGTTACCAGAAATTTGTCAAAAGTTAAAAATTCCCTTAGTGGCAACTTTTCATCCGCCTTTTGATAGTCATTGGCGTAATATCAAATCTAGCACTCAATATTTGACTTATAAACTTTATGCACCTTCTTTGGCAAAATATGATCAAACTATTGTATTTTCAGATTTACAACGAGATTTACTGATACAATTAGGTGTACCTGCGGAAAAATTAGTCATTATTCCTAATGGTGTCGATACAGAAAAATATACATCAGGCAAGTCTTTTTTTAAGGAAAAATATCCCCATCATCAACTATACGTTTATCAAGGGCGCATAGCGGTGGAGAAAAATGTTGAGTCTTTGTTAAAGGCTTGGAAACAAGCTAACATGAAACAAAATGCAAAACTCTTAATTATCGGTGATGGACATTTAACTCCCACCTTAAAATCTTTATATCACGAAGAAGATGGTGTAATCTGGTTAGGTGCTATAGTCGATGATGAAAAACGCATTGATATTTTAAGAAGTGCTGATGTTTTTGTTTTACCTTCTTTAGTAGAGGGATTATCTTTATCTTTATTAGAAGCAATGGCTTGTGGTTTGGCTTGTATTGCTACTGATGCTGGTGCTGATGGTGAAGTGTTAATTAATGCAGGAGTAGTTTTAAGTACTCAAGAAGTTACTACTCAACTAAAAACTATTTTACCTTTATTTGTTCATCATCCCGAAATGTCGAATTTATTGGGCAAAAAAGCGAGAAATCGAGTTTTAGAAAAATATACTTTAAGTGATAATCTCACGAAATTGGAAGAATTATATAATCAATTACCTTGTAGAAAAAAGTTTTTTTAAATGTATGTAAAGTTGTTAATAAATTTCATTTTTCTAGTTACAACTAATTTTTTTTTAAGGAATTTTTGAATAAAAGTAGCAGAAATCATACTCTATGAACTAACTAAATATTTCAAAAAAGTACTTATTTAAAATTAAAAGTTTCTCCCTTATTTAACCGTTAATTAAAACTTATATATTATCATAATTGTTATTTTTTGCTTTAACTTAATATCATCAATATTTTATAAAAAATTATATTTTGTCACCATTTTTATTGATAATCTTTAAAAGATTAATAAGCTGAATTTTTACCGATTTATGACTATATTCATCATTAGGGTGAGGAGGTTGCCCAGGTTTCTGAAAATAAGGGCGATCGCCTGTCATTTGTCCTGACTTCAAATCAACTTCTTTCACAAATTCATAAAAGAAATTATCATTATTTATAACCTCTTCAATCATTAAAGATAAAGCCTTTAAAGGAGTGTCTTGATAACGACTAATTTTATCATCTTCATTATTCACATAATCTTGTAAAACGGCTTGTAAAGCCCCTGATAAATCCTGTAAATTATTATTAATAAAAAAAATTATCTCTGTTTTTAATTGTAGGATTTTTGGCACTGGAGATTCCCCTTTTAAAAAGTTACCTCCTTCTCTACCAATTAATTCTGCTAAAGAGAATTTTCGATGCTCAATAATATCTGTTTGTAAATCAATATCTTGTGATGAATTTTCTTCAGAATTAGTCATAATTATTTTTCCCTAAACTATCTATTTTTATCTTAAATTAAACTATCATTTATTAGCTACTTCCTTTTTTATAACATTGAGAAGAATAAGTAACAAAAAAGTAAAGCAAAAAATGGTAAATTAGTATAGAAATCTTAAAATAACTCTTACCTATCAACTAAAATATGGAATGTATCGTCAATCGTCGGGCGAAATTTAGTGCGAGTCATCGTTACTGGTTGCCAGAGTTATCAGAAACGGAAAATCAAAATAAATTTGGTGCGAATAGTCGTTTTCCGGGTCACGGTCATAACTATGTGTTATATGTATCTATTATGGGTGAATTAGATAAATATGGCATGGTACAAAATCTTTCTAACGTCAAGAAAGTTATTAAACAGGAAGTTACTAGCCAGTTAGACTATAGCTATCTTAATGATACATGGGCAGAATTTCAGGTAACACTCCCTACCACCGAAAACATCGCTAAAGTAATATGGGAACGTTTGTCACCTCATTTACCATTAGTAGATATACAATTATACGAACACTCAAGCCTTTGGGTTAATTATCAAGGAAAAAATATGGAAGCCACTTTAACTGTTCAAACTCATTTTAGCGCCGCTCATCGTCTTGCGTTACCTGAATTAAGTTTTGAAGCAAATAGCGAAATTTATGGTAAATGTGCTCGTCCGAATGGTCACGGACACAACTATCATTTAGAAGTATCAGTAACGGGTGAAATGGATTCTCGTACTGGTATGATTATTGATTTAGTTGCCTTGCAAAAAGTTATTGATGATTATGTAGTCGAACCGTTTGATCATACCTTTCTCAATAAAGATATTCCTTACTTTGCAACGGTTGTGCCGACTGCCGAAAATATCGCTGTTTATATTGCTCAATTATTACAAGAACCTATCAGTAAACTAGGCGCAGAACTTGATAAAGTGAAATTAATTGAAAGTCCTAATAATTCTTGTGAAATTTTCTGTCGTAAATCCTCTTTAAATAATTCATCTAAGAATATGTCCAAGACACAACCTGTTTTAGTGTAAATTGACAAACATTAGCATTTTTTTTGTAAAGCTATGATCAAACCTAATTATTTTTATCTCATGGCTTTACTTACTACTATTATCGGTTTATTACCAAAGGTTGTTAGTAGTCAAGAATCGAAAATTATCAATCCTGATAATAGCCATCAATACTTTCTCACAGACATTATGTCTTGGCAAGAGGCAAAAATTTTAGCCGAAAAATTAGGTGGGTATTTAGTCACTATTAATGATTCTCAAGAGAATGAATGGTTAGTTAAAACATTTATCAAACAAGATACCGATTTTTTATGGATTGGTTTGACGGATTTTCAAGAAGAAGGGCGTTTTATTTGGAGCAATGATCAAGAAGTTACATATATAAACTGGTCAGAAGGTGAGCCCAATAATAACCCACTTCAAGGAGGAGAAGATTTTGCCGTTTTAAACGGTTTTAACAATCCTTTTAAGCGTTTAGTCGGCACTTGGAGTGACGCGCCAGAGAAGGCAAGACTACGAGGAATTGTCGAAATTCCCTTGTCAAATTAACGTATCTTGTTAGTGTTAAATCTTGGAAACTTGAACGGAAATACTACCTTTTTTAAGGCTACTTAATTGACGGAAAAGCCCTTTAGATAAATCGAGAGAGCAATTACATTTATCCCTAACTACACCAGTAACGCAACGATTTTGATGACAAATACGCAAATTAGTACCAATTTTAAATCGGTTACTAGCCACTGTGTTAGAATTTTGACTAAATCTTTGCCCATTAGCCATTTTTTTTCCTTGATAAGAATCAGAATAATAAGTAGCTGTAGTCCCAGCTATAGCGTGAGCAGGTGACAAGATAAAGCTAGAAACAATTAAAAGTTTAGTAATTAGTGTATTTTTTAAATTCATAGTTAAATAGGTAAAAGTACTCACTAAGTCTAGCGTAAAAAAAATAAACTATCAACTTATCAATATAATCAGCGAAACTTATCTATTTTTTGTCTATATTTGAGTTAAAGTTTTGAATATAGCAAAACAGGAGAAGATAGTATAAAAGACAAAGAAAAAATATATAGAATAATAACTTTTTCAGCTTTCCAAATATCTCCATCAACTCGTTTTCGGCTATACCTTGACAAGATAAATTTTTCATAGATAAGTAAAGATTTTTTTTGTTGCTCGATTATGTATCATTCAAGGGTAAATGTAACCACAGAGGGGAAAAAATGATTTATTTTTGGCAGGAAGTATATAATTTTTGTTGGCAAATAACCCACCGCATCGGAGAAAAGTTATTAGAAGATTTTGCCAAACTAGAGGCAACTCGTAAAAGTGATGGTAGTCTAGTTACCGAAGCAGATAAATGGGCAGATTCTGAATTTAGAAAAGCCATTAGGCAATGTTTTCCCACCCACGGCATTTTAACAGAAGAAACCGAACATATTTTACCTTATACAGATTGGTGTTGGGTGATTGATCCCATTGACGGTACAACTAATTTTACTAGAGGAATTCCCATTTGGGGTATTTCTATTGGCTTACTTTATCAAGGAATACCAGTATTTGGATTTGTCCATTTTCCCCAAATTCAGCAAACCTATCACGGTTATTTTTGTGAAAATACACATTTAAGTAGCCCCAAAGGTGCTTATCTTAATAATACTCGGATTTATACCAGTCATGATCAACCTAGTTTTAATCATGTTTTTATGTTATGCAATCGAAGTTTAGACATCTTGCAACATAATCTTCCCTGTAAAATTAGGATTACTGGAGTAACCAGCTATGACATAATCTCAGTGGCTTGTGGTGCTACACTAGGAGTCATCGAAGCAAGTCCAAAAATTTGGGATATTGCTGGAGCTTATCCTATTTTAAGGGCGGCTGGAGGAAATTTAGTTCATCTTGAGCAAAAAGTCAGTTTTCCCTTAACCAAAGGATTAAATTATGGTGAAGTCAGTTTCCCTTGTTTAGCGGTGGCAAGAGACAATTTGATTCCTATTTTTCAACCTTTTACTGAATTTATTAATAAAAAAGAATTAATTACTCATAATCAATAGGCTTTAATCTTTGTCACTATTATTTTATTTATTGTCAAGAGAAAAAAATATCGTTATTTTTACGTTTTATTTAACTAAATTTACGGCGAAAACGATTATCTATCTTAGCTTTTTTTTCTTGGTTACATTTAAGACAAAGAGTTTGTAAGTTACTAATATCATTACTTCCGCCCTTTGCTAAGGGTATAATATGATCAATACTCAAGGTTGTTTCATTCAATTTTTGTCCACAACTTTGACATTGATATTTATCTCGGTTATAAACATATTTTCTGACTTCTAAAGGAATAGGAATACGAGGAGTTTTACTCATTATTTTTAATATATTTACTCTATTTTTATTCTTCATCAGGAGAAAATTCTACGGTAATTTTTAACTTTAATTTGCCTTTTTGCCATCCTAATGCACCAACTTTTAACACTTCTACTTCTACACCATCATTAAGCCATTTTTTCCTACTTAAATTCTTTTTTTCATCATGTAAATCACTGCGAGAAGTATCGATTAATTTACACTTAATTCCTTCTATTAAATGACTTAATTTAAACATAGATTGATCAACATAAAATCTATGGACATCACTATCAATAATATTAATAGCATGATCTTCATTTTCTAAAGGTTTATAGTTATCTGTCATCTAAAATTTATTTGTTACTTTAATTATAAAATTATGACACAAACTTATCCTCCCTTAATTTTAATCAATTGATTTAAGACGAATTAGTTTATGTGTTTGCAATAGTAGTAATATTGAGTTAAGCCTAAAACTAAGTCCAATAATTAATTTTCAAAATAGTTAAATTATCTTAAATATTTCTATAAATTAGTTAAAAAAATTTCGATTTTCCTTGACTTTTTCTCTTTTTTTCGTCATAATATAAAGTATAAATATGATAATGGAAATCTGACTGTTTATCTTTAAAAATATAAAGCCTCCCATTATATAAATAATAACAAAAATGTCAACAGTTGTCAAGGGATTCTCTAAATTTTTATCTATTTTTTTTAATAAATACTTCAATAATTTTAAAAAAGATGACTTTAAATAAGTTTAAATTATAAGTAATTACTTTAATTCAACCTGTTATTAATAAATAATTTGATCATCTCTAAAATTAATAATAAATAGTCGCTTTTCTACCTAAATTTTTATCTATTTCTAAGTTAATTTTAATATAATTAGATGGCAAATAAGGTAATAATTCTGACCATTCAATAGCAGTTATTCCTCCATCAACTTCAATACCTTGCCAATAATTTTCTAAGTGTAAATCTTTAATATCTCCTTTATTTAATCTGTATAAATCAATATGATATAGTGGTATTTTTCCTTCTAAATACTCGTTAATTAAGGTAAAAGTAGGGCTAACAATGGCTTCTTTTATACCTAATGCTTCTCCTAATCCTTGAATTAAAGTTGTTTTTCCTGCTCCTAAATTACCACTTAACAATAAGACGCTATTAACTGTTAATTCTTGTGCTAATTTTTTCCCTAATTTTTTTGTTTCCCATTCATCTGCTAGGAAAATAATTTCTGTTTTTTTCTTACTCATATTAATAATTTTTCAGTAGATATAATAATCTTAAATTATTTCTCTTAAAATATACTTATAACTAAAAATAAATTATTAATAAATTAATTGTTATTAATTATCAATAGTCCATTAAAATAAGAATATAAAATTTATATAAAAAAAAGTTAATTTCCTTTTATTTTAAACTTCAATTTTATTCTATATGGAAGTTTATCAAATTTAGGAAACAAGTATATAAATATTATAATAGTTAGTAAAATATTAATCAAAATTGACCATGACTTCAACCTTAGTTAAATCTAATTCTATTTACTCTCCCACTATTACTAAGTTACCTAATGGTTTAACTATCATCGCAGAAGAAATACCTGTTTGTGCTATTAACCTGAATGTTTGGTTTAATGTCGGTTCTACGGTAGAATCTAATGAAATTAATGGTATGGCTCATTTTTTAGAGCATATGATTTTTAAAGGTAGTGTCAACTTAGCTAGTGGGGAATTTGAACGTTTATTAGAAGCTAAAGGTGCGGTAACAAATGCCGCTACAAGTCTAGAATATACTCATTTTTATTTCACTTGCACACCCCAAGATTTTGGCGATATTTTGCCTTTACAGTTAGATTTGTTGTTAAATCCTCTTTTTCCCCTTGAAGAATTTAACCGAGAAAAAAAGGTAGTACTAGAAGAAGTTAAGCGATCGCATGATAACCCTAGTCGTAAAGTTTATCAAAAAATGATGAACAATGTATTTCCTAATTTACCTTATCATCGTCCGATATTAGGTACAAAAGAAATTATCGAAACATTAACTTCTGAACAAATGCAGTACTTTCATAATTCATGGTATCAACCATCGGCAATGACAATAGTGGCGGTGGGTAACTTACCAGTGGAAGATTTAACGCAAAAAATCATTGATTGTTCCTCATTGAATCAAAAAATATTACAACCAGAAAAATTAACTTATTTACCCGAATTACCTTTCTCGAAAATAATCAGCGATGAATATACCGATAAATCCTTACAACAATGTCGTTTAATGTTAACATGGCGTGTACCGGGGTTAAATAGCTTATCTAAGACACTTCCTTTAGATGTTTTAGCGGTAATTTTGGGGCAAGGAAAACTATCTCGATTATTTAGGGATTTACGGGAAAATAAACGTCTCGTTACTAGAATTTCTGCTAGTAATATGACTCATCAAATACAAGGAAATTTTTACATTGCCGCACAATTATCTCAAGAAAATATACCCCAAGTAAAAGAGATAATTCTTAATCATATTGCGGATATTCAAAAAAATGGAGTGACGCAATTAGAGTTAAATCGAGTTTGTCAAAATGTAGCTAATCAGTTTATTTTTAATAGTGAAAAACCAAGTAATCGTACTAATTTATATGGTTATTATTATTCACAGTTAGGAAGTTTAATTCCCGCTTTAGAATATACAGAAAATATCCAAAAATTAACCGTAGAAGATATACAAAAAGCGGCACAAAAATTTTTAGATTTAAACGCCTATGGAGTTATTATTGCTAATAATGAATAGTAAGTTATTTTTATAGTAGCTATCGGTATTGATTTAGATTGGTAAAAAATCAAGAAGGGTTAGATACTTACTTCAAGCCTTTTAACCCCTTGATAAAATACAAATCGAAAGTAAACAAGGTTTGTGTATCGTAAACAAAACAAAAACCATGAGGAATTTATCATACCACATTGCCTAAATTTTATAGCATGACTTATAGACTAGACAAAATACTAAATAATGAAATTAATTTACTTTTTTATCCCTAATTGACGTAAAGACTCAAACAAAACCACAGAGACACTAACAGATAAATTCAAACTGCGTACATGGGGACTTGCCATGGTAATAAAACAAGTTGCATTACATTGCTGTAAAACTTCAGGAGGTAAGCCTTCGGTTTCGCTACCAAATAAAAGCCAATCATCTTCTTGAAATTCACACTCAAGGTAATTTTTTGCACCCCTAACACTCAAGCCAATTAGTCTTCCACCTTTTTCTTTAGCGGTTTTAATGAAATCTTCAGAACTTTGATGATAAGTTAGTTTTACATGAGGCCAGTAATCTAAACCAGCTCTTTTTAAATAGCGATCGCTAATTTCAAACCCCAAAGGTGCGACAAGATGTAATTCTGTTTGGGTAGCGGCACAAGTTCGGGCAATATTACCAGTATTAGGGGGAATTTGAGGATGTACTAAAACAATTTTTGCCATATTTTAAAAAGAAAGAATTTGTAAAAGTGAATCAGTTTTTCTCGTAAACTCCCTAGAATGAGAAAGGAAATTAATTTATTACCAAACAGGATCACTATAGAGATTAATGATAAATTTAGAAGTATTAGCAGGAATAGAACTAATACAAGCACAAATAGGTGTACCGTCTTCTAACTCAACTTCACAAGCATGACAATAACCCATAACGCACCCCGTAGGGATAAAAACACCCCCTCGTTTTGCTACTTCTAAGATTCCTTCCCCTACTTCTGCCATTACCGTAATATTATCAGGTAAAAATTTTACTTCAACACTCATAATTAATTGTTAATGTCAATATTCTTATTTTTGTTATCTTAAACCACCGCAGTATTATCAAAATTGAGAGGAATATCTTGAATTCTACCATCACCAATGGCTGCGATGGCTTCTTTTAAATCAACTTTACCTGTATATAAAGCCTTACCCACAATAACGCCACTTACTCCTAAAGATTCTAAAGATAATAAACTGAGTAAATCTGTTAAACAACTAATACCACCAGAAGCGATGATAGGTATATTAGTAACTTTAGCTAATTCTTTTAAAGCGTCTAAATTAGGACCAATTAAAGTACCATCACGACTAATATCAGTATAGATAATAGCGGCGGCTTTGTCAGAAATTTGTTGAACTAAATCTGTAGCTTCTATGGTGGAAGTTTCTAACCATCCTCTAGTGGCTACTTTACCGTTACGAGCATCGATGCCAACGGTAATTTTATGGGGGAAAGCCTCACATAATTCTGTGACTAATTCAGGATTTTCTACTGCCACAGTACCAACTATAGCTCTTTCTACTCCTAAATTGAAAAGACGTTCAACGGAAATGCGATGGCGCAATCCTCCCCCTACTTGAACAGGAATAGTTAAAGTTTCAACAATAGTTTGAATAATATCTAAATTAACCGTTGTACCTTCTTTTGCACCATCTAAATCTACTAAATGTAAGCGTTTAGCCCCTTGATTTTGCCATTGTAAAGCCACTTCTAAGGGATTTTCGTTAAAAACTTGAGATTGTTGATAATCCCCTTGATATAATCGAACGCAACGCCCTGCTAATAAATCAATGGCGGGTATAACTTCCATAAAAAACTAATCATAAAATTAAGAGAAGTTTAATTATATCACTTACGGTTATAGGGTTGACAAAAAAAATTACTCCTTAATCCTCCTGTTTGATAACAGTGAAGCCTTGGGAGTAAATTACACATCAATTCTACAATTACTTATTACTTATTAATAATTTAATCTCAAAAGAGGATTTAACCAATAATAAAGTCAGTATTGAGTAAAGTTGTAGTAACATTAACAGTAAAATATGCTTTATTAACGTTGTGTAAAGATAGAAAATATATTTCGACAAAAAAAAGAGCAGAATTATCAATTCTTACCCTTATTTTTATTATTAAATAATATCTTGGAATTTATGTTTTTAAAGTAAACCAGTATTAGCACCGGGGCGCCCTGTAACTAATTTAACTTTAACAATAGATCCACCCATTTTTTGAATTCTTTGTTGTTCTTTAAACCAGTTATCATAAGGAACTAATTTAGTAAAATAGGTATTTTGTAACTCTCTTTGAGTTCTAATTCTGGTTTGACTTGGTACACAAGCGGTTACTTGAAACATTCTCATGGGGATTTATCTCCTTGATGATTAAATCTCTTTTAAACTTTTTTGTCGAAAATTTAGTTTATATAAAAACAGTTAATTTTTAGTTCTAATTACTCAGATCTAAATCTCAATTTATGTAAAATTTTAATCATAATAGTTAGGAGTCAAGAGTCAATACTAAATCAATTAAGCCTATTTAAGTCTAACTAAACTAGCACTCACTCTGGACATTCCTAACACGATGGTTAAGTTTTAAGGGATTGTTACTATACGGGTAGTAATCAATTAGCTTAAACCAGAGGAGATGTAGTCGAAGTAAACACCCATTTCTTTACCAGCATCAGCACCAACTAAACTAGCGGTAACTTCTTTCATGGCTTGAATTGCTTGGATGGTAGAACTTACAGGTACACCTAAAGAGTTGTAGGTTTCTTTTAAACCGTTGAGTACGCGCTCATCTAAGATGGAAGCATCACCAGCTAACATAGCATAGGTAGCATAACGGAGATAGTAGTCTAAGTCACGAATACAAGCTGCGTAACGACGAGTGGTGTACATATTACCACCAGGGCGAGTTACATCAGAATATAATAAGGATTTAGCTACAGCTTCTTTTACGATGGTAGCGGCGTTAGCACTAATTACACTAGCGGCACGAACACGAAGTGCACCAGTTTGGAAGTAGCTTTTTAATTTGCCTAAAGCGTTGGCATCAAGGTATTTACCTTGTACGTCGGAGGAGTTGATTACAGCAGTAATTGCGTCTTGCATTGTTGTTTTCCTTTCTTCTTAATTAACTTTTGCTTAGTATTTTGCAGGACTAAAATTATTTAGCACTGATGATAGGGTTTAGGGATTGTTAATCTAAAACCTATTGCATTGCTCCGATAACATAATCGAAATATGCACCAGCTTCACCAGCGTCATCAGAAGACATCAAGCCAGTTGCAACTTCTTTCATTTCACGCACACTTTGAGCTACTGCACCTACGTCAGTACCTAAAGATTTGTACATTTCTTTTACGCCGACTAAACCGATTTCTTCGATAGGAGTAACGTCACCAGCTACTATTCCATAGGTAACTAGACGTAGATAGTAGTCCATGTCACGTAAACAGGTAGCAGTCATTTCTTCACCATAAGAATTTCCACCGGGGGAAACAATGTCAGGGCGTTTTTGGAATAAACGATCTCCTGCTTCTTTTACGATACGCTCACGAGCGCCGCTTAAGGTTTCAGCGATGCGTAAACGAGATTCACCGGAGGTTACGAATGCTTTGATTCTATCTAACTCACCTGGGCTTAAATAGCGTGCTTCTGCGTCAGCATTCACGATAGATTTCGTGACGATACTCATTGATGGATTCCTCCAAACAAAATATTAAATAGTATTTATTAATTTAACCAGAATTTTGATTCCACTGGTCAGGAAGTTTTGAAAATCTTATCTCAAGGATAGTTTTTTCTTTTCATCAGTATAACCGACTAGAGTTACAATTCCTGATGATTTTTTTTGGAAGAGGTTTAATTTGTCTTCGCAGATCATTGTGCGATATTAAGTCCACTTTTGCTTAATTTTCTTAATACTTTTTAACATTTGCCAAGGGTGTAAGACAAAAATTTTGGCAGTTATGGGTTATTCATCTTTCAAAATACTTGATATTGACAGTTTTGAGTCTTCCCTTGACAATTAATTTAGCAAGTCAATTTGTTAAGTTATTTTTCTTCAAAATTAATTTCATTGTTTATTTATGAATCTTGATCAACAATTATCTAGTTATGATTATTATTTACCTTCAGAATTAATCGCCCAAAATCCCGTCATTCCTAGAGATACTTCTCGTTTATTAGTGGTAAAGTCTCAGGAGACAATTAATCATCATGTTTTTTCTGATTTGCCCGATTTATTATCTTCTGGAGATTTATTAGTTTTAAATGATACTCTGGTAATTCCAGCCCGTTTATATGGGAAAAAGTCCACTGGTGCGCAAGTAGAAGTGTTGTTAGTGGAAGAGACAGAAAATAATTGTTGGTTGGCTTTGGTAAAGCCGGGTAAGCGTTTTTCTATAGGTAGTGAAATTATTTTTGGAGATATTTTAAAAGCCACCGTAATCGGTAAAGATGAGTCAACGGGAGGGCGTTTTTTACAGTTTGAGGTTAATCCATGTCAGTCTTTTTGGGAGATTTTAGATAAAGTAGGTAATATTCCTTTTCCTCCTTATGTTACGGAGTCTCAAGCTAATCCCCAACAATATCAAACTGTTTATGCTGAAAAACAAGGGGCGATCGCAGCACCTACGGCGGGGCTACATTTTACGGAGAGATTATTAACACAATTAACAGAAAAACAAATTAACATTGCGAAAGTAACTCTCCATGTGGGAATTGGTACTTTTCGCCCTGTAGAAGTAGAAGATATTTTAAACCATGAAATGCACCAAGAATGGATAGAAGTTAATCAAAATACCATTGATGCTATTAAGCAGACGAAAGAGAAAGGCAAAAAAGTAATAGCAGTAGGGACAACAGTAGTTAGAACTTTAGAGGGTGCATATCAACAACAACAAAAATTAATACCTTTTTCGGGTAAAACAAATTTATTTATTTATCCTAGTTATGAATTTAAAGTAATAGATGGTTTAATTACTAATTTTCATTTACCTAAATCTAGTTTATTAATGTTAGTTAGTGCTTTAATTGGTAGGGAAAGATTAATGAGTATTTATCAAAAAGCCATGGAGGAAAAATACCGTTTTTATTCTTTCGGTGATGGAATGTTTATCCAGATTTAGGGTGGATTTCATAAAAATTAGCTTCTATGTCGAAAGAAGCCCCATACTTTGTTTTCAACAAAAAATAAATCAAACAAGTGTGGGATGAATTTCGACAGATAAATAAACGTTCTATCTTGTCACAACGGTTGAAAATTCTGATAAGATAAGAACAACCGCACACGGGCGGATAATGGCGATAACCAAGCCATACACATAAATATAATTCTATGATACCGTGTATTTGACCTACGGAACGTGGGGTAAAGCCTATCGTCAGAAAGTAAGACTCGTTACTTCTCGGAGTAAAAAGCATTTCTTTGGGTAGGAAGTCAACACTGTAATTTTAATTCAGTGTGGGTAGTTCACATGAAAGTCACTCATGTAAGAGGTAACAAAGATTATTAGTTATTTTTATTAATTTAAAAATGTATAATTTCTAAATGTTTTAATACTTACCTAACACCCGATACCTCAAATCAACAATTAATCCTATTTTTGGGTAACATCAGTTATTAATTACTTGTTTTACTATCACTTGTGCTAATTCTTTAGTAGCGCCAAAAGGAGGGATAAAAATTAATTTAGTTTTGGTATTTTTTGAGCGTAAAACTATTTCTTGTTCAATCGTTTCTGTAATTTTACCAGAAAATAAAAAGTAAGGAACAATAGCTATACTTTCAGGATTATAATTAAGTAAATTATCAATAATATTGGCAAAATAAGGGAAAATTGACCAATAAGCGATATTAGCATTTAATTTTTGAGCGATGGCTTTTATTTCCTGATTTCCTTGGGTAATACTTGTGCCATGAGAGAGTAAAATGCGGTGAGTGGTAGGCTGTTGTTGATATTTATTTTGTAATAATGCCATTAAATCTTCACTTTTTCCTAAATGGGGCATCAATTCTAGGGGAATAGAAGAAGATAAACGTGCAATTTCGACTTGTTGAGGTATGTCTTGTAAAACGTGAGTGCCTGATAATAAGAATAAAGGTAATATTTTAAGAGTGGCATAACCTTTGATGGCACATTCTTGAGCAAAATCGCTAATCTTAAAGGATAAAGGTTGATTCTCTAACTCTAAATAAGCGGTAGTTAATAATGGTGAAAATCCTTCCTTACTTAAAAGTTTAGTAATGTTTTCTGTAAGTTTATGTAACTGATGACGATAGTTAGGGTTTCGACTACCATGAACAACAAAAATATAGGCGATCATAATTGACAATTGATAATAGATAATTGACAATAATAAGGGCAATTAAGAATATTGGTTTGACAATAGTTTATCTCTATTTAATTAAATATTATCCATTATTGCTTATAGTTTATTTTTATATAATATGGAATTATTACAGCAAAATTTACAAAGATTAACAGATAAAGTCGCTATCATTACAGGTGCATCCAGAGGTATTGGTAAAACTACCGCTATTGCTTTAGCCTCTGAAGGGGCAAAAATTGTAGTTAATTATGCTAGTAACAGTCAAGCCGCTGATAATGTTGTTAAAGAAATTATCGAAGCTGGGGGAGATGCCATGGCCATTGGTGCTGATGTATCACAACAAGAAGCGGTAGAAGCTATGTTTAAAGAAACTACCAATAAATGGGGAAGAGTAGATATTTTAGTCAATAACGCTGGTATTACTCGTGATACATTATTGTTGCGAATGAAATTAGAAGATTGGCAACAAGTTATCAACTTAAATTTAACAGGAGTGTTTTTATGTTGTAAAGCCGCTAGTAAAATTATGTTGAAACAAAAAAGCGGTAGAATTATTAATATTTCATCGGTAGCAGGGCAAATGGGTAATGCAGGACAAGCTAACTATAGTGCAGCCAAAGCAGGAGTTATTGGATTAACCAAAACCTTAGCCAAAGAATTTGCTAGTCGTAATGTAACAGTGAATGCTGTCGCCCCTGGATTTATCGAAACTGACATGACACATGGTTTACAAGCAGAGGAAATTTTAAAACTAATTCCCCTTAACCGTTACGGTAAACCAGAGGAAATTGCGGGAATGATTAGATTTTTAGCTGCTGATAACGCCTCTAACTATATCACTGGGCAAGTTTTTAATGTTGACGGCGGAATGGTTATGTAAGTAATTAGTAGGGTGGGCAATGCCCACAATCACTACGGTAGTTTAGTTATCTAAAAACTGTCAAAATCTTTAGAATTGAGAAGTATTTGATAATAAGCTAGGAGTCAGGTATAAACAGTTTACTAACCTCATCATAATTCCAAGATAAACCATCAGGATCTCTACTTTGACTCCATAAAGGAAAATCAGCCTCAGATTTACGTTTACCCACCGTGCTAGGATGTACTTCTAAACGTTTTGCTAATTCACTCTGAGTCACAGCATTATTATTAGTTTCTATTTCTACTGTAGAGGAATTTGCCAATGATTCTTCTGTGGGGTTAGGAATGGGAGAAAGTGAAGAAACAGGAGGAATGGCTTGGAGAGGAATTACTGTAGTTGTGGAAGATTTACTAGCTTCGGGGATGTTAGTGACAGATTCAACAACGGTTGTCGGGTTAGAAAATGAAGTGCTTAAATTAGATTCAGGTGCTAAGTCAATATCATCATCTGGCTCACTATCGTCAAATATACTACCTAAAGCGTTGGCAGTTAAGAAATAATAAACAATGCCTTTATTTTCATATAATCTTTTTACTGCACCATATTCTAAGGTTTTTTGTTCCAAATACCAACGGGCAGTTTTAGCATTCAAGTCAGTTTTAGTGGTAAGATCTACCACCGTTAAACAACCTTGATGGGCTTGAATTAATTGATTAAAAATAGGATTGATTTGTTCAGATAGTTGTTTGAAATGGTATCTTTGCCATATTTTATAGCCTAATGCGAAGATAAAAATACCAACGATTACAGGCCAAAAGACAAATAATACTATTGTCATTAACGCTAGAGGCAGTAACACCAAAAGGATACTGTTAGCACCACTATCTATTACTTTTCCAGTCATAGTGTTAAGTGGTTATTTTAATAAAAGACAATAAATCTTCTTGATTTTGTCTAAATACCTGATAATTATAGTTTAAAATTATTTAAAAATCAAAATTGAGTTTTGCACTTTGATAAAAATTTTGACTTCTAATTAATTCTCAGAAATTTCCTATTACCGATAATGTTTTGGTTAAATTTACCTTTTGAATTTTTAACCAGTTAATTTCATCAATGATTGCCCATTTATATCTTTCCCAAGCCTCTAATTGATAAGGATCACTACAAACAAACTCAAAATCTAATTCTTTTTTTTCTAAATATAATTTACAAGTCATGAAACGATGTTCTAATAATTTTAATCTTTCTTGAACTTCTAAATAACTAAAAAAGAAATATTTAATCATAAAACGAGAACGAGAATTAATCCAACTTTCATGAGGATGTTCTAACATTTTTTCATACCATTTCTCTTTACCTTCTGAAGTTATACTGTAAATTTTACGAGGATTATTGTTTTCTTCTTCCGTAAATACTTGAATTAAATGTTTATCTTCTAAACGTTTTAAAAGGGGATAAATTGCACCATAATTGACGCTAATACACCCACTCATAAATAATTCCATTTGTTGTTTAAGACGGTAGCCGTGGAGTGGTTCTTTTTGTAGTAATCCTAGGGTTGCTAACTCTAACATGAATTTTTTAAATTTTATATCAATTTGATATAGTATAATGATATAATAAATTATTAAAACTTTGCCATAAAACTTAATCTTTGTGTAACTGATATGGTTAATCCTAAATCTCCATCTCCTGTGGAAGAATCAAATATTGAAGAAGAATTACAAATTTTGTCTTCTCATCAAGAAACTAAGAAAAAAACTTTCTCCCGTTGGGGGTTATTATTCACCTTAATTTTTCTCACTGTAGTAACAGGAGGTGGGGTGAAATGGTGGTTAGCTAGTAACCATAAAGAAAATAAGCCTCCAGCAAGGGCGATGACTGGGCAACCTCAAGCTATACCCGTTAAGTTAGAAACTGTCACTAGCAAATCTTTAGAAGATAGTAGTACTGTAATAGGAACTTTAGAAGCTACTAAGGGTGTTACGATTAAGTCGGAAGTAGATGGAAGAATTACTCAAATTTTAGCTAGTGAAGGAATAACAGTTCAAGCAGGGGAGGTCATTTTTGCTTTAGAAAGTAATGAATTACAAGCAGATTTAGCCCAAGCACAAGCTCAATTACAAAATGCGGGGGCTCGTTTAGCACAATTACAAGCAGGAAGCCGAAAAGAAGATATTGCGGAGGCTAAAGCAGAGTTAAATCAGGCGAAAGCAAGGTTAAATAATGCTCAAGGAGGCGCTCGCCCTGAAGAAATTGCTCAAGCACAAGCTCAAATCGAGTCTGCTAAAGCGGAGTTAGAGTTAGCGGAAGATCGAGTTACAAGATATAAAAAGTTACAAGAAGAAGGAGCTATTTCTGAAGATCAATTTGCAGAAAGATTGAAAACTCAACGACAGGCTTTATCCTCCTTAACGGAAGCACAAAGAAGGTTAGATGCTTTAACTAAGGGGAGAAAAGCTGATGTCAAAGAATTGAAAGCAACGGTAGAACAAGCTACACAGAATTTAAGAAGATTAGAAAATGGAGCGAGGGTAGAAGAAATTGCTCAAGCTCAAGCAGATGTATCACAAGCAAAAGCAAGAATAAACTCTATCGATGTAAGAATCAAAAAAACTGATATTACCGCACCTTTCACAGGAATTGTGGGAGATATACCGATTAAAATTGGAGATTATGTTGATTCTGGGGATGATTTAACTACTATCACTCAAAATAATATCTTAGAGGTGAATTTCTCTATTCCTTTAGAGAAAGCAAAAGACTTGAAATTAGGTTTACCTGTGGTTATTTTAGATAGTCAAGGCAAAGGGGTATCATCAGGAAAAATTAGTTTTATTTCTCCTAATGTAACGGCTAATACTCAATTAGTTTTAGCTAAAGCTACCCTTGAAAATTCATCACAAAACCTGTTCAATCAGGGTTCAGTTCAAACAAAAATCATTTGGAATGAAGGACAAGGTATTGTTGTACCTGCCACGGCGGTGTCTCGTTTAGGAGATAAAACCTTTATTTTTGTGGCACAACCCATGGAAAATTCTACTCCTGACAAACCCCAATTTATCGCTCGACAAACTTTAGTTACTCTTGGTAGTCTTCAAGGTAATGATTATCAAGTTTTGGATGGTTTAAAAGTGGGCGATCGCATTGTAACCGCAGGAATTATGAATTTAAGAGATGAAACTCCTATTATGGAGATAGGAGATGGGAGATAGGAGATAGGAGATGGGAGATAGGAGATAGGAGATGGGAGATGGGAGATAGGAGATAGGAGATGGGAGATAGGAGATGGGAGATGGGAGATGGGAGATGGGAGATACTAAATCTTAGTCAAAAAATTAGAGTGCTATCTATCGTAAAAAAAATAATGAATAATCAACCTGCTAAAACTTTTCAAGATTTGATTGTGTGGCAAAAAGCTCATCAATTTGTTTTATCTGTTTATCGTCTTACTCAAAATTTTCCCTCTTCTGAAACTTACGGATTAACCTCTCAATTAAGAAGAGCATCTGTCTCAGTTCCAGCTAATATAGCAGAAGGCTTTAAAAGAAAAACTTTAGCTGAAAAAATAAGATTTCTGAACATAGCTGAAGCATCCCTAGAAGAATCTCGATATTATTTAATTTTAGCCAAAGATCTCAATTATGGTAATACAGAAATATTATTAATAGATCTTAATGAAGTAAGTAAATTACTATATTCTTACTCTAAGACAATTGAAACTCGTAACCAAAAATCCTAAATTTTATTCTAATTACTCCTATCTACTGTCTCCTATCTCCTAACTCCTAATATATATGTTTGTAGATTTTTTTATTAAACGTCCTGTTTTCTCCACCGTTGCCGCTCTAATTATCCTCTTAGTTGGTATGATTAGTATTGTTACTCTACCAGTTGATCGTTTTCCTGATATTAGCCCGACTCAAATTCAAGTTACAGCCCGTTATGAAGGTGCAGATGCGGAAGTGGTAGAAAATACCGTCACTAATATTCTCGAAAGACAAATAAATGGGGTAGAAGGTTTAAAATATATTTCCTCTACTAGCAGTAATGATGGCACTAGCAGTATTATCGCTACATTTGAAGCTAATCGCAATAAAGACTTAGCGGCGGTGGATGTGCAAAATCAAGTATCTATCGTGGAATCTCAATTACCTGATAGTGTAAAAAGAACAGGAGTTAGCGTCAGTAAACAATCTAATAACATATTGATGGGTTTTGGTTTGTTTAGCGATAACAAAGAATACGATAATACTTTTTTAAGTAATTTTGCAGATCGCTACATCGTTGATGCCATCAAAAGAATTGAAGGGGTTGGTAATGTTAGGATTTTTGGTGAAAGACGTTATGCTATGAGGCTATGGCTTGATCCGAATCGGTTGGCAAGTCGAGGATTAACCACTACGGATATAACTAGAGCGTTATCAGAGCAAAATATTCAAGTTGGGGCGGGGAAAATAGGGGCTGAACCAGCACCCCAAGGACAAGAGTACCAATTAGATTTAAAAGCTGTTAGTCAACTTATTTACCCAGAGGAATTTGAAAATATCATCATCAAAACCGATGAGAATGGCGGTATAGTTCGCTTTAAAGATGTCGGTAGGGTGGAACTTGGTTCTCAGGATTACGGGGCTTTCTTACGCTTTAGGGGCTTAGATGCGGTGGGTATTGGTATCTATCAGTTACCCGGTTCAAATGCTTTACAGGTGGCAAAAAAAGTTAAGACAGAAATGGAGATTTTATCAAAAGAATTTCCCACTGGTATTCAAGCAAAATTAGCCTTTGATACCACGGCATTTATTGAAGAATCCATGAAGGAAGTAGTTATCACTCTTTTAATTTCTATAGGTTTGGTGGTGTTAATTATCCTCGTTTTTCTTCAAGATTGGCGCACAACTTTAATCCCTTCTTTAACTATTCCTTTATCTTTAATCGGTACATTTGCCTTTGTTAAAGTCTTTGGTTTTTCTATTAATACTCTAACTTTATTCGGTTTAACCCTTGCGACTGGTTTAGTGGTAGATGATGCCATCGTGGTAGTGGAGCAAATTCACCGTTATATCGAGGAGAAGAATATGGAAGCCCATGAGGCGGCTAGTGAATCGATGAAACAGTTATTTGGAGCGGTTATTGCCACTTCTTTGGTGTTGATGGCGGTATTTATTCCCGTTGCTTTTTTCCCTGGCACAACGGGAGCGTTATATCGTCAATTTGCATTAACTATCGCCTTTTCTATCCTTATTTCAACTTTTTTAGCCCTTACCCTCACTCCCTCTCTGTGTGGTTTACTCTTACGCAAAGGGCAACATCCCCCTGCATGGTTACAAGGTATTTTCAATCTTTTTAATCGCTTTCTCGATTGGGTAACTCAAAAATATGATCAATCTTTACGATTATTAACTCACCTGAAACTATTTGTGATTGGTATTTTTATTGTTTTAATCGGTTTTACTGGGTGGTTATACGCAAAAACTCCCACGGCTTTTTTACCAGAAGAAGATCAAGGATACTTTATTACCATAATTCAAGCCCCAGAAGGAGTTTCTTTACAATACACTAGCGAGGTGATGAAAAAGGTAGAAGCTGAAATGTTACAAATGCCTGAAGTTTTGGCTACTTTTGCCATTGGTGGTTTTAGTTTCGGTGGTAGTACTCCTAATCAGGGAATCATTTTTACTCCTTTAAAACCTTGGCGTGAGCGTAGTAATCCTGATCAAACGGTACAAGCTATTACTGGTAAGCTATTTGGTAAATTTGCCATGATTCCCGAAGCTCGAATTATCCCGATTAATCCTCCAGCTATTCAAGGTTTAGGTACTTTTGGCGGTTTTTCTTTCCAATTACAAGATCGTCGTATCAATGTTGATTTAGAATCAATGGTAGCGACAATGGGGCAATTCTTGGGAGTGGCGAATCAAACCCCAGGATTACAAAGAGTTTTTACTCAATTTGCCGCTAATAGCCCTCAATTATCCATTGAAGTTAACCGAGAAAGGGCGAAACTTTTGGGAGTTGATTTCGATGATATTTTTACTACCCTACAAACGGCTTTAGGTGGCGAATATGTCAATGATTTTTCCATGCAACAACGCACCTATCGAGTATATTTACAAGCTGATCAACAATTTCGCTCAAATCCTGAAGATATTAATAAATTATACGTTCGTTCAAGCAATAATCAAATGATTCCGTTATCGAATTTAGTCACCGTAAAATCTGTTACTGGTGCGCAAAAGATTCAACATTATAACCTTTTCCGTGCCATTGAAATTAACGGCTCAACTGCCCCTGGATTTAGTTCAGGACAATCTATTACAACAGTAGATAATTTAACCAAACAAGTTTTTCCCCTCGGATTTAGCTATGAATGGACGGGTATTTCATTAGAAGAAATTAGTGCAGGAAATTTAGCCTTAATTATCTTTAGTTTAGGATTGTTATTTGTCTTCCTAGTTTTAGCGGCACAATATGAAAATTATATCGATCCTTTGATTATTATGTTAGCTGTTCCTCTTGCTATATTAGGAGCATTATTAGCACAAATGTTAAGGGGATTTCCTAATGATGTTTATTGTCAAATTGGGTTAGTTATGTTAATCGGATTAGCTAGTAAAAACTCTATTCTAATTGTGGAATTTGCTAACCAATTACAGGAAGAAGGTTTACCCATTGTCAAAGCAGTTATTGAGGCATCAAAACAGCGATTAAGACCGATTTTAATGACAGCAATTTCAACCTTAATTGGTATTTTCCCCCTTGTAATTGCTACAGGTGCAGGAGCTGGAAGTCGTCAATCTTTAGGTACTGCAGTTTTTGGTGGAATGTTAATTGCTACTTTTTTAAGTTTATTTCTTGTGCCAATTTTATATATAGTAATTAAAACTGGAAAGGAGAGATTATTCTCTAATAATAAGCTCAAATTAGTTAAATAAATTAACTGTAAAAAGTAGGGCAAAAAACAAAGATTACATATATTTTAATTAACTTAAGCTATACAAAAATTTATTTTCACTTTTGCTGATTAAGTGTTTTTGATCTTTGATGGAAATGAGATATTGATAAGATGTCTTTAAAAGTCTCAAGTATTGGGGATTTAGGGGAATTAAATAACTCCTAATTATTTATTTTTAGCTTGATTTTTAGCTTGTTCGAGGGCAACTTCTTTCATGGCTTCAAAAGAGTTACGATTAGATGCTCCTTCAATGGCTTTTACCGCTAAATCTTGGACTTGTTTTAAGGCAGAATCTAGTTGTTGTGAGAGATTATTTAAACGATTTTCGTTACTTAAAATAGTCGATTCTAAGGCTTGTATTCTGAGTTGATAATTTTGAGTTTCTCCTTCAATTTCTTTCTGTCTTAAATCGGTTTTTATTTTTGCTTGATAATTACCAATTCCTTTACCTTCTTCTTTAGCTTTTTTAATTTCTGTCTCTAATTTTGCCTCAAATTCTTCTACTTTTTGTTTGGCGATCGCATATTCTTTTTCTAGATTACTAAGATCTTTTTCTCGATTTTCCCATAGTTTTTGTTGTTGTTGACGAACTTCTTGTAAATCCTTATAAAGTTGATTTAATTCTTGTTCAAAATTTTCTTGATCTAGTTGTCTAGTTAAAGTTAAATTATATTGATATTCTTCGTTTTCTCGTTGTTTATTTTTAAGATAATTATCGTTACGAAGTTTAATTTCTCGTTGTTTATTTTCTTGTTCTTTTAGCCATTCTTTTTTCAGAGTATCTAACTCTTGTCCTAAAATTTCTTGTCTTTGATTATACTCATTAAATAAACTTTTAGTACTCTCATCATAAGTAGCTAATAAATTGTTTAAAGTATCATCTTCAATAGTTTCTAAATCGTGTAATTCTTGCAATTGATTTAACTCTAATTGAATATCATTTTCTAACTTTTCTAAAGTAGATGCTTCGGTAATTAATTGCTCCGAAAGTTGACTAACAGCACTACCAAAACCTATTTGTAACTGTTCTAAATTTTGGATGACTTGTTCAATATTATTAATTTTATTCATAGAGTTTAAAGAAAGATTTTCAGGAGGTTTAGGTACAGATTTTACGGGGGGATTATTGACTATTTTTTGAGCATTTTCTAAGGCTTTTTGTTGCACTTGAGATTGTTTTTGCCCTAATTCAACTTGCTTTTGTAAATTAGATTTTTCTTGTTCTAATTCTTGATAAGCTGCTAAAATTTCTGCTTTGGTACTTTTAGAATTAATGGACATATTTTTACCCTTTTTATTGTTAATAAAGTTTGTTTTTAAGACTTCAATTATTCATATTTATAACTTCTCTACTTACTACCTTAATCCTTTAAGTTTTAAGATTATAAGTAATTAAAAGCTATTTTTGCATAAGTCTTTAATCTTGATATAATTGTCGCCAATATATACCCTAATGATAAGAAAATTTAGGAGAATTAATTATTAGGTTGAAAAGCTCTTAAAGCTAAATTTTGAGCCTGATTTGTGGCGTTTTGAAGTTGTGTAATAATGGCTTCTATTTGTTCAGTTTGTTGCTGAATTTTAGCTTCTAAAGATAATAGTTTAAATTCATAACCTTGTTTAGTTGATTCCCATTCTTTTTCGAGTAAATTAACTTTAACTTGAGCTTCTCTATCAGCTTCTTTAATGGCTTCACCACGAGCTTTATTTACTTCTGTTTTAATTTGCTCTTCAAAACCTTCAATTTTTTTCTGATTACTATTAAATTCTTCTTCTTGACTATTTAAAATAGTTTCTCTTTCTTGCCAAAGTTTATTTTTATCTAAATCTGTTAACCGTAATTCTCTTTCTTGATTTCTTTTTTCTTCTTCATATTGATCACTTTTAATTTTTCTTCCTATTTCTAATTGATAGTTAAAATCAGCTTCTAACTCTTGTCTTTGTTGAGTTAAAAGTTCTAATTCTTCAGCTATTTTTATGGTAAATTCTGCATCTTCTTTTTCCCAGTTTTTACGGAATTTTTCTTTTTGTAAAGTTATATTATTTTGTGCTGTTTCAATTTGAGTTTCAAGAGAAGTTAATCTTTCTTGATGTTCTTGTCTTAAAATATATAAAGCATCAGCAACTAAACGAACTTTTTGCAATTGGGCTAACTTTTCTGTTTCAACAGTTATGGCTTTTTTTAGCTCTATTAAAACCTCAGATTCTGTTTGTAATCTAGTTGCTATTTCTTTAGTTAAATTACTAAAATCTAACTGTAAAGTAGCCATACTATTAACAATATTATTAACGGTATAATCAGCGACTTTGGTTAATAAAGCCTTATTTTTTTCTTTCTCTACGGCTTCTTCCTTTGTTTCAACTTTCGACTGTTTTAGTTGATATTGTGCGAATAATTGCCCAAAAGCTAACATTATTTGATCTTTACTTTCTTTGACTTCAACTTGACTCATAATAGCAAACTTGACTTTTTATTCAACATGACATTATCATGATAACTAATGTTGATTTTTTCGTCAACTAAAATAGTGGTTTTTTGTTCAAGGAGAAAAAAATGATAGAAATAATAGATTTTGGGATGTTAATCAAAGAAGCAAGAAAACAAAAAGGCTATACCCAAAGGCAGTTAGCGAAACAATTAGGCATTGATTTTACTTATCTTTCTAAGTTAGAAAATAGTCGCCCTGATTATGCACCAAAAGAAGAGTTAATTAGGAAATTAGCAGAGTATCTTAATTTAGATGAAGAGGAGTTAATCTTTTTAGCAGGGCGTATTCCTTCACAAGATGAGGACTTAATTAAGCAACATTATCAAAATATGCCTTTATTATTTCGACGTATGAGGGAAAATCCCGAATTTGCCGCTAAAATATTTCAACAAGCGCAACAAGACAGTTAATGACTTCGGTTGTCATAAAATCTGGATAAACAAATCGAGAATTTATTTACTGATTAGATTACAATGATCGAGATCATCTAAGTTCGATATAAACTAAAGAGTTAAAGCGATAAATCTATGCCACGTCGTGAAGATATAAACAAAATTCTTATTTTAGGTTCAGGACCGATTGTTATTGGACAAGCCTGTGAATTTGACTATTCTGGTACACAAGCCTGTAAAGCGCTACGAGAAGAAGGGTATGAAGTAGTATTAGTTAACTCTAATCCTGCCACTATTATGACAGATCCTGAGACCGCTGAACGTACTTATGTTGAACCTATTACCCCCGAAATTGTCGAGAAAGTAATCGCAAAAGAAAGACCTGACGCACTTCTACCTACAATGGGAGGACAAACTGCTCTTAATACCGCCGTATCTTTAGCAGAATCTGGAGTGTTAAATAAATATGGCGTTGAATTGATTGGCGCTAAATTACCTGCCATAAAAATGGCCGAAGACAGGGAATTATTTAAAGAAGCCATGGCAAGAATTGGTGTGCCAGTATGCCCTTCAGGTATTGCTAGTAACTGGGATGAAGCTAAAGCAGTAGGGGAAGAAATTGGTTCATATCCTTTGATTATACGTCCTGCTTTTACCATGGGGGGTACTGGTGGAGGTATTGCTTATAACCAAGAAGAATACGAAGAAATGGCGAAATTTGGGATTGATGCGTCTCCCATGTCTCAGATTCTCGTGGAAAAATCTCTTATTGGTTGGAAGGAATATGAGTTAGAAGTGATGCGAGATTTGGAGGATAATGTAGTGATTATCTGTTCCATTGAAAATATTGATCCTATGGGAATCCATACTGGAGATTCTATCACCGTTGCTCCCGCTCAAACTTTAACCGATAAAGAATATCAACGTTTAAGAGATTATTCTAAGGCAATTATTCGAGAGATTGGAGTAGAAACAGGAGGTTCAAATATTCAGTTTTCCGTTAACCCTCTCAATGGTGACGTTATTGTCATTGAAATGAACCCTCGTGTATCTCGTTCTTCTGCTTTGGCATCAAAAGCTACAGGTTTCCCCATCGCTAAATTTGCCGCTAAATTAGCCGTTGGTTACAGTTTAGATGAAATTTCTAACGATATTACTAAGAAAACTCCTGCTTCTTTTGAACCGACTATAGACTATGTTGTCACTAAGATTCCTCGTTTTGCTTTTGAAAAATTCCCCGGCTCATCTTCCACTTTAACTACACAAATGAAGTCTGTAGGGGAAGCTATGGCTATCGGGCGTACTTTTGCTGAATCTTTCCAAAAAGCCCTAAGATCTCTCGAAACTGGTCGTTTTGGCTTTGGCTGTGATAAACATGAGTCCTTACCTACTTTATCGCAAATTAGCTCTCAATTACGCACTCCTACTCCTGAAAGAATTTTTAGTGTTTATCATGGTTTTCGTTTAGGCATGAGTGTTGAGCAAATTTATGAATTAACCGCCATTGATCCTTGGTTTTTGGATAAAATGCAAGAAATTGTACAAATCGAAAAGTACATCAGACGTAAGCCATTAAAACAACTTACCTCCATCGAAATGCGTTTTATTAAACAACATGGTTTTAGCGATCGCCAAATTGCTTTTGCCACCAAAACCACGGAAGACGAAGTGAGAGATTTCCGTAAATCTTTGGGAATTTTGCCTATTTATAAATTAGTTGATACTTGCGCAGCAGAATTTGAAGCCTTTACTCCTTATTATTACTCCACCTATGAAGCAGGAGAAAATGAAAGTATCCCTACCGATAGACGCAAAGTCATGATTTTAGGAGGTGGCCCTAATCGTATCGGTCAAGGTATAGAATTTGATTATTGTTGTTGTCATGCTTCTTTCTCTCTTCAAGATGCTGGTTTTGAAACCATCATGGTTAACTCTAACCCTGAAACCGTTTCCACTGATTACGATACTAGCGATCGCCTTTATTTTGAACCGTTGACAAAAGAAGACGTATTAAACATCATCGAGGCGGAAAATCCTGAAGGAATAATTATTCAATTCGGCGGACAAACTCCCCTAAAATTAGCACTACCGTTGAAAAACTATCTTGCAGATCCTAATACTACCGTAACCACTAAAATTTGGGGTACTTCTCCTGATTCTATAGATACTGCTGAAGATCGAGAAAAATTCGAAGCGATTTTAGGTGAATTAGAGATTAAACAACCACCCAATGGTATCGCACGGAGTTTTCAAGAATCGAAAATCATTTCTAACAAAATCGGTTATCCTGTGGTAGTTCGTCCTTCTTATGTACTTGGTGGTCGTGGTATGCGGATTGTTTATAATGATGCTGAGTTAGAACAATACATGAAATATGCTGTGGACATTGAGCCAGATCATCCTATTTTAATCGATAAATTCCTGCAAAATGCCATCGAGGTGGACGTTGACGCTATTTGTGATCTGACAGGACAAGTCGTTATCGGTGGTATTATGGAGCATATTGAAGAAGCAGGAGTACATTCGGGAGATTCTGCTTGTTCAATTCCTTATATTACTCTTTCTGAAACCACTGTCAACACTTTGCGTACATGGACAGAAAAACTGGCACAATCCTTAAAAGTAGTGGGTTTAATGAATATTCAATATGCTGTACAAGGAGACACTTGTTACATCTTAGAAGCTAACCCTCGAGCATCCCGTACTGTACCCTTTGTGTCGAAAGCCATAGGACGACCTTTAGCAAAAATTGCTTCTTTAGTGATGTCAGGAAAAACTCTTAAAGAGTTGGGAGTAACAGAGGAAATTATCCCTAAACACGTTGCAGTTAAAGAGGCAGTGTTACCTTTTAATAAATTTGTAGGTACAGATACTTTACTTGGTCCTGAAATGCGGAGTACAGGGGAGGTTATGGGCATAGACAGGGATTTTGGTAAGGCATTCGCTAAAGCTGAAATAGGTGCTGGAGTAGCAATTCATACATCAGGTACAGTATTTATTTCCATGAATGACAGGGATAAAGAAGCCATTGTACCCGTAGCTAAAGACTTGGTGGAGTTGGGCTTCAAGATAGTTGCGACAGGCGGTACTAAAAAGGTATTACTTGATCATGGAGTCAAAAACGTTGAATTAGTTTTAAAATTACACGAAGGTCGTCCTCATGTAGTTGATGCTATTAAAAATAAGCAAATTCAATTCATCATCAACACTCCTAATAGTGAAGAAGAAACCCAAATGGACGGGCGTAAAATTCGGCGATCGGCTTTAGACTATAAGTTACCGATTATTACCACCATCGCTGGCGCTAAAGCAACGGTGGAGGCAATTCGATCTCTCCAGTCTGAACCTTTACAGGTTAAGGCTTTACAAGATTATTTCTAAGGCTTTTGGTGGGGTGGTGCTGACTGCCCTACTTTCTAAAAGATAATGGTAATATTATTGAGTATTGCCATGAAAAATATCTTAATATTTAACTAACAGATAGACATATTTTTTCGTTACGTTATTATCAAAAATTATTTCAGAGATGTTTATAAAGGTAAACTATGGCTTTATGGCGTTTATATTATCATCTTGTTTGGGGTACAAAAGATAGACTTCCTTTAATCTTACCTAAATATGAAGATGATTTATACAATTATATAATTGGCAAGTCTAATTATTTTAGTTGTATCGTTCATAGTGTTAATGGAGTGTCTGATCATCTTCATGTTATTGTTTCTATTCCTCCTAAAATATCTATCTCGGAATATGTGCAAAAAATTAAAGGCAGCACTTCTCATTATCTCACAGAAAAATATTTTTCCTCTTTTCAATGGCAAAAAGGTTACGGAGTTTTTTCTATTAGTCACAAAAATTTAGATCAAGCGATCAAATACGTCAAAAATCAAAAAACACACCACGCAAATTCTACGATTATTCCCATATTAGAAGATATAAAAAATCAAGACAATCCTCCTATTAAATATTCTGAAAAATAAGAACAAATTATAATCCCTTAAAAGGTTATTTAAAAGGTTTATATTCTTATCGTTTAAATATCAAGGATAGAATCCTATCTGAAATTATTCCTGATGATAAAACAATCTTAATTATTAGGGCAAAAAGTCATTATGGAGACTAATTTTTTATAAAAATATGATTTATTGCAAAGCAGTTTATTAGGCAATTCTATTAATTAATTGAAATTTAATGAGATTTTATGAAAGGTTTGATCGATGAAAGGGGTGCAGTTTGATCGAACTCTTGAAATTGAATGACAAAATAATTTGTGATCAGGTCAATAAATTATAAACTTTTTAATCTTGGGATTCTACTAATCTACCCGTAACAAATTTATGTAAAATACTAGAAATTAATGTTTGATAGGGTATTCCTTCTTCGATCGCTTTTGTTTGAATTGCCTCTAAGTCAAGGGAAGATAATCTTAATGTAATTCGTTTATCTTTTGCTAGAGTTGCTTTTGCGTAACTTTGTATTTGCTGAAGACGTGTCACATTTCCTACCGACTCCCATTCGTCATTCTCAAAGGAGGCTAATAAGTCTTTTTCATCATTGTTTAATTTATTCATAAATCTTTATCTAAATATTGTTTTGTCGCTTTTCGAGAAGGAATAATTGTTTTAAAAAAAATTTCAGTTTCCGTTTCCACATAAGGAATTAGAAAGCAATAATTTTGTATTTTGACGATCATTAACCGTTGATTAGGATATTTTTCTTGATTGGGATGGATATAGTCGTCTAAAAGATTACCTTGATCGATACTCCCTAACACAGTTTCAAAGGAGATTCCCCTTTCTCTTATTAATTGTTTATTTTTATCCTGATTCCATCTAACAACTTTCATAGATTAATTTTACATTTTTAGTCTGTAGAATGTCAATGTTAAAATAGTCAGTTATTAGTAGATTATATATGACTACTTTTTAAGCTTGATCGATAATAAAATTCCATTAATTAATTGAAGTTTGATGAGATTTTATGATACCTGAGTTCGAGATTAAAAATCTTTTAAAATAAAGGCGATGGAGTAATAATTGTTCAAATTTTAGGTATAAAAAATAATTAAATAAAGGTAAATAAGAGCAAAAAATAAATTGTTCATAAGTTTAAATTAATTCTTGTTACTATTTCCGCTCTATGAAACTTACTCAAACTTGATCAATGAGTCAAGTTCCCACTCTTCATGGGATGGACGTTCACTTCCTGC